>JBKPAB010000167.1:0-6680 GCA_046726195.1 Actinomycetota bacterium
TCGAAGCGCCAGCTGCATGCGCGCTGAGCTTGTCGAAGCGCCAGCTGCATGCGCGCTGAGCTTGTCGAAGCGCCAGCTGCACGCGCGCTGAGCTTGTCGAAGCGCCAGCTGCACGCGCGCTGAGCTTGTCGAAGCGCCAGATGGTGTGTGCCCTTCGACAGGCTCAGGGCACATTGCAACAAGCTCAAGACGGCGCCTGTGGAAGCGCCAGCTGCATGCGCGCTGAGCTTGTCGAAGCGCCAGATGGTGTGCCCTTCGACAAGCTCAGGGCACATTGCGACAGGCGCAAGGCACAGTTAGTACCAACCGTTTGCGGACTTGAAGCTCCACGCGGCACAGGGGCTGCCGTAACGGTCCTTCATGTACTCGATGCCCCAGATGATCTGGGTCGCCGGGTTGGTCCGCCAGTCGCTGGCGACGGTCGCCATCTTCGAGCCAGGCAGGGCTTGAGGGATCCCGTACGCCCCCGAGGTCGGATTGGTCGCGTCCACCCGCCACATGCTTTCGCGCATGATGATGTTGTCGAAGCAGTCAAACTGGCTGGACCCGTAACCGTACTTGTTCCTCAAGATCTGCCTGGCCATCTCTCTGGGATCGGTCACACCAGGCTCGTAGCCGCGGTTCCTCAGAGCTCGCTCGAGAGCGGCTTTCTCCTCCGCGGCCCGCTTCGCGGCTGCAGCCAGCTCAGCCTTGATCTTGGCGTGCTGGGCCGCTATCGCTTTGCTTTGTTTCCCCAGGGATTTGGCCCGCTTCGCCGCCTGCTCAGTAGCGACAAACTGTGCCCGAGTGGCCTCTCGGTTTATGCGCGCTTTGGCTGCTGCACGTTCCAACGCGGCTTGGTCTGCGGCCGCATCGGTTGCAGGAGTCGAGATCGCAACTACGGGGGCCGGCACTGCTATGGCGGCAGTCTCACCGCCCGGGCTACCGAGCCCGGCGACCGCCGCCGTTACGACTACCGCTGAGAAGCCAACCCCGACTATGGCATGCTGAGCGAGTCGGCGCACGGGGAATACGATGCCACAAGTCGTTATCCAAACGAGACAATCTCGAGATGTTTCCGATGCCTAATTTCGAGCGGGATCCCTAGACCGCGACATCCTCTAACATCTCGGTCACGAGAGCGGCGATCGGCGAGCGCTCTGACCGATTCAGCGTGACGTGAGCGAAGAGCGGATGGCCTTTGAGCTTCTCCACGACCGCGACGACGCCGTCATGTCGACCAACCCGCAGGTTGTCCCGCTGAGCGACGTCGTGGGTCAGCACCACCCGTGAATCCTGACCGATCCGGCTCAGCACTGTGAGTAGCACGTTACGTTCCAGGGACTGCGCCTCATCCACGACGACGAATGCGTCGTGCAGCGAGCGACCACGAATGTGGGTGAGCGGCAGCACCTCAAGCAGTCCACGCGCCAGCACTTCCTCGATAACCGCCTTCGTCGTCAGCGCACCCAATGTGTCGAAGACCGCCTGCGCCCACGGTGCCATCTTCTCGCCCTCCGTCCCCGGAAGGTAGCCGAGCTCCTGACCCCCCACTGCGTACAGCGGACGGAAAACCACAACCTTGGAGTGTTGCTGCCTTTCCAAGACAGCCTCAAGTCCTGCACACAACGCAAGTGCTGACTTGCCGGTACCGGCCCGGCCGCCGAGAGAAACGATGCCGATGGTGGCATCCTGGAGTAGCTCGAGAGCGACGCGTTGCTCCGCTGAGCGGCCATGGATCCCGAACACGTCTCGGTCCGCCTTGATCAGCTTTATCTCTTTGGTCGGCATGACCCGACCAAGCGCGGATGCGGTCCCGCTCAGCAGAACAACACCTGTGTGGCAGGGCAGATCTCGCGCCTCGTCCAGCTCAAGTGATCCCTGATCATAGAGACGGTCAATGTCTCCCCCGGTGACTTCGATCTCGCTCATCCCAGTCCACTCGGTCTCCACAGCGAGCTCTGCGCGATACTCCTCTGCGTTGAGACCGACAGCGGAGGCCTTGACCCGCAGCGGCAAATCCTTGGAAACCAGCGTGACAGCGCAACCTTCGGCGGCGAGATTCAGCGCGACCGCCAGGATGCGGGAGTCGTTGTCGCCAAGTCGGAAGCCGTCCGGGAGCGCTGCCGGATCGGTGTGGTTTAGCTCAACGTGGATCGTGCCGCCCGAGTTGTTGACCGGCACGGGGGCGTCAAGGCGGCCATGGATGATCCGTAGGTCATCGAGGTGGCGGAGCGCCGTACGAGCGAAGTAGCCCAGTTCGCTGTGGTGCCGCTTACCCTCAAGCTCGGTGATCACTACAACAGGAAGCACCACATCATGCTCATCGAAACGCCGCATTGCATGGGGATCGCTGAGCAGGACGGAGGTGTCGATGACGTAAGTGCGACGGCTTGACGAAGAAGACACAGGATTGCCCTTCTTGGGGGCCGTACGCGATCTGCGCCCGGCCCCACTATTACGTGGTTGGCCGGGATCGTTGACCGCCAGCGAGCCTTGCAGGTTCGCTGCCCGTCGAGTGACGGTGCATGCATCGCCTCCCGGGCGGGCCGCCTTTCTGCGCCCGCACCTTGACGGTACGTCGGCAGGTGGCTTGAAGGCGAGCGCCACGCCGGGAATTTCATGGGATGGAAACCTGCCAGTTAGCCAGCAGCCCGCTCTACGGTGCTTCCCTGACCAGGACGATGCGAATCTCTTGGCCAGGAACTGCCTGGGTGGCCCGATCCGCATGCTTGTCGAGGAGAACCGCGACGACCGGATATCCGCCCGTCACCGGATGATCTGCGAGAAAGATGACGGGCTCGCCACCTGGGGGGACCTGGATCGAGCCACGTACCACACCTTCGCTGGGTAGCTCCTGCCCACTTCGGGTCACATGGCGTTCCAGCGGCTCACCCGTCAACCGCAGCCCAACTCGATCGCTCTGACTTGAGACCGTCCACTTCGTGGCAGTTAGCGCATTGACGTCGGCAAGCCAGTCGTCTCGCGGACCGCGCAGCGCATACAAGACCAGGGTCTCGCCAGTCAACATCGCGGTCGGGGCTTGGTCGACGTTGGGAAAGTCGGCGGGCGGCGGTCCGATTGGCACGATGTCGCCCGTCCGCACCGGATCGGGTCCGAGACCGGACAGCGTGTCGGTCGCCCGTGACCCCAGGATCGGCGGCACGTCTACTCCCCCGCGCACCGAAACGTAGGTGCGAAGCCCAACCGGCGGTGTGCCCAGCGTGAGGATCTGACCGTCGCTCAAAGTGAAGGGCGCGCAATGGCCAACCCCGCGACCATCGATGTCAGCCGGAGTCGGAGCCCCAGTCAGCGCCAGCATCACATCACCCTGGGCGCGTATCGACAATCCGCCGAAGAGAACCTCAAGTGCGGCAGCGGTGTACGGCTGGGCAAGCAGCCGGGCGCCGAGCCGGAACGCACCCCTGTCGGCGGCACCCGATCGCCCGACGCCGACGGCCGCGAAACCGACACGCCCCAGGTCTTCCACCAGGGTGAGCGGGCCCGACGCCAGGATTTCCAGTGCACGATCAATGGGCATCGCCAGCCCCGGATTTCTTGATGAAGCGCACGACAGCGCCAGGTTGCAGCAGCGCGGGAGGATCTCGGTCGATGTCGAAGACTTCGACGTCGGTACGGCCGATCAACTGCCAACCGCCTGGCGAGGATCGCGGATAGACGGCACTGAATTCACCAGCCAAGGCGACAGCACCGGATGGCACGGACGTGCGCGGCTCCTTGCGGCGGGGCACCGCAAGTCGTGGATCACCCCAGCTCAGGTACGCGAAGCCGGGCGCGAACCCACCGAATGCGACCCGCCAGGCGGTACCGGTGTGAGCAGCGATGACCTCTTCCACACTCAGCCCGGTGAGCTCGGCGACATCGCTGAGATCGGGTCCGTTGTAGTCCACCGGGATCTCAATCACGCGGTCACTTACCGGCACTTCGCTCGCAGCGGCGACTGGCAGAGCGGCAAGAGCCTGGCGCAGTGGTGCGATCGGCGCGTTGTCACTGAGGAGAACCAGCACGGTCGCGGCAGCAGGGACAATCTCGACAATGTCGGTGAATCCTGGGGCCGCGGCGCCGGCCGCTTCCCGTACGGCATAAGCGAAGGCGAGTACCTCGTCCAATCCGCCGACCTCGACCAACACCGCATGCTCACCGCAGGTCAGCAGGGTGCGGTGCTTGCTCATGGCGCAAAAGCCCGGATTTCGACGCCGGCTTCGGCCAAGGCTTTCCGTACCGCTACGGCCATGGCGACCGCACCAGGTGTGTCTCCATGGACGCAGATCGACCGCGCGGAGACGGCTATCTCGACACCATCAACCGACAGCATCCGGCCAGTGATCAACATCCCGACCATCCGCTGCGCAACCTCGGCTGGGTCATGCAACAGAGCACCTGGTTGGGACCGCGGCACCAATGTTGCTTGGGCGGTGTATCCACGGTCAGCGAAAGCCTCGGTCACCGTACGCAGGCCGGCCTTGTCGGCCTCGTGCAGCAATGCTGACCCCGGCAGCCCCAGCAGCGGAAGCGTGGGGTCGTACGCGATCAGTGCAGCAACCACAGCCGCCGCCTGGTGCTGGTCGTGCACGGTTCGGTTGTAGAGGGCGCCGTGCGGCTTGACGTAGCGGACCTTGGATCCGGCGACTCTGGCGAACCCGTCCAACGCCGCGATCTGGTAGATCACGTCGTTGGTCAGCGTCGCCGCATCCACGTCCATGCTGCGGCGGCCGAAGCCGGCCAGGTCCTGGTAGCTCACCTGGGCACCGATCACCACACCCCGGCTGACTGCTTTCTCGCAGACACGGCGCAGGATGTTGGGGTCGCCGGCATGGAAACCGCAAGCGACATTGGCACTGGTGACGATGTCCAAGAGTGCATCGTCATCGCCAAGGGTCCAGATCCCGAACCCTTCGCCGAGGTCGCTGTTGAGGTCAACGACAGGTGTTTGCGGCGATCGCTCGCTCACTTGGCCCTCGTCGGCAGCTTCGCAGGATCGGCGTGCAGATCGATCTTCGAAGTCTCAGGTGCCAGCAGCACACAGACGATGGTCACGAGCAACATGATGACCGCGTACACGGACACCGCGATCGAGGTATCGAAGCGGTCCAGCAGCGCGACGGAAATGATCGGCGCGAGTGCCCCGCCGATGATGCCGGCCAGCTGATAACCCATCGAGGCCCCCGTGTATCGAACTTTGGTCGGGAACATCTCCGAGATGAATGCCGCTTGCGGCCCGTACATGGCGGCGTGGAAGATCAACGCGATCACCGTGGCCAGCACAATCAGCCAGAACTGGCCTGTGTCGAGCAGAGCGAAGAAGACGAAGACCCATACCGCTGCGCCGATTGCCCCAGCAAGGTAGACCGGCCGGCGCGCGAACCGGTCGGACAGGCTGCCGAAGAGCGGGATCAGCAGCACCTGGACAGCGGCGGCGATGAGTACGGCGTTCAGGGCGTAGTTACGCGGCAGCTTGAGATATGTGGCGACGTACGTGGTGATAAAAAGCACGAAGGTGTAGAAGGCGACGTCAACGCCAACACGCGCGCCGATGGCGAGCAGTACCTGTTTGGGGTAGCGCCGCAGTACCTCCATGATCGGCGCTCCGGCTTTGGTGTGGGACTCCTCAACCTCTCGGAACAACGGGCTCTCCGCGATCGTCATCCGGATCCACAGCCCCACCAGCACCAGCACACCGCTGAGCAGGAATGGCACCCGCCAACCCCAGCTCAAGAACGCAGGCTCGTCAGTCAGCGCGCTCATCAGCGCCAAGATCCCGTTGGCCAGCAGCAGTCCGAGAGGGACACCGACCTGTGGCCAGCTAGCGTTGAGTCCGCGCCGGTTCGCGGCGCCGGACTCTAGGGTCATCAGCACCGCACCGCCCCATTCGCCGCCGAGGCCGAGACCCTGCAGAAACCGGAGTGCGACCAGCAGGATCGGTGCCCAGACGCCGATGGTGGCATAGGTCGGCATCAAGCCGATGGCGAAGGTGGCAATGCCCATCAGCAGCAGGGTCACGACCAGGACGTTCTTGCGGCCGATCCGGTCGCCGTAGTGGCCGAAGATCAACCCGCCCAGCGGCCGGGCGACAAATCCGACGGCGTACGTGGTGAACGCGAGCAGTGTGCCGACCAGCGGCTCGAAGCTGGGGAAGAAGAGCTGGTTGAAGACCAAAGCCGCGGCGGTCCCGTAGATGAAGAAGTCGTACCACTCCAGCGAAGTGCCAACCAGGCTGGCGACGATTACCTTGCGTACCGATGACGGCGCTTTGGCGGCGGGGATGCGGCTGACGGTGGACATCTGGTGCCTCCCTCGACGGGGGCGCGGGCCGTCCACGCCCACTAAACGGACTTTACCCAGTCATTCGGGGAGGAATCATCCGCGATTTGATCGGAAACTCGGTGATGGAATCGCACGTATACGTTCCTTCCAGGCGCGCTGCACACGTTGCAACGGATGCATCGTGACCGGAGCGAACGTGTACGTGCGTTTCGTCATCGCCTTTGGCGATCGGCTCAGCGACCGAAGCGGCGCTCCCGTTGTCCGTACGAGCGCAGCGCACGGATGAAGTCCACCTTCCGGAAGTCGGGCCACAGGGCCTCACAGAAATAGAACTCGCTGTGTGCCGATTGCCACATCAAGAATCCCGACAACCGCTGCTCACCCGAGGTCCTGATGATCAGATCCGGGTCCGGCTG
>JBKPAB010000168.1:0-18955 GCA_046726195.1 Actinomycetota bacterium
GAGGCGCGGATCGCGGCTATAGCCAGGCGGATAAGACTCGGCCAGCAGCCTCCACCGAGTGAAGGCGCTGGCCGATCCGAACCTGCCGCAGCTCATTGCCCAGAGCGTCGGCGGGTAGCGCAATTCGCCTTCCAGAGGCAGTGACGGCCAGCCGCTCGCCGTCGGCATTGCACCAGTGGGTTGCCGTGATCAACTCGTAGCGGCCGAGACGACCTCCTCCGTGATCGACAAGCGCGCTGGTTGCCGCACCGACGCCGAGCCCAATCGCGACGGCCAGGTCTGCCTCAGTATCCACATCACGCCGAGCGTCGGCAACCGGTGAGCCGAGCGCTTCCGTAGAAAGCATGACTGCGCCAGATGCATGGTGGGCTGCTGCCGACCGACCCTGAAACTGCGGCGCCAGGTCGACCTCGTGTGCCACCAGCATTGTGGTCCCCACGCCTGACGCATCGGCGATGAAGGATCGCGAGTGAGATCGGGAGGCTTCGAGAACTCGCCGCACAGATTCTGATCGCAGTGCCGGAAGATCACCAACGCACGCCATGACGGTGCTGAATCCCTCTGCGCGTAACGTCAGCGCGCCGCGATTCAGGGCCGAGTTGATGCCAACATGACCGGACTCGCTGATGACGTCAACGGCAAGTCCAGCCCGCCTGAGCTGGGCTTCCAGCGCTGGCTGATCACTTACGACGAGTACATGTTGGAGCGCGCGAGACAATGCGGACAAGGTGTCGAGCGCCATCGTCCAGGCGAGGCGCCGCCGCAGCGGATCGGGAATCGCAAGTCGAGACTTCGCATGCTCAATAGGTTTGAGAGCGATGACGGCGGCAGCTGACTGTTCGATCCGATGATGCTGCCACGATCCCGTAAGGTGAAGCCACTCGCGGCGCGGCGCTCCCGCCGGAGCCGACGTGACCGACCCTGTAGCAGCAGGACTCACTTCCCAAGACTGAGGTGTTGATGGCCGAGAACTACGTGACTCGGCACACTGTGCTCAGGCCGTTGTCGGAGGCTAATCATGAGCCCGGGGGGCAGACGATTGCGACTGTCGTCAGGATCTTGCATGCGATCTTGCGACCACTGACCAAGCGCGAGTGGCGATACCAGGACAAGGTGCCGCAGACCGGCGGGGTGATCTTTGCCGTGAACCACATCTCCAACGCCGATCCGCTGGCTGTTGGACAGTTTCTCGCGTTCTCTGGCCGCTGGCCCCGGTTCTTGGCGAAGGCATCGGTATTCCAGATCCCGGTGATCCGGCGCATCATTGCCGCTTGTGGGCAAATCCCGGTTACGCGGGGCTCCGCGCAATCCAAAGACGCGCTTGTTGCGGCGGCGCAGGCGATCGAGCAAGGCCGTGCGTTGGTGATCTATCCCGAGGGAACGATCACTCGCGACCCTAACTTGTGGCCGATGGAGGGCAAGACCGGGGCTGCGCGACTGGCATTCCAGACCGGCTGCCCGGTTGTGCCAATAGGTCAGTGGGGTGCACACGAGCTGATGCCAGGTCTCAAGCCTCGCTTCCCTAAGCTGTTTCCGCGCAAGACCTTACGAGTCGCGGCGGGCGACGCGGTGCCGCTGGATGATCTTCGTAGCAAGCCAGTCACTGCACCCACACTTGACGAGGCCACCACGAGAATCCTGGATGCCATTACTGTGCTGGTCGCCGAGCTACGTGAGACGACGCCGCCCGCACACCGCTACGATCCGCGGACCGAGATGACGACCGGAGACCAGACATGAGCAGCACCAAAGCCACGGGCCTCCCAGCGCGGGTTGCTGTAATGGGCGCTGGGTCTTGGGGCACCGCATTTGCGCTCGTGGTCTGCGACGCAGGCAACGATGTGACTTTGTGGGCACGGCGACCCGAGCTCGCAGACAAGATCAACTTCGAGCACTGCAATCCGGACTACTTCCCGGACCTGCCGTTGCCGGAGTCTTTGATGGCGGTCGGCGATCCCCAGGAGGCCATGAGCGGGGCTGATTTCGTGGTTCTGGCCGTGCCCTCACAGTCACTTCGCAGCAACCTCAGCCACTGGCGAATACCCGAAACCGCCATCGTGGTAAGCCTTGCGAAGGGAATCGAGCTGGGGACCGGCTTGCGAATGAGCGAAGTGATCGCCGAAACGGGTGACATCGCTCCTGAGCGCATAGCTGTGGTTACCGGCCCAAATCTGGCTCGCGAAATCGCGGAGCGGCAACCGTCGGCGAGCGTGGTCGCCAGCGTCTCGCCTGCCACTGCTGAGGCATTTCAGGCGGTTTGCCACACCGCCCGATTCAGGGCGTACACCAACACCGACGTAATCGGATGTGAGCTTGGCGGAGCAACCAAGAATGTCATCGCGCTCGCCGTCGGGATGGCGATCGGGCTGGGCCTGGGAGCGAACGCAACCGCCTCGGTGATCACCAGAGGATTGGCCGAGATCACCAGGCTCGGGTTGGCGCTGGGTGCCGACCCGTACACATTTTCCGGCTTGGCGGGCCTGGGTGATCTGGTTGCGACCTGCGCATCGCCGCTGTCTCGGAACCGGACCTTCGGCGAGGAGCTCGGCAAGGGACGCACGGTCGCCGAGATCACCGCCTCGACCCGGCAGGTTGCTGAAGGCGTGAAGTCCTGCGCATCGATCACCGAGCTTGCTGCCAAGCATCATGTCGAAATGCCGATCGTGGAGAACGTGGCAGCAGTCATTGCCGGCGAGCTGACCCCGGTGGAGATGATCACCGCGCTGATGTCACGTTCGGCAAAACCGGAGCGTTATTAGCGCACAACCGTGGGCGATCCAGGGGAGGACCAGTGGGCGGAGAAACCGTGGGTCTGGTGCGGCTGTAGCTAATCGAGCGCCGATCTGCCCGCCAGAAACGCACGTACACGTTCGTTTTAGTCACTCTGCATTCGTTGCAACGTGTGTATCGCGACTGGAACGAACGTGTACGTGCGTTCCTGCTGGCGGGTAGGGCAGGTAGGGGCGGCGAGTGCCGCGTTCACCACCGCGGCGCGCGATTTACCGACGCTCGCATTGCAGATGATCAAGTGCCTGGGCGAGGTCTGCCCAGAGGTCCTCGACATGCTCGATCCCAACCGACAGCCGTACCAGGCCTTCCGGGACCGATAAGAGCTCGCCTGGCCAGCGCCGTCGGCGCTCAAGAGTGGACTCGACACCGCCAAGGCTGGTGGCAAAGGCCCACAGCATGCAGTTGTCGACGAATGTCTCAGCCGTCTTGGCGTCTGCAAGATCGATTGAGATCAGAGAGCCAAAGCCCGACATCGTGCGCCGAGCGACGAGGTGCCCGGGATCAGCGGCGAGTCCGGGGTACCGCACCCGTGCCACGCGCGGATTGCTCACCAGGCGTTCGGCCAGAACCTGGGCGTTCGATTGTGCTTGCGCGAGCCTGAGCGGCAGCGTGCGCAGGCCCCGAAGGGCGAGATAGACCTCCATTGGACCCGGCGAAGCCCCGAAAGAGCGTCGTAGTGCATCCAATGCGTCGAAGTGCTGGTGATCGTCGGCTTTCGTCACGAGCACGCCGAGCAGGACATCGGAATGACCCGAGATCAGCTTGGTCGCCGAATGCAGCACGATATCGGCGCCGGACTCCAGCGGGCGTTGCAACATGGGCGTGGCGAAGGTGTTGTCGACCACGAAGAGCACATCCTCTGGGAGGTTTCGGCCCAGCGTGGGAAGGTCCGCAACCTGGATGGTTGGGTTGGTGGGCGATTCGATCCACACCAGGTCTGCGCCTTCGGCCGCAGCCAGCACTTCGGGTGTGTCGGCGACGTCAACCCGCCGCACTTGACAGCCATATCTCGCAGCCCGCCGATCGATGGCTTGGGCCACTCCGAGGTAGCAGTTGTGCGGAAGAACGATGACACCGTCCGGCGGCATGAGGTCCAGTACGGCATGCGCAGCCGCCATGCCCGAGGCGAAGATCAATGCTCGGCCACCCTCGAGTGCGCCGATCGCCTGCTCCAGAGCCTGCCAGGTGGGATTGCCGTAGCGGCCGTACCCGAGATTGCCGGTATCCGTATCGTGTGCACCTATGTAGGTCGAGGCGAAGATCACTGGCGGGTTCAGGGGAGCGTCTACTACCCGTTCCGGCCGGCCGGCGGTTACCGCCACAGTCTCGGGACGCCATCTCATCGCCCCTCGGCTCTCAGGGTGCTGCGGGTCATTGCTCACAGCCCAAGTCTGCTGCCTGGGCCGCGCGCGCAGCGTTCCCCGGATAAGGTCGAGGATCGTGAGTGAGTACGAGCCGACCGCTAGCGTCAACGGTCATCGGCACCGCGTCGCGGTAGTCTTCGGGGGAACCAGCAGCGAGCACGGCGTGTCTTGCCTCACCGCCGCCGGTGTGCTGAGCGCACTTGACAGGGATCGCTTCGATGTGGTCGGTATCGGCATCACCCGAACAGGACGCTGGATTTTGGTCGATGCCGATACGATCAGCCGGCTGGGCGTCACCGACGGCAAATTGCCCGAGCTGAGCGAGAACGCGGCGGAGGCGTTGTTGATGCGGGTTTCCAGCGGCAGTGAGCTCGCCGTCCGCAAGCAATCAGCACTATCTCAGCTTGGTCCGGTCGATGTCGCGCTTGCTGTGTTGCACGGACCTTTTGGTGAAGACGGCACCATCCAGGGGCTGTTCGAGATGATGGGGACCCGTTACGTGGGTGCCGGTGTGCTCGCCAGCGCCGTTGGGATGGACAAGCACTACATGAAGCTTGTGCTGGCGGCATCTGGGCTGCCGGTTGCACCTTTCGTACCGATCACTCCGGCCGAGTGGCGGCGAGACAAGACTGCGTGCCTGGAGGCGATTGCGGCACTGCGCTACCCGGTTTTCGTCAAACCGGCGCGTGGTGGATCGAGCCTGGGCATCTCCAAGGTTGGCGATCCAGATCAGCTTGAGCAAGCCATTCAGATCGCACAGTCATACGATCCCAAGATCATCGTCGAACAAGGTTTTGTCGGCGCACGCGAGCTCGAGTGCGGAGTGCTGGACGACCTTGACAGCGGGTCGCCGATCGCCAGTGTGGTGGCCGAGATTCGGGTGCATAACAAGTCGGGCTTTTATGACTTTGAGGCCAAGTACTTGCCGGAGGAACAGGTCGACCTGGACGTGCCTGCCGCAATCCGGCCTGAGGTGGCCAGCCATGTCCAGCGGATGGCGATCAAGACCTTCGAGGCGATCGGTTGCGAGGGCCTGGCGCGGGTCGACGTCTTCCTCACCCACGATGGGCAACTGGTGATCAACGAGATCAACACCATGCCTGGCTTCACACAGCACTCCATGTTCCCGCGGATGTGGGCGGCAAGCGGTGTGCCCTATTCGGAGCTGATCGAGCGGTTGATCACCTTGGCGCTGCGCCGTCCTCTAGGGCTGCGATAGCAGCTGCGAGCGCCCAGTTGGAAGCGCGAGCAGCTCCAAGTCAAATTGCAAGCGTCGAGTTCAAAGCGCGAGCAGGTCCAAAACTCAAATGTGAACCACAGGGCAGGTCACAGTGCGTGTGATGCCGGGCACCATCTGCACCTTGGCAACCACCAGTTGGCCAAGTTCGTCGACACTGGGCGCCTCGGCGCGCACGATGACGTCGTACGGACCCGTCACATCTTCAGCCAGCGTGACACCTTGAATGTTGCTGATCGCGTGCGCGACCTCAGCCGCCTTGCCGACGTTGGTCTGGACCAAGATGTATGCCTGTACGACCATCAGGTGGTACCTCCTGTGCTTCGGGACGGCGGTGTCTGCTCACTCTCAGCGCGCATCGTCAGTCACTGGTCGCAGACCGCGTACGCTCGCCGATGTGCGTCACGCTACATGGTTCGGCGCCGTCGCGGGTATCGGGGATCACGGGAGGTTTCGGTGAATCTGAGCCGCAGCGCAACGCTGGCCGAGGTGGGGGAATTCCCGCTCATAGCGGCGATCACTGAGGGGCTGTCGTCGGCGAGTGATGTCTGGGTTGGTCCGGGCGACGACGCTGCGGTGCTTTCGATCAAAGATGCCGTCGCAGCAACGGTGGATGTGTTAGTCGAGGGCGTGCACTTCCGCCGCGCCTGGTCCGAGGCTCATGATGTGGGGCGAAAGGCGGTGGCGGTCAACGTCGCCGATCTTGAGGCGATGGGCGCCCGCGCCACTGGTCTCCTGGTTGGTTTCTCGGCTCCGGGTGACCTCGCGTTGGGGTGGGTCCTTGATTTCGCCCAGGGCCTTAGCCGGGAAGGTCTGGCGGCGGGGGTGAGCCTGCTGGGTGGTGATGTGACGAAGGCCCGCGACATCACAATCGCTGTCACCGCTTTGGGCACACTTGACGGTCGGGAACCTGTGCTGCGGTCCGGGGCGCGCGCAGGCGATCTGGTCGCCATTCACGGCCGTCTGGGCTGGGCGGCGGCCGGGCTTGCGGTGCTTGGAAGGGGCTTCCGCTCACCGGGTGTGCTTGTCGACGCATATCGGGTACCTCAGGTCAGCTACGGCGCTGGCGCCGTCGCCGCCCGTGCGGGAGCCACGTCCATGATCGACATCTCCGATGGCTTGCTCGCCGATCTCGGACACGTGGCTGGCGCCTCTGGGGTGCTCATCAACCTTCGTCAGGCAGCATTCGAGGTGGCCGAACCCCTCCAGGCAGTCGCCGGCGCCACGGGCGCGGACCCGTACACCTTCCTGTTCACCGGCGGTGAAGACCATGCCTTAGCGGCTACCTTCCCTGCGCCGGATTCGGTACCGGAGGGCTGGCTGGTCGTGGGCAGGGTGGAGCAGCCGGACCATGATCAGGCTGGGGTCCTGGTGGATGGCGCAGCGTGGGGGTCGCCCATGGGCTTCGACCACTTTCGCGCTGCGCGACCCTCGGAGACACGCAGATGAGCCTGCCTACCGCACGCGTACTCGCCATTGCCGGGTCGGACTCAGGTGGCGGAGCTGGCATCCAAGCCGATCTTAAGACCATGCTGGCGCACGGCGTTCACGGAATGACCGTGCTCACCGCGGTCACCGCGCAGAACTCCGTCGGCGTGCAGGGCATCTGGCCGCTCCCGGCCGAGGCCGTCCGCGCCCAGTTCCGCAGCGTGGTCGACGACATCGGTCTGGATGCAATCAAGATCGGCATGCTCGGCAGTGAGGAGATTGTGGCGACCGTCGCCGATCTTATTGCTGATCTTGATCCACCTGTGCCGGTGGTGGTTGACCCAGTGTGTGTCAGCAAGCATGGTGATCAGCTGATTGATCAATCGGCAGTCGCGGCAATGCGCACTTCGTTGTTCCCTTCCGCAACGGTGATCACTCCAAATCTCCACGAGGCTGCCCTGCTGACGGGGTGTTCGGCTGAGACCGCCGCGCCGAGGCTTGCTGATCTTCTGCTCGGATACGGCGCCCAGTGGGTGCTAATCAAGGGAGGCCATGGCGAAGGTGATGCGACCGATTACCTGAAGAGCAGGGACGGCCGTGACTTCAGCTATACCGCTCCTCGAGATGACAATCGGCATACGCACGGAACCGGGTGCACGCTTGCCTCAGCACTGGCAAGCCAGCTGGCGCTGGGCCACAGTGTGCCGGAGGCGGTCGCGCTGGCGAAGACCTATGTAACAGGAGCC
Source organism: Actinomycetota bacterium (assembly GCA_046726195.1). Taxonomy (GTDB): domain Bacteria; phylum Actinomycetota; class Actinomycetes; order Propionibacteriales; family Propionibacteriaceae; genus Microlunatus. The sequence goes on from JBKPAB010000168.1 coordinate 7,566, forward strand.
ATCGCCGCAGGATTTGCACTTGGCCGTGGCATCGGGCCGACAGATCATCTGTGGCAGCTCCGCGGCCAGCTGCCTTAAAGACCAGCCGCCTCGGTAAGTCAATGAAGGGCCGAAGGCCGGGCCCAATGGTTGGGCGCAACGGTTGGGCCCAACGGTTGGGCTGAGCCTCGGCGTGTGACCAGTCCGTAGCGCTGTTGCTCTTGTAGCCTCGCAAACATGGCGACCCGCGCGTCTTCCCCCTCGCGGTCTCGTAGCAGCTCTGGTGGAGCCCAGCGCGCGAAACCGCGGTCGACCGGAAGCAAGAGATCTATGTCTGCCGCTGCGGCTCGATCCGGTGCCCGGCGGCGATCGGGCAGAAGCCGATCACGACGTCCTCAGCACCGCCCTTCGGTTTTCGATCAGCTCCTCCTCGGTGTCGCCGCGATCTTGCGCGACCTTGCCCACGCCGTGGGTGGAGCCGTACGACGGATCGGACCCGCGGTGGAGGACCTTGATCCCGCGCTGCGGCGAGACGGGATCGGACTGTTCCTGCTCGGTAGCGCGATCGTCGTCGGCGCAGCTGTCTGGTGGGGATTGCCGGGGGCGATTGGTCATGCCATCTTCATCGGCGTCGCCAGCACTATCGGCACGCTCTGCTATGCGGCGCCAGTCCTCTTGGCACTCATGGCATGGCGCACACTGCGGCATCCGGATCGTAACGGTCCGCTAGGACGGCAGATGATCGGCTGGAGCGCGATCCTGTTGGGTTTGCTCGGCTTGATCAACATCGCCCGCGGGTTACCTCGAACCAACGAGCCCGAGAGACTCAGGAGTGCGGGGGGCATCATCGGCTATGTCTCGTCCACCCTGCTCGCTGACCTATTGACCGTTTACGTCGCGGTGCCGCTGCTGATCTTGCTCCTGCTCTTCGGAGTGCTGGTCGTCGTCGGTGTCCCGCTGCATCAGATCCCCGCTCGGGTGCGCGCCGCACGGGCACGGCTGCGACGTCGGCCCGCAGCGATCGAAGGTGAAGTGGTCGGTGAGCTTGAATACGGCGGCGACCAGGCCTACGACACTCCGGTAGTCGGCGGCCGACGTGGCACCGGCGCAGCGGAGACGCCTGGACTGGACCCATCCGCCCCGGAGGATGCCGATGCCGGGGAGTCAGGTGTGGAGCCACGTCGCCCAGTCACGGCTGGATTACCGCCCGGTGTAACGGTGCATGGCGCTGATGGCGAGCTAGAGGCTCCACCGCATACGCCGATGCCGCAGCGGGTAGAGCAGCTCCAGCTATCGGGCGATGTGCAGTACCTGCTTCCCGACCCCGCGATCCTGAAGCACGGCAGCGTACACAAGGCACGCACCAATGCCTCGGACGCCGTTGTTCATCAGCTGACCGAGGTGCTGCTGCAGTTCGAGATCGATGCGCGCGTCACCGGCTACAGCCGCGGTCCGACGGTAACCCGGTACGAGGTGGAGCTGGGTCCGGCCGTGAAGGTGGAGAAGATCACAACATTGAGCCGCAATATCGCGTACGCGGTGGCAAGCGCGGATGTGCGGATCCTGTCTCCGATCCCCGGGAAGTCCGCCATCGGCATCGAGATTCCCAACAGTGATAAGGAAGTTGTCTCTTTAGGAGACGTGCTGCGATCCGCGCGCGCCAGAAATGATCATCATCCGATGACGGTCGGTTTGGGCAAAGACGTCGAAGGTGGGTTCGTCGTGGCGAACCTGGCCAAGATGCCGCACCTGCTGGTTGCCGGTGCCACCGGATCGGGAAAGTCGAGCTTCGTCAATTCCATCATCACCTCGATCATGATGCGGGCCACACCCGATGAAGTCCGGATGCTCTTGGTGGATCCAAAACGCGTCGAGCTGACCGCGTACGAGGGAATACCGCATCTAGTGACACCGATCATCACCCACCCCAAGAGGGCAGCCGAGGCGCTGCAATGGGTGGTCCGTGAGATGGACATGCGATACGACGACTTGGCAACGTTCGGTTTCCGGCACGTCGACGATTTCAACAAGGCCGTCCGCAACGGCTTGGTTAGGCCGGCGACACCCGCGCCAGCAGGCATCGGTGAACCGTCACCTCCCCTCGATCCGGCCTCGAATCGAGTGGTTTCGCCCTATCCGTACCTTGTGGTGATCGTGGACGAGCTCGCTGATCTGATGATGGTGGCGCCGCGCGACGTCGAGGACTCGGTCGTCCGCATCACCCAGCTCGCGCGGGCCGCTGGAATTCACCTGGTCGTGGCCACGCAGCGGCCCAGTACCGATGTCGTCACCGGGCTCATCAAGGCGAACGTACCGAGCCGCCTCGCGTTCGCGACATCCTCGATGACCGACTCCCGAGTGATCTTGGACCAGCCGGGCGCGGAGAAGCTGGTTGGTCAGGGCGACGGACTTTTTCTCCCGATGGGGTCGAGCAAACCGATTCGCATCCAGGGCGCGTGGGTCACCGAGCAAGAGGTGCGAGCCGTCGTCAACCATGTCAGTGGTCAGCTCAAGCCCAGCTACCGCGAGGACGTCACTATGACATCCGAGTCCTCTGCCCGGGTCGCAGAGGATATTGGTGATGATCTTGATCTGGTGCTTCAGGCTGTGGAACTCGTCGTTACGCTGCAGCTCGGATCCACCTCGATGCTGCAACGCAAGCTTCGCGTCGGGTTTGCGAAGGCCGGTCGGCTGATGGACATCCTGGAGACCCGCGGCGTCGTAGGCCCCTCGGAAGGGTCCAAGCCGCGCGATGTTCTGGTGACTCCCGACGAGCTCGAAGCGGTCCTGGAGAACCTCAAGCTGGGCTAACCCGTGCTGGGCAACGACGCCCGTGCAAGACCGCCGATCATGAGCGCAACTCGACATCGGTAATACTGGGACGGCCATGCTTGAGTCCGCCGCGTCCTCCATTCAGGCTGACCGCCACGGTCCGACCAGCACGAAGCCGATGGCGGTGCACCTGATCACGCTCGGTTGTGCCCGTAATGAGGTCGATTCGGAAGAACTTGCCGCGTCGCTTGACGGCGGGGGATTTAGGCTGGTGGACGACCCCCACGAGGCGGACGCAGTGATGGTCAATACGTGCGGATTCATCGAGGCAGCCAAGAAGGACTCGATCGACACGCTGTTGGCAGCCAGCGATCTCAAAAAGGCCGCCAAAGCGACGGCAGTCGTCGCCGTTGGGTGTCTGGCAGAACGCTACGGCCGCGAGCTCGCCGAGTCCCTCCCGGAGGCCGATGCGGTCCTCGGCTTCGATGATTATCCGGAAGTGGCAGGCCGGCTTCGGGCTATCTTGTCCGGGCAACGCCACCAAGCACATGTGCCACGGGATCGCCGAGGTTTACTGCCGCTGGCTCCTACAGCGCGGCCAGCCGTCGCGAAGGCTGTGACAATCCCCGGTCATCAAGCAATGGTTCGAAGCGGCCGGGGGCCAGCAAGCGGGCCGCCGGTATTCCGGCGTCGGCTCGACAATAGTCCCTCGGCGCCGGTGAAGATCGCCTCCGGTTGCGACCGGCGCTGTACTTTCTGTGCGATTCCGACATTTCGCGGTGCGTACGTCTCGCGCCTGCCAGCCGAGGTTGTTGCCGAGGCGAGATGGCTGGTCGAGGGGGGTGTTCGCGAGCTCTTTCTGGTCAGTGAAAACTCAACGAGTTACGGGAAAGATCTCGGCGACATGCGCCGCCTTGAGCGTCTCCTCGTTGAGCTGGCTGGAGTCGAGGGGCTGTCCTGGATTCGGGTCTCATACCTGCAACCGGCCGAGGTACGGCCCAGCCTGATCGAGGCAATTGCGGGTACGCCGAAAGTGGTTCCCTACTTCGATCTGTCGTTCCAGCACGCCTCGCCCCGGGTACTTCGCCGCATGCGGCGCTTCGGCAGCGCAGAGTCGTTCCTGGGATTGATCTCTTCGATCCGACAGCTGGCACCCACCGCCGGTATCCGAAGCAATGTGATTTGCGGGTTTCCGGGTGAGACCGAAGCCGATGTCGACTTGCTCTGTGAGTTTCTCGGTGAGGCCGAATTGGATGCGATCGGGGTCTTCGGCTACTCCGCTGAGGACGGCACTGAGGCACTCCGGCTGGACGGGCAGCATTCCCCCGAGGAGATCGAAGCCAGGCGCGTGCGGGTGGCAAATCTTGCCGACGAGCTGGTCAGCCAGCGCGCAGCCTCACGGATCGGCGAGCGGGTGCAGGTGCTCGTCGAGGAGACGGCTCAGCAGATCACCGGCCGGGCCGCACATCAGGGTCCGGACGTTGATGGCAATGTCGCACTGATTTCGAGGAACCCCCTCCGCTGCGGTGACCTGGTTGATGCTGTCGTCTCCGACAGCGATGGCGTCGATCTGGTAGCCACGACGATTGTTGATCAGCAGCAGACCCCGATCAGCTGGCGGGAATTCGGGTCACCATGATCAACGACGGGCCGCACGCAGGCCCTGGACCCGACGGGCTTCGACCTAAGCCGGATCCGGAGGCCATCGCGCCAAGTGAGACCCATCCGGTAGGGCCGATCGCCGAACCCGAGACAAGTCCCTGGAATCTGCCGAACGCGCTGACCGCGTTCCGCATCATTCTGGTTCCCATCTTCGCCTGGATGCTGCTGGCCCATCCGCACCAGCCATGGTGGCGGTTCTTCACCGCTGTGATCTTCACTGTGGCGATCTTGACAGATTTGCTTGACGGACACCTGGCACGGAAGCACAACATCATTACACGCTTCGGCAAGCTCGCCGATCCGATCGCCGACAAGGCACTAACCGGCATGGCCTTTATCGGATTGTCGATCATTGGCGAACTTGCTTGGTGGGTCACCGTCACGATCTTGGTTCGTGAGTGGGGAATCACCATCATGCGTTTTGTGGTCCTCCGTTACGGAGTGATGGCAGCGGGCCGTGGCGGCAAGATCAAGACTGTGACACAGGCAATTGCGGTGATCTTGTACCTGCTTCCATTGCCTGGACCGGCGCACGTGGTCGCCATGGGTGTGATGGCTATCGCCTGGCTGATCACGATGGCAACGGGTCTGGACTATGTCCGAGAGGCATTTCGGCTACGGCGTCGCGCACGCGCGCGCCGATGAGATCGGCGCTAGCTGCGAGCATCCTTGCCGAGCTGAGCCGTCGGGGTGAGACTCTTGTAAGCGCTGAATCCCTGACTGGAGGGATGATCGGAGCGTTACTTACCGACATACCCGGGGCATCAGAAAGTTACCTGGGTGGCGTTATCAGCTATGCCACCCGCCTCAAGGGAACTCTTGCCTGCGTGGACAGGGGCACGCTGGCCGAGCTGGGTCCAGTTTCAGGTCGCACCGCTGCCCAGATGGCTCGCGGGGTGGCGGAGCTGTGCAACGCCGACTGGGGACTGGCGACAACCGGAGTCGCGGGACCTGACGAGCAGCAGGGCCATCCGGTCGGCCAGGTGTTTGTCGCTGTCAGCCACGAAGCCGGCGCCCTGCTACGAGTTGAGGAGCTTTCGCTGGATGGCGACCGTGCGGCAATCCGGCGGCAGGCAACCTCGGCGGCGCTCGCACTACTGGCAGATGCCCTCGGATTGAAGAGTGTGGCACTGGAAGCGGACGACGCGAGCAGCACCTGAGTGTGGTGCGCACTGGTGTTGTCAGTGTGGGTAGGTACAGTTTCCATATGCGAACCGAGGAACTCCCGATGAAGCCGGTGCTGGTGCGCGAGCTCATCGGTGAGTCGCTCCGAGAGGAGCGCGTCTCGCAGGGAAAAACGCTGCGGGAAGTGTCCCGGAAGGCTCGCGTCAGCCTGGGATATCTCTCCGAGGTCGAGCGCGGACAGAAGGAAGCGTCAAGTGAGCTGCTCGCCGCGATATGCGCGGCACTGGATCTTCCGCTATCGGTAGTGCTCAATGTGGTGAGCGAGAAGATGGCCGTCTACGAAGGCGTGTCCGCGCTGCCCAACGTACGGCCCATGGCCCAGGCTGCTGCCTAGATCATTCGGCGCGCGTTCCAAGGCGCGATCCGCGCCGAGCGAGCTTGGCGAGCGAGGCAATTAACTCGGATCGCGCCCCGCGCCGTGCTGAGGAGGAGTGAGCGGACATGCTCTTCGTCGGCGAGCGACGACGAAGTAGGCGCGTTCCAAGGCGCGATCCGCGCCGAGCGAGCTTGGCGAGCGAGGCAATTAACTCCGCGCCGAGCGAGCTTGGCGAGCGAGGCAATTAACTTAGACTCGGCCGCAACCGTAGCCCCTGAGGCGTCATCCGAAATCCCGCATCTTGCAGGGCCTCGCTGACGTGTACCGAACCGAAGATGTGCCCCCCGTCGGCGCGCTCCACAGTCAGCTTTCCGAGCAGGCCCTGCTGCACCGATCTGACAAGTGCGGCCGCGGCCGGGGCAAGCTGAGTGGAGTCCTCGCTAAAGGACAGAAGCGTCCTGCCGCCACGTTCCACATAGAAGATCAGCGCACCGTCGACCAACACGACCAGCGCTCCGGCCTTGCGGCCGGGCCGGTGCCCTTCTCGATCCGGCCAAGGAAGCGCAGCGCCGTACGGGTTGGCGGGATCACACGCCGCGAGGACCACAGCGCGAGGCGTTGCCGGTTCACTCTGATGGGTACGCAGCCGATCAACCGCGCCCGTAAGGGCGAACTGGGCAGCACCCAAGCCCTCGACAAAATATCCACGCCGACACTGGCCAGACTCCTCAAGGGAACTGAGCGCCCGGTAGGCAGTGCCGAAACCACCTTCGGCATTCTCGGTGAGAACGCTGCCCCGGGTGACCACCCCGTAGCGGTCGAGCTGGGCAAAGATGTCGGAGGCCAGGCGCTCGCTAGCTGACTGTGACGACCGGTGGACCAGTGACCAGCGCCCCGCAGTTGTCGGAGTCACGATTCGTGGCGTACGCGTCGCCCTGCCGAGGCCACCGCCCGCAAGCCGGACACGATGGATTCTTGGAGTCGGTCGACTGAGTCTCCTGTGGGCCCCACGGCCGGCGAGGCCGCGTACCGGAGCAAAGGTGTCGCTGGTCACCAGGCCGGCCCAAACCAGCTCCCACAACGCGTCGACATACTGCGAGCGGTCGGCGACAGCCAAGCCCGAAGGGATTAGGGCGTCGAAGAACGATGCGCCGCGCTCGGCGAGGGCGGCTAGAAGCTCCTGGCTGCGATACTGTTCGGGATCTCCCCGTGCGGGATGCGGCTGCTGACCCGCGATGTACCAGCGCACCCATCCGTCGGACTCACCGATAGGTCCATCTCCGACCCAGAAAATCTCGCCAGCCGCGGTTAGCTCATCGAGAAGTGACGAGGTGTAGTCGGCCACCCGTGTCGGCAAGATCATCGACTCCACGCCACTGGCGGGAATTGGATAACCCGACAGCTGTTCGATCGATCCGAGCACCGCATCGACGCCGCGGTTGCCTGAGCCGACACCCTGCCATTCGGCGAGGAAGCGGGCAAAAGCAACCTGCTCGACCGGCTCAACGCCTTTGCGCAGCAGTGCCAGGGTGCGCCTTTTGATCAACGCCAGTATCTGGCTGTGGCAGTACTGGCGTCGTTCGCTGACAGCTTCTCGCGGGAGGTCGACGAACAGCCCGCCTACCAAGGTGCCCGACGAAACCAACCCGTCACAGGCTGATTCAACGATGGCGCGACCCAATCCATAGCGCTCGGCAATCGAGGAGACGACAAACGGCCCGTGGGTGCGTGCCCAACGCAGCACAAGATCATCGATGGGATGCGGCGCGGATTCGGTGAACGTGGCTGCCACACCGGGTGGAACCGGTATCCCAAGGCCGTCGCGGAGTCGCGGAACGTCTTCGGCGACTGCCAGCATCTCCTGACCGGCAATCCGGACCTCGACCACTCGGCGATCGTTGATGAGGGTCTCCAGTGCCTCCGCGACGTCGAACTTGGGCGCGGCGCGGGCCGCCAACTCGAGCCGAGTGAACGGTCCTGCAGTACGCAGCAAGTCAAATGTTTGCTCCTGTGTCGTTACCTGCCGCTCGGGGCTCAGGCTCTGCAGATCGGCCTCAATGCCAGCGATGACGTCGGCATCCAGCAGTTGCTTGATGCCCTCCTTGCCGAGCAGTTCGGCCAAGAGCGTGGCGTCCAGGGAGAGCGCTGCAGCCTTCCGCTCCGCGAGCGGAACGTCGCCCTCGTAGACGAATGCACCGACGTAGCCGAAAAGCAGCGAGCGGGCAAAGGGGGACGGCTCTCTCGTCTCCACCTCGACGATGCGGAGGGACCGTGAAGCGATCTGTCGCTGTACCTCGAGCAGCCCATCAAGATCGAAAACATCGTTCAGGCATTCGCGCATGGTCTCCAGCACGATCGGAAACTCTGGGTACCGCGCAGCAACCGTCAACAGTTGCGCCGACCGCATCCGCTGTTGCCAAAGCGGCGAGCGTGATCTCGGGTCGCGCCGGGGCAGCAGCAATGCCCGGGCTGCGTTTTCCCGGAAGCGTGCGGCGAAGAGGGCCGATGATCCAACCTCCTCGCTGACGACGGACTCGATGGTCTCTGCGTCGGCAACGAGTAGGTCAGCACTGGGCGGCTCCGATGCGGTGTCAGGGACACGGAGCACCATGCCGTCATTGGTCGCGGTTGCCTGCACCTCGATGCCGTAGCGTTCGCGCGCCGAGCGTTCGACCGCAAGCGCCCATGGGCTCAGCACGCCGGTTCCGAGCGGACAGTGCACACACACTCGCCAATCGCCAAGCTCGTCGCGGAATCGCTCGAAGATCACGGTCTGGTCGGTTGGCAATCCGCCGGTGGCTGCCTGCTGTTCGGCGAGATAGGAGACTAGGTTGTTGGCCGCGAATTCATCCAGTCCGGCTTCGTGCAACCGCGCTCGTGCCGCGTCGGGCCGCACTGCACCCACCTCGCGTACGAACCTCCCGTACGCGCGTCCCAGCTCTAGCGGCCGACCCGGTGCGTCGCCTTTCCAAAACGGCAGCCGTCCTGGAACGCCCGGAGCGGGGGAGACCAGGACCTGATCATGGGTGATTTGCTCTACGCGCCAACTTGTCGTGCCCAACGTGAACACGTCGCCGACTCGAGTTTCATAAACCATCTCTTCGTCGAGTTCGCCGACGCGACGGCCAGCTTCGTGTCGACCTGAGGCGTTTCCCTCACCGACCAGGAAGACCCCGAAAAGGCCGCGGTCTGGAATGGTGCCGCCTGAGGTAACAGCGAGCCGCTGAGCTCCCGGGCGGGCTACGAGCACGCCAGTGTCGCGATGCCACACCAGGCGTGGCCTGAGCTCGGCGAATTCCTCACTTGGGTAACGTCCGCTCAGCATGTCGAGCACAGCCTCGAATGCGCTGTAGGGCAGCTGTCGAAAGCTGCTTGCCCGGCGTACCAACCCGTAGAGCTCCTCCACTTTGGCGTCCTCGACCGCCACGATCGCGACAATCTGCTGGGCTAGCACATCCAATGGGTTGCGTAGCTCCGCGACCGCCTCGATTGCAGCTTGGCGCATGCGTTCCACAACGACCGCTGACGCAATCAGATCCCCGCGATGGTTGGGAAAGAAAACCCCGCGTGATGTTGCCCCGACATGATGCCCGGCTCGACCCACACGCTGCAGCCCGCTGGCCACCGATGGTGGTGCCTCCACCTGCACCACGACATCGACTGCGCCCATGTCAATGCCCAGCTCCAACGACGATGTCGCGACGACGCACGGCAGCCTGCCTGTCTTGAGGTCGTCTTCGATCTGGGCTCGTTGCTCCTTACTTACCGAGCCGTGGTGGGCGCGGGCGATTACCGGACTCCTGGTGCCATCGCGGCCGCTCGACGCACCAGATTGGGCCATGACTTGTGCTGGTGGCGGGAAGGCTTCAGCAACCTCGCCGAGCCGTTCGGCCTGCAACTCGTTTAGATGTGCGGTCAGGCGCTCCGCCAGCCGTCGTGAGTTCGCGAACACGATGCTGGAGCGATGTTCGCTAATCAGGTCAAGAATTTGGTTCTCGACATGAGGCCAGATCGAGGGGGGTCTGGGCGGGGACTGCTCGTCCCCCAGGGTTGGCGCCTGTTTGACGGTCGGAGTCGATGCGGTGGCACCAAGATCGCTCAGGTCCTCAACTGGCACCACGATGGAGAGGTCCCATGACTTCTCCGCCGGAGGAGCCACCACTCGCACTCGATGCGCCCCACCCAGGAAAGCTGCGACCCGCTCAGCCGGTCGCACAGTGGCCGACAGACCGATCCTCTGCAGGGAACGTTGCCGCGACGAGGCTTCTCCGTTGGACTCGGTCAGCGCCTGCAGCCGCTCCAGGGAGAGTTCGAGGTGGGCTCCGCGTTTGGTCCCGGCGAGGGCATGGACCTCGTCGACTATCACTGTTCGGACTGATCGGAGCATGTCACGCGCCGCAGACGTCAGCATCAGGAACAGGGATTCTGGGGTAGTGATCAAGATGTCTGGCGGTCGAGCGATGAGGCTGCGCCTGTCTGCCGCTGACGTGTCACCGGAACGCACACCGACTGTGACATTTGGCGGCGTCTGCTTCAGTCGCAGTGCAGTCTGCGTGATGCCGGCCAGCGGTGCGCGAAGGTTCCGCTCCACATCCACCGCGAGCGCCTTGAGTGGGGAGACGTAGAGGACTCGGCAGCGCTGCTTGGCGCTGGGCTGGGGCGAACGGGTGAGATCGTCCAGGGCCCACAGGAAGGCGGCAAGAGTCTTGCCGGAACCTGTCGGTGCGATGACCAAGGCATTCTCGCCTGCGGAGATGGCCTGCCATGCCCCAAGCTGCGCGGGAGTGGGATGGGCGAAGACCTCCCGGAACCAGGTTGCGGTTGCAGGGGAGAAAACCTCCAATGGATCAGCAGGCACGGTTCCATCTTGCCCTCGGGAACTGACAGTTTTCCGGCCAGGCTGCGAGCGAGGAAGGCAGCGGCTCACGAGCGCCAGCCTCAGCGAGCGGAGCGAGCAATGTAAACGGAGAGAGCGGAGGCTCTCTCTCCCCCCTGCAGGAACGCACGTGCACGTTCCCTCCTTGCGCCTCACACACGTTGCAACGTGTGTATCGCATCAGGAACGAACGTGTACGTGCGTTCCTGCGGAGGTGAGAGAAGCGCTGTTCCCTCTGCAAGCGACGACGAAGTAGGCGCCGGTCAGGCACGCACCAGGCACAATGGACAGCTATGAAGGAGACCGAGTTATGGCAGCGCCTGCAGCTGCACCTCGGTGCGGGCTACTTCCGCGTGTGGGCCTCTGAGTACAGTCTCACAGCGCTCGGCCAGCGCACCGTCGTTGAGGCGCTGTCAGACGGAGTGCCGTGCAAGATCATCTGGCGTGCCGTGTGGGTCGCCTTGGAGTTGCCGGCACGCGACCGCTGAGCCGACTAACTGGGCTCAGACCCGGCGTGTCTAATACTGTTCGAACAGACGTTCGGTAGGTTATCCACCAGACGTCTGGATCGGTTATCCACAGAGTTCCGCGCGACCGAAC
>JBKPAB010000169.1:0-13792 GCA_046726195.1 Actinomycetota bacterium
GCCTGTGCGCCACACTCACCGGACCATCGTTCGGCGCTGGCCAGCCGGGAATCCGTGGCGTGCCGAGCTTCGATCTTACCGACCCGCGTTACAACCCGCGGCGTTACTGGCGGGGTCCGACATGGCTCAACACGACCTGGCTGGTGGCCGAAGGGGTCCGGACGCATGGTGAGGAAGCGCTAGCCCGGCGGCTTCGTGACGACATGATCGCGCTGGTGGCGCATGCCGGACTACGGGAGTATTTCAATCCCCGAACCGGGTCGGGGCATGGCACCAACAACTTCAGTTGGTCGGCGGCACTGCTGCTCCATGTCCTGGCTGAGGGTCTAAGGGAGTGATTCCGGCGTACGTGCTCCAACCAGGGCAGAAATCGCTCAGCTCCTGTCATCCCGCTCGAGCACTTGCAGGCGGCGCACCCGGAGCTGGTCAACCTCGAGCTCGCCGATGCGGAGCCGGCGTACGTTCCCGTCGCCGACGCGCAGCCGGCCGATCGCTACGGCACCAATCGCCAAAGCGCCCATTGCTCCTGCTGCCACCGCGGCGGCAAGCAGCGCTGCGAATCCGATCGATGAGGCGCCGGTGGATGTGGCACCGGTCGCCAGCGCGCCGCTGGACTGGGCTCGTGCTGGTCTTCGAGAACTCCGACTAGTCATGCCCGCCACAGTAGCGACCAACTCTCACGTTGCGTCCAAGCGTGCCCGCTGTATGCGCGCTGAGCCGTTCGAAGCGTGCCCGCTGTATGCGCGCTGAGCCTGTCGAAGCGTGCCCTTCGACAAGCTCAGGGCACATAACGACAAGCTCAGGGCACATAACGACAAGCTCAGGGCACATAACGACAAGCTCAGGGCACACAACGACAAGCTCAGGGCACAGCGGGACCTGCTAGCGCGGGTCCAAGCCAGCTGCAAACACGGTGATGTGTACGTGGTTCTTGTGGTTGGCCGAGTCGCTCCCGCGGTCAGCCATGTAGCGCCAGCCCTCGCTGTCGCGGGTGATGTTCCAGATGTGCTGGTTCCAGATCACGTAGTTGATCCCGAGTGATCTGGCATTGGCCTTCGCCCAGGCCGCCACCTCGTAGCCAAGTGCCTTTCCGGAGGCAGACCGGTAGTCGGGGATCATCGCGTCCAGTGCGCGACCTTGCTCATGGTCTGGAATCACCGATGGACGCACGCCGCCGTAGACGGTGATCTGCGGGAACCTCGCACGCATGGCTCGGTGGACCTTGATCGCGTTCGGCTTGAGACCTCTCTCGACCGCAGTCCAGCTCGATGGGATTTGGCTGGGAACTGATTTGGAGAGGTATTTGGCGGTCACCCAGCGGACGGCCTTGTCAAAGATGATCTGCATCCGGCCGTTCCGGACCACGCCGGTGATCTTGAGCTCGGTGCGCCGCGGCACCACGGTGATCAGCCGGTATTTGTCGAGGTAGGTCGAGCGGATGTCTAACGCTGTGGTGGCGTACCGGGTTCCAGTGATCTTCGGCAGTTTCGGCGGGGAGGGCAGGTTGCTGGTCAGTCTTGTCAGGTACTTCGCCGTCACCCAGCGGATGCGTCCTTTGTAGATGATCTGTGCGCGGCCGTTCTGAATTGCGCCGGTCACTGAGAGAGCTGTGCCTTTCTTTACTTCCGCCACGGTCTCCGAATCCGCACCGCTCGTGGTACGGATGTCAAGATCTGCGGTGGCCACACGCTTGCCGATCACTGCCGGCCGCCCGTACATGGAGCTCGCGAGGTACTGCATGCTTGACCAGCCGGTAGATCGGCCGTTGACAAGCTCGGCCCAGCCCCGTGCGGTCTTCCCGGTCATGGTTACGCGGGCTCCGCCTTTGAGGACCTTGATCACTCGGTAGGAGAGACCTGGGCCGGTGCGAAGGTTGAGGGCCGTTGTGGTGACCTTGACCGAGCCGGGGCCGATCATCAGGGGCGGCGGTAGGTGTCTGCCTTTTGTGAGGTACCTGGTCGCCACGTACGCGGTCGAGCCATCGTAGTAGATCTTGGTCCAACCGTGAGAGCTGCTAACGGCCGTTACGGTCTGCCCCCGGAAGAGGCCACCGAGGATGTCGGTTTGGGTGCTCGGGCCGGAACGGATGTTGACACCAACGGTTGCCGTCACCTGGGTCGTCGCGCTCGCCGTCTGGGGCCACATCAGACTCAGGGCCACACCGACACTAAGCAGCGCAGCGGCTGCTCGTACCTTGATCACGGTTCTGCGCATGGTTGCCTCCACCCGAGCGAGATCTGGGATCACTTGAGTCACAACAGTCACAAAAGACTCAAACTGCGCAGAACTCTAATATCGTCACAACCGTAACGGCAATACCTGAGTTCAGGATTTAGCGGAATTGCAAAGCGACGGCAGAAATTGGGCCCGGAAATTTCATCGATGTAATTCGGCGCCGTGAGATGAGAATTTATCCCGTGAGCGCCGCTGGCATGCAGATGTCCGTCGAGGAGTTCGAGACGCATGTGGCTGAGGCTTTGGACGAGATCCCGCAGGAGTTAGCCTCGCTGATCGACAACTGCGTGATCATGGTGGAGGATTACCCGCCTCCCGACATGCCCGACACTCTCGGGCTCTACTCGGGCATTCCATTAACCGAGCGCGGTCAGTTTTACGCCGGCCTCCCGGATCGGATTCTGATCTTCCGGTATCCGATTCTGGCGATCTGTGAAACCCCTGAGCAGGTTGTCGAGGAGATCAGGATCACCGTCGTACACGAGATCGCCCATCACTTCGGGATCGATGATGATCGGCTGCACGACCTCGGCTACGACTAACCCCTAACCCCCCTAACTCCCTAACTCCGACTTGTCAGCATCTCAGCGTGCTATGGCCCGCTGAGATGCTGACAAGTCGGTGGAGTTGGGGGAGTGGGTTAAACAACCGAGACGTAGAGCAATGCGCCGAAGGCGGTCATCACGACCAGCATGCTGAGTACGGCGTTCGCCTTGCCATCACCGAGTGCTTCTTCGCGATGGATGGCGAGGTTGTTCAATCGGAAGCGCCGGATCGCCATCCAACCGAGACCAGCCGTACACAGCAGCGCCACCAGACCCAGGATCACCGACAAGAAGATCGAAATCTCAGCGAGCAAACGCGCCACCAGGAGGCTGCAGGTAAGACCGGCCAGCATGGTGCGCTGCCAGGCCAAACCGGTTCGCTCGTTCTGCAGTCCGGGGTCCCAAGGCGCCAGGGTCATCCGAAGCCCACGATGATCAGCGCCACGATCCCGACGCCGGCGACGATGGCTGTGACGACCAGCAACAACGGCGAGGAGGGAAGCGGCTCACCTAGTCGCATCGCCCGTTCATTGCCCATCCACCTGCTGAAGGCGCCGATTCCGCAGGCCAAGCCGCAGACGACGAGAACTGCCGCGGCCAGCCGCACCTCCAGCACGAGCCGGTCGGTGAGCCGGGCGACGGCGGCGATCGCGACTCCAGCCGCGAGGAAGCCGAGGCCGGTTCGGATCCAGGCCAGGAACGTACGTTCATTCGCGAAGGTGAATCGTGGGTCGGGCTCCGAGCCTGCCGCGTACACGCGGCGCGGCCAGCGGCGGTCGCGGTGCCGTGTCGGGGCGCTCACATTCGCGATGCTAATGCCGAGCGTCGTCGGCGTCGCTCGAGTGCTCCGGGTTGGCCCAGCACCACCGAAACCAATACGAGGATGGCGCCGAGCGCCTGCCACATGTTGAAGCGCTGGTTAAGCACGACCCAACCCAGTAGCGCGGCAACAACCGGATTGAGCAGGGTGAGAAAGGTCACCGCGCTCGCGGACAGCCGCTGGAGTCCCCAAAACCAAACGGCGTACGCGAAAATCCCGCTGATCAAGACGAGGTAGATCAAGCCGCCGACGTTGCGTGCTGTGAGCTGGTCGGGCAGTCCCTCGATGAGCAAGGTGACAGGCAGCAGAGTCAGTCCAGCGAGCAGGAAAGTCCAGCCGGTAAAGCCAATCGAGGACATTCCCTCGGGAAGGCCCCAGCGCTTCGTCAGCACTGTCGCCATGCTGAACATGATCGCGGCGGCGGCCATGGCTATCAGGCCTACGACATCCAGCCGGGCGTCGGATCGTAGAACCAGCAATGCCACACCCAGCGTCCCCAAGATCCCGGCGCCGATCTGAATCGGGCGGATCGGGGTACCTAGCAGCGGCACAGAGATCACCACGACCAGCAACGGGCTCAGCGAGTTGATCACGGCCGCAACGCCACCCGGCAGCCGGTAGGCGGCAATGAACAGCAGCGGGAAGAGTGCTGAGGCGTAGAGCACCGAAAGTACGAAGAAGCGGGCCATCCAGCGACGTTGCGGAATCGGGCTACCGATGATCAACACCAGCCCGGTCGGGAGCGAGCGCATGAGGGCGGCCAGCAGCGGACGGCCGGGTGGTAAGAATTCGGTGGTCAGCACGTACGTGGTGCCGAAGATGATCGGTGTTACCGCAGCCAGGTACCCCCATCCGCCGGTGTGCCGGTCCGACGTTGCTGCGGTCGTTTGACGCGCTCTCGGCCGTCATGCCGATTCTTGTTTCGTCTCCGCGGCAACAATCAAATGACTCGACGTAGGTGTACTGATCCAACGCTCGCAGTGTCCGAGATGGTCCGGCCCGAGATATCCGGATTGCCGGTCCGATCGATCGATGATCATTGCCCGGCAGGCTGCTGCGATGGTACTGAGGCCGGCGTCATCGCAGATCACTGCGAGCAGGCGCATGGTTTGCCGGATCTTGTTGACCTCCAAAGTGGCAAGGACATCAGGCGCGATGGCAGGAGCGACGACGACGAGTGGAGTTTTGGTCAAGATCAACTTTTCCAGGGTGCCGAGCAGCTCGCGGAAGGTCGCGACGGCATCGCCGCAGACCAGCACCGCAGGATGCTCCAGGACTGCCCAGCCTGAGTTGGAGTCGGTGATGAAGTCGCGCGATGCGTAACCGGCTTTGACGGTAACGGTTTGTGGATCGGCGATTTGTTGGGTGATGGATTCGCGCTCTGCATCGCTGAGGTCGGTCGGCTCGGCATTCTCGGGTCGGCGCCTGGCCTGAAGGTCGGACAGGTAATGCGGTGCCGGCGTGTCGGGCTTGAAGCGGGGGATCGTTCGGGGCGGTGGCGCGAGCATCTCGGCCGCGCGCTGCTTGTTTCGCCTGCGGTCCCACAGAGCACCGAAGATGATCGCGGCGAGTCCGACAATGATCAGCACGAGTAGGCCGATGCTCCACGGATCCATCTGTTCAGCGTGCCATACCCATGCGTGCGCAGCTTTGAGAAGATTCTTGCGATGCGATACGAAAGCTGGGTAGAGCGTCAGATCCGCGAGGCCATTGAGCGTGGCGAGTTCGACAACCTGCCCGGGCAAGGCAAGCCCATCAAGGGTCTGAACGGTCGCGACGATGAAAACTGGTGGGTCAAGGCGTACCTGGAGCGGGAGCAGCTTCCCCTTCCGCTGCCGACCGCACTGGCACTACGTAAGGAAGTAAAGGAACTCGCTGAGACGCTGGCCGATGTGCCTGACGAGGAATCCGTGCGCGAGATCGTACGAGATCTCAACCATCGAATCGCTGAATCGCACCGGATCCGGGCAGACGGGCCGCCGATCGTCATCGGGCTTGTCAATGTGGAGCGCGCAGTATCGGATTGGCGTCGCCGCCAGTGTCAATAACCCACGCTGCGTGGGATGTTGACGCTGTACATGGCGTGCATGCCATGTACAGCGTGAGGAAGCTAGGTACGGCATGTGCCGACTGCACGCCGACCACTATTTTCACGGTCCCTTGGCCGCCCCTTGGGATCGCTCGTGGTTGTGTGGAAAAGCGCATCGCGTGACCCGATGCGGCGAGAGTCAGGTCGAGGCGTCCGGCAGGGCACCGGTACGGACCACCTCCGCGGCTATGTCGTGCAGCTTGCGATTGGTTTGCTGGCTGGTACGAACCAGTACCTTGAACGCTCGGTTGGCGTCCAGCTCGTAACTGGCCATCACAATCCCTATGGCTGTGCCGATGGTTCGGTTTGTCTGCAGTGCTTGCTGCAGTTGACCAACCGTGGTCTCGGCCGCGTCGATGGCGCTGTCGCGCAACTGGTTCATCTCGTGATGAGCTCGTACTCGTGACACGAGCTCGGCAGAGTTGAACGGCTTGACCACGAAGTCATCCGCGCCGGCGGCGAATGCCGCTATCGCTGATTCGGCGTCGGCACGTGCGGTCAGTACGACCACCGGCAGCCGGGCCATCCGCTCGTCGTGACGCAGCACAGTGAGAACACCAAGCCCGCTCTGCCCAGGCAGCATCACGTCGGTGATCACCAGGTCCGGTGGATCGCCGTCCAGCAACGTCAGTGCAGTTTCCGCATCGGCCGCTCCCTCTACGGCGTACCCGTCCTTGGTGAATAGCTTGATCAAGTAGCCACGAAGATCAGGCTCGTCTTCGATGATCAAGAGGCGCGGCCGATCGGCGGCAGGCTCACCCTCGAGTTGCGGTCCGGTGGCGCTTTCGGTGTCGGCCGCCGCCGCCGGAGACCCGTTGTAGCGGGGCAGCCGCACCACAAACCGGCTGCCTGCGCCGGGTTCACTGTCAACCTCGACAGATCCGCCATGCGCGGCGGTCATCTCAGCGACGAGTGACAGGCCGATCCCAGAGCCCGGCTGTTGATCACTATTGACTGCGCGATGGAATCTCTGGAAGATCTGGTCCTGGTCGGAGCGGGGAATGCCGACGCCGGTGTCGGAGACGGTGAGGACCACGTGGCTGTCGTCTCCGCGCAAGGTCACCACGACCTCACCTTCGCGGGTGAACTTCAGTGCATTGTCAACCAGGTTGCTCACGATGGTGGCCCACATCGTGCGGTCGACGTACGCCCTGAGCGGTTCAGCCGGCACGTCGACGCATAGCTGGACCCGTCCTTCAGCTGCCGGCCGGTAACCCTCGACCAGGTCTGCGGTCACCGAAGCCAGATTGATGTCCTCCCGATTCGGAATCAGCGCACCAGATTCGGTCCGGGAGATGTCCAGCAACGTATCGACGACTCTCTGCAGCCGGTCAGCCGCCCGTATCGAGGTCTCCACGGTGTGTCGAGCGGCGGCGGGAAGCACCACGCCAGGCTCGTCCAGGATGTCCTGTAACGGGGCGAGCAGCATTGTCAGCGGCGCACGCAACTCATGACTGACGTTCTGGAAAAACTCAGCCCGGGCTCGATCCAGCTCCGCGAGAGCCCGCTGGCGCTTGCGCTCATTTTGGTATGAGACCGCATCGGTGATCATCACACCCAGCTGCCGCGCGGCCATGGCTGCGAAAGCGGTGTAGGCCTCGTCTGGTCGCCAGTATGGATTGACACCCATCACCAGCACACCCAGAGGCCTCCGGGTGCCCAGCATGACCACCGGCAATACGAAAGCCTGGTCGGGCGCCAGCGGTCCCAGCGGTCCGGGTGCAAGAACTCCGGGGTGCCGCTCGCGCAGTCCGGAGATCAGCGCCGTGCCGCCGTGTTCCATGACTTCGAGCACCGGTCCGCTGGTCGGTGCCAGCTCGACGAGTTCGCACCGACCAGCCGCGTCGTCGTCGAAGCCGTAACCGGCTACCCGTCGCGGACCTTGCGCTGGATGATCTTGCAGGTACACCGCGGCGAACGGGACACTTTCCGGGGTCCTGCCGATCACCTCGACGGCGGCTCGGCAGGTTGAGGCGAGCGAGTCGTCGGCGGTGATCGAGACGGCGCCGAGTCTGCGTAGCACCTGGAGTCGCCGCTCGTACAAGATGTGCTGCGTCGTCTCGGTGATCGCATTAAAGAGCCCGACGATGGTGCCGTCGCTGTGCCTGATCGCGCTGAGGGAGAACGTGAAGTACGCCTCCTCCGGGTAGCCGTGCCGATTGATGATGAGCCGTTGATCTTCACCGTGGTAGGCCCGGCCTGTCTGCATGACCTCGCGCAGATGTTGCTCGCTGGCTGGCCAGAGGTGCGGCCCCACCTCGCCGGCTGGCCGGCCGAGTGCCCACGGGTGCTTCTCTGCACCCAGCAACGGAATGTAGGCGTCGTTGTACAGCACCAGAAGGTCTGGTCCCCAGCTGATCTGGACCGGGAATTCGGAGTCCAGACAAAGATCAACCAACAGCCGCAGCAGCGCTGGCCATGTCTCTCGTCGGCCTAAAGCTGTGGCTGACCAGTCCAGCTGGTCAAATACCAATCGCATGGAAGGGCCCGTCCGCGAGGCATCACCCGGCGAATCGATCAAGGATTCTCGCTGAACGTCCAAGGACTCGGTCAAAAAGTCTCCCATCTGTCGCGTTCCGGGGGCAGCGGGCGAGACATCGCTTTTTTGAGGTGCTTTGGGTGGCAGGAGATTGACGCCAGGCGGTTCCGGGTGCCTGACCAATTTAGTACCTGATTTCGCGGGCGGCTGCGCGGAATTGGACTTTGGTGTCACCCGACTGTTCATGGGGTAGTTCGTAGGCATGAGCAGCCGGTGGTACCAGGAGGCCGTTATCTACAGCCTCGACGTGTCGTCGTTCCAGGACTCCGACGGTGACGGCCGGGGCGACCTGCGGGGGTTGATTAGCCGTCTTCATTACCTTTCCAGATTGGGAATCTCGTGCCTGTGGCTGAATCCGATACATCCCAGTCCTGGGCGCGACAGCGGCTATGACATCAGCGACTACTACGGCATCGACCCGGCATTGGGCAGTCTCGGCGACTTCGCCGAACTCGCCCGAGCAGCGCGAGAGCGCGGCATCCGGATCATCCTCGACCTGGTCGTCAACCACACCTCCGACGAACATCCGTGGTTCATCTCGGCCCGGAGCAGTCCCGATTCGCCGTACCGCGATTGGTATGTCTGGAGCGCCGAGGAGCCGCCGAACCGCCATCAGGGCACCGTCTTCCCAGGGGAGCAGAAGGAGACGTGGACCTTCGACGATCAGGCGCGGGCGTGGTACTTCCACCGCTTCTATGACTTTCAGCCCGACCTCAACTGGGCCAATCCCGCCGTACGCGCGGAGATGGCCAAGGTGATGAGCTTCTGGCTACAGCTAGGCGCTGCCGGCTTCCGGATCGACGCCGCCCCCTTCCTCATCGAGCTCGTCTCGCCCGGCGTCGATCCCGGCCCGAAGGACTTTTCGATCATGGACTCCTGGCGGCAGGAGACACAGTGGTTGCGCGGCGACTCGGTACTGCTGTGCGAGGCCAATGTGCCGCCGAGCGACGTCGGGACGTTCGTCGGCAGCCGGCCCGACGGTCCGAGCGACCGGGCACAGATGATGTTCGACTTCCTGCTCAATCCGCGTGCCTGGCTGGCGCTGGCGCGCTGCGATGCGGAGCCGCTCATTGAAGCCCTGACGACGACGGTGCGCCTGCCCCAGAATGGCCAGTGGGTCAGCTTCTTGCGCAACCATGACGAGCTCGACCTGAGCCGGCTTACCGACGAACAGCGTGGCGACGTCTTTCGAGCCTTTGCACCACGCCCTGAGATGCGGCTGTACGGCCGCGGCATTCGCCGCCGATTGGCGCCGATCCTGCACGGTGATCAGCGCCGCATCGAGCTCGCGTACGCCCTGCAGTTCTCGCTGCCCGGCACCCCCGCCCTGCGTTACGGCGAGGAGATCGGGATGGGGGACGACCTCAGTCTTGAGGGGCGGGAGGCGGTCCGAACACCTATGCATTGGGACGACACCCCGAATGCAGGCTTCAGCTCGGCGGCGCCAGATGCGCTGTTCCGGCCCGTCGTCATGAAGGGTCGGTTCGGCGCCAAGAAGGTCAACGTACGTTCGCAGCAGCGTGACCCGAACTCGCTGCTGCGGTGGTTCGAGAACCTGACCCACACCTTGCGCACCGCTCCGGAGATCGGGACCGGGACCTGCTCGATTGTTGATGCCCCGCTGCCGCGTTCGGTGCTGGCACACCGCTTCGACGCACCGGCCGGGTCGATCTTGCTACTGCACAACCTGGCCGACACCGCCGTGACGGTCGACATCGGCACGCTGCCGGGCATGAACGGCGCGCCGTATGACTTGTTGGTTGACGGGCCGTACGCTGCACCCACCAAGAAACTGACTGGCCTTGAGTTGAACGGCTGGGGGTATCGATGGATACGCCTGGCACGGAGTGATCAAGGCTAGACCCCTCAGGAGATTGGAGCCGCGATGCGCGACTGGTTGCGTGATCATGGACTGTTGATCACCAACCTGGTCCTCTTCTTGATCTTCTTCGGCGGCATGATGCTGACGGGCGTTCGGGTCTACAACTCCGAGCAGCTCGAGCACGGTGATCAGGCGGTTTCGCTGGGCCGCTACTTGCTGAGCGGTGACTTTCACGAGGCGACCTTCGAGAACTGGGAGAGCGAGTTTCTCCAGATGGCGATGTACGTCGTGCTCACCGTCTTTCTCTTCCAACGCGGATCCTCCGAGTCGAAGCCTGTGGACCACCCAGCGGCCCAGGACGAGGATCCACGGGAGGCCGCGGACCGTCCGGGAGCGCCATGGCCGGTACGTCGTGGCGGGTGGGTGCTCACGGTCTACGAGAACTCCCTCTCGGGCCTGTTCTTCATCTTGTTCTTCGCGTCGTTGGCCGCACATGCCGTTGGTGGCGCTCGGGCGTACAACGCTGAAGAGCTGGCACACGGCGGTGAGCCCGTGAGCACGTTGCAGTATCTGGGCACCTCGCGCTTCTGGTTCGAGTCTTTTCAGAACTGGCAGAGCGAGTTCCTTGCCGTAGCAGTGATCGTCGGAGCCTCGGTATACCTGCGGCAAAGGGGATCGCCCGAGTCCAAGCCGGTCGCTGAACCGCACCGCGAGACCGGGGCCTGACCGGCTGGAGTCAAACATCCCACGCTGCGTGGGATGTTGACGCTGTACATGGCGTGCATGCTGTGTACAGCGTCAGCAAACTGGGTACAGCTGGCGGGTAGGCGAAGGAGGGAAACATGAGCCAGCCCGCACAGCAGCAAGAGGTGCCCGGCATTCAATCGAAGATGACGCCGGTGCCCGACTGCGGCGAGGAAAGCTACCAGGGCCGCGGCAAACTCACCGGCAAGGTCGCAGTGATCACCGGCGGCGACTCCGGAATAGGCAGAGCGGTGGCCATTGCGTACGCGCGGGAAGGTGCCGACGTGCTGATCTCCTATCTCAGCGAAGACTCCGACGCCAAGGACACTCAGGGTTGGGTCGAGCGGGCCGGTCGCCGCAGCGTACTCATGAAGGGCGATGTTGCAGATCCGCAGCATTGCCGAGACATCATTCAGACCGCAGTCGATGAGCTGGGCGGCGTGGACATCTTGGTGAGCAATGCCGCGTTCCAGATGAGTCACGATTCGCTGGAAGAGGTCTCCGATGAGGAGTGGGACCGCACTATCCACACCAACATCAGCGCGATGTTCCATCTGTGCAAGGCCGCCATACCGCACATGAAGGCCGGCTCGTCCATCATTGGCAGCACATCGGTGAACTCTGACATGCCGTCGCCGCATCTTGCTCCGTACGCGGCCACTAAAGCGGCCATCGCCAACTTCTGCGCCAGCCTGGCGCAACTTTTGGGTGAGAAGGGCATCCGGGTCAATAGCGTCGCTCCGGGACCCATCTGGACACCCTTGATCCCTGCGACCATGCCGCCCGAGAAGGTGGAGCACTTCGGTGAGAACACCCCGCTCGGCCGAGCGGGCCAGCCCAAGGAACTGGCACCGGTCTATGTGTTGCTGGCTTCCGATGACGGCAGCTACATCTCGGGTGCGCGGGTCGCGGTCACTGGCGGCCGGCCGGTGCTCTGAGAATTGCTGGCCTAAGTGGTCAGGCCTGCGGCTCGGATGCTTCGGGAAGGGTCTGCTGTTCGGACTCGGCGTTGATCTCGGCACCTAGCAAGATCGCGTACATGGTGAGCCAGAGCCAGAACAGCAGCACCACGATTCCGGCGAATACGCCATAGGTCTTGGCATAGTTGCCGAAAGTGGATGTGTAAATCGAGAACCCAATCGACGCCGCAAGCCAGATGAGGGTGGCTACCACCGCGCCAACAGATGCCCATTTCATGCGTGGTGCATCGCGGTCCGGTGCCAGGCGATAGAGCAGCGCCAGCGCCGCAGGGACTAATACGACCACTATCAACCAGCCAACTATCTGCAGGACCCAGCGCAACGCCCCAGTCCCGAACACTACTTTCAGCAGCGGCGGCAATACGGCCACGAGACCGAGGATGATCACCATGAAGATGATGGCGGCGACCGTCAGCCCGAGGGCCATCAGCCGCTTCTTGACGAAGCCGCGTTGCTCCTCTGCGTTGTAGGCGACATTGATCGCGGTGAGCAGGTTGCTGGTCCCAGCCGATGCGCTCCAGAGCGCGATCAAGAGGGAGAGTACGAGGCTGATGCCGAGGGTCTGACGACGCATGCTCAGTGCTGTGACCTGATCGGTGATGACTTGGGCAGCTTCATCCGGGAGTGTGGCGGTCAGCGAGTTCAGCTGGTTCGCGATTGTCGACGGGTCGGCGAAGAGTCCATAGATCGACACGACTGCGATCAGTGCGGGAAAGATGGCCAGGAACGCGTAGAAGGCCACCCCGGCGGCCAACAGCGGGACCTGATCGGCCTTGGCCTCCCTCCAGCCGCGCTTGGCAACCTGTATCCAGCCATGAGCGGGGATTTCAGTGGGTCGCTCTGCTTTACCTTTACCCCCGGGCACCCCCACTTGTTCTTGGGCGGTGATGTTCATTCCCTTTCAATGCGCTTTGCTCGGTTTCCTCGCCTACTACCCCGACCCCGGGGCACGTAATCAATCGCGCGAGGTGCTGAAGTCGGCCGAGGCCCGTCGTCGGGGGCCTGGGCCTCGGCCGGCTGTGCATAGATTATCCAAGAAGCGCAGCTCGATTAGCCGAGAAGCGTAAGAGACTCCTCCTCAACGGAAAAGGGATCGCAAACAACATCGAATTCGCTGAATTCGATGTTGTTTGCGACCACTTGTTCTTGGGAGCTGCTCGCGCGCTCGCAGCTCAGCGGCCGAGGCCAGCCCTATCCACCCGGCGGTGGTAGCGCATGCCCGCCAGCCCACCGAGCAACGCGCCAGCGAGGCTCACAGCAACGACGCCGATTGCCACGATGACGCCAGCGGTGGTGAGCGTGCCCTCGTTCAGCGGGAGCCGTGGGAAGCTGTTCAGCTGGGCAAAAATGTCGAAGCGGGCACCAGCCAGCCAGCCAGCAACGGCAACCAGAATCGCGATGATCACGGCCCACAGCCACACACCGAAGCCTTGCTTGAGCCCGTTGAACCGAGCCATCCGACCGGCGACGTAGCCGCCGGCGAGATAGGACACAAAGATGATGGCGACCACGACGATGCCGCTGAGGAACCCGATCGACTCAGTTTGTGCGGTCGCAGCATCTGTCACATCCACGTTCTGGGTCAGCCCGAGCGCTGCCCCAACACCAGCAGCAACGGCGACCAGCAGCACTGCGGTCCCCGAGGCAGTGAGCCAGCCGAAGAAGCAGCTGCCAAACTTCATCCCGCCGAAGGCGTCCCTCTCCCGGCTCACCACCTGTTGCCGATCTAGCGCTGCAGTGTCGTCGGTTACGGGATGATCGACGCGGGTGGCCCGGGGATCATCAACGTTGCTACTTCGGTCGAAGTCCGGAGTATTTATTGTGTTACTCATCCAACACCTCCTTCGGAGAAGGTACATCGCCTTCACCGGCAAAAAAGCTATTACCCGCGGGTCGCGCGGGCAATCAAGCCGGGTCTTAGGCGCCGGGGTCAGTTCAACTCTGGGAATGTCTCTTGACTCGTTTCCGGTCGGGGCACCGCGCCAATCACGATCAGCCCGACACCCAACCCCAGCCAC
>JBKPAB010000170.1:0-12993 GCA_046726195.1 Actinomycetota bacterium
CTAGTGGGGCGTTAGCGAGTTCTTTTTACGTTTGATTTTCTCGAGGACTTGGTCGGCGGGCTTGGTCCAGATGAAGGGATGGCAGCGGTCGTTCCAGCCGTCGATGAAGGCGCGGATCTTGATCATGAGGTCGCGGACGGACGGAAAGCTGCCGCGGTGAATGGCTTGGCGTTCGATGATGGAGAACCACACCTCGACCAGGTTCAGCCAGGACCCGGAGGTCGGGGTGAAGTGGACGTGGATCCTGGGGTTGCCGGCGAGCCAGGCCTTCACGTTCGGGTGCTTGTGGGCGGCGTAGTTGTCCATCACCAGGTGCAGCTCGCGGTCGGGGTAGGCCCGGGCGAGGTGTTTGAGGAAGGCCAGGAACTCTTGGTGCCGGTGCTGGTTCTTGCACACCCCGGTGACCCTCCCGGTCGCGATCTCCAGT
The DNA here is from genome assembly GCA_046726195.1 of Actinomycetota bacterium. Classification (GTDB taxonomy): domain Bacteria; phylum Actinomycetota; class Actinomycetes; order Propionibacteriales; family Propionibacteriaceae; genus Microlunatus. The sequence continues at coordinate 428 of JBKPAB010000170.1, forward strand.
GCGGCGAACAAGGTGGTGGTGCCGTGGCGGACGTAGTCGTGGGTGCGTTGCTCGGCATGGCCGGGCTGCATCGGCAGGGTCTTCTGGGTCCGGTTCAACGCCTGAATTTGGCTTTTCTCGTCGCAGCACAACACGATCGCGTTCTCCGGTGGTGCCAGGTATAACCCGATGATGTCGGCGACCTTGGCTTCCAGCTGTGGGTCGGTGGAGAACTTGAAGGTCTCCGCCCTCCACGGCTTCACCCCGTACCGCTTCCAGGCCGCCGCGACGGTGACATGGCTGGTGCCCAAACGGTCGGCCAACAGCCGCGACGACCAATGCGTCACACCCAAGCTCTTCGGTGGCGGCGTCAGCGTCTCGGTGACGATCCGGCGCTGATCGATCGACCGCTTCCGGCCGGACCGCATCTCATCGGCCAGCCCCGCGAGCCCGCGCTCGGCGTACCGGGTCCGCCATGCGTTCACCGTGGGCCGGCTCACCCCTACCAGCCGAGCGATCTCCACGTTCGGTGTGCCCTCGGCGGCCAGCAGCACGATCCGGGCCCGCGCCGCGAGCCCCGCACCCACCGAGCTCGACCGGGTCAGCCCGACCAGCTCGTCGCGGTCATGCTCGCGCAACAGCAAGGGTTCAGCGGTCGCTCCAGCCACACCTCAGTATCCTACGCATACGTAAACTTAATTACTTAACACGCCACTAGAAACGCACGTTCATCGTTGAGCTTTCGCGCTGCAGCAGTGCGGCGGCGGTCCCAGTGTCCGTGATTAGGACATTGATCCAGCCACCGCGGACAGCGGCGCGAATAGCCATGTGTTTGCTCTCACCGCCGGCAATTCCGATACGTCGTGGGATCTTGCGAAGGGTGTCGGCGTCGATGCCAACCACACGATCCTCGAGATCGCTGGGAACGAGATTGCCCGCGGAGTCGAAGAAGCGTAGGCAGACGTCGCCGACAGCGCCGGCCGCATGGAGCCTGTCCTGGTCAGCAAGATCTGCCGCATTCCCGCTGGCGCGCAAGAGCGGCGACGGTGGCAGGCTGCCGATGCCCGCCAGGGCCATGGTCAGGCGCCCCCATTCGTTGGCGACGGATTCCATCGCCGGATCGTTCAGCAAGCTCTCGCGAATAGTCCTGTTGCCAACCAGAGCAGGAGCCTGGACGAAGGTGGTCGTAGCACCAACGAGTCGAGCGAATTCGGTGAGGAGCCGGTTGCCTTGGGTCTGTACCGATGCGTTTCCGACGCCTCCCATCAGCTGAACAACTCTCTCCGCACCTGGAACGCGTAGCGGCCGCATGCGGTCCACAACCGCCAGCAGTGTCTGGCTCCAGCTGGAGATCCCGATGCGTTCCCGACCGGTCAGGGTCGTTTCCAAGTAAGTGGCGCCTGCGGACCCGAGCGCAGTGATGATGTCGTCACTGCTGCCTTCGACATCGACGACGACGGCTTCGGCTAACCCGTACCTCTCCTCGAGTGCTTCTTCGACCTCAGTGTGCACGCCTGGCGCCACGGCGACGACGGTACGGACGATGCCGAGCTCGGCAGCGCGCTTGAGCAACCGCGACACCCGGGCCTGCGACAGATGGAGGGTTTCTGCGATGTCGGTTTGCCGGATTCCGCGCTCGTGATACATCCGAGCCACCTTGGTGATCAGCCGAAGCTGGCCGTCCGTCGGGGCTCGGGTAATGCTGCTGGGCGACGCCGCCATGGATTAAGAACCTCCTAAGGCTTGCGTGTGTTCTATCCTGCCAGGTTGCGAATATTGATGCAGTGCCGTGCTAGCTGCTGTCAGCGACGCGGGCCGAGCTCGTCGAAGCCCGTGCTCTGCACTCCTTCCTCACGCTCTGCACGCGTTGCAAACTGTGTATCGCGTTAGGAACGAATGTGGACGTTTGTTCCTGCGGAGCGCGAAGCCCGCCGATGTATGCCCTTCGACAAGCTCAGGGCGCATTCGCGCAACAAGCGCCGTCCTGAGCCCTTCGACAGGCTCAGGACGGCGCCTGTCGAAGGGCTCAGGACGCGTTCGCGTCATCCTGCTGTTTCACCCACGCCGGTGTGGTTTCCGCACAGATCAAGACCGAGGGCTGGTAATCATCGAACTCGATTGCTACGTAGTTCGGCGGGCGATCCCCGGACTTCAGTACTCGGCCGGTACGCGGATCTATCAGCCAATACTTGGAAGGCACTCGACCGTCTGCATCGAAGAACATCCATGGTCCACCGTGCTCTGCGTACCCGATGTAAAGGATGCCGGGATCTAGCAGGCCCCGGGTGTTGGCCGACACATCCCAGCATGGGCTGGACTCAGTGATCGGCAGATCGTCCAGAATCTTTCCCACCAGACCGACATAGCGGCTGCCCTCGAAATCAAGTGCTTCTTTCCAGCCAGCGCCTTCGGCCAAGAAGTACTCGCCGTGACCTGGCTCGTCGCCATGCAGCCGCCACGGCCACAAGCTGGCCGCTCCATACGCGACGCCCATAAGGGCGCCCGCGCAGAGGTTGCACCAGGCTTCATGACCCTGCCACCAGCCTTCGGCGACCCCCTGGCGACCGGTGTGTTCATAACTCGGCTCCCCGTTCATGATCGCCTTGGGCGGCCGCTGTGCCCACATGGTCGCAAGACGATCGGGCACGTGGTCGCCCATGTGTCCGGTCTGGCAGGACTGGAAGTCCAGCCAGTCGGCGGCTTGGTGCTCGTCGTTGCGGTGGTGGGGCCGATAGTGGATTCCGGTGGGTTGACCGTACGCGTCCCACGCCTGGATTTCGCGGCCACCCGCCGCTACCTGTGGCTCCGTGCCAGACCCGTCACCACATGGCAGGTAGATGGCTGGGCGGGCGCCGAAGCGAGCCACTAGGTACCGGCAATAGCGCGCATACTCGGGGGGCGGCACCACGGGGCCGGCAACGTCGAGCCCCTTCCAGCCGAATCCGTGGAAGACCGGCTGCAGTACGGGGGTGATGCCATGGTTGACAAGGCAGTCGATGATCTTGTCGAAGTACTGGAAGTATTCGATGTTGATCTTGGTGAGCCGGCCCTCGGCAAGATCATGGAAACCGATCTCGAAGCCTTCATCGACGTTGCGCGCGACAGGTCCGCGCGCGTTCATGTCCGGCTGAACGGTCATTAGGAAGACAGAGTTGAAGCCCTTCGCTTGGCGGTCGGCCGCATACGTCTCAACGTCGGAGACCGTTGCGCGAAAAGGCATCGCCCAGGCTGTGTCGAACACGAAGAACGCCGGCGACCCGTCGTTATAACAGAAGCTGCGGCCAGACGGATGTGCCCTGACGAAGCCGCGGGTTAGAGCTCGATGTGGATGATCTTGCGAAGGTGGCCCAGCGATCAAGGTGCCAGAAGCCTGTAAGAACTCATGATCGGGCCTGTCGGTGTGGACACTCCACTGCCACTCGCCGTGGGCTTGGGTCGAGGCGAACCTCACGCGATAGGTGGTTCCGCCGTCCCAGAACATAGGCCGCCGCAGTAGGCGACCGGTCTCGTGGCTGAAGATCACCCAAGCATTGACATCCGTATAGGGGTTGGCGGCGGCTGGGCCCGTGATGGCGATGTCGACTTCACACCACTGCGGTGCGATCTGGGATTCCATTCACACTGTCCCGGTTAGTAGGAGTAAAACGGGTCCGGTTGATCTCACCTGCCCAGTGATCCCGGCGCCTGCGACGTTCGCTCCGATCCATAACTGGACGGTAGATCCGACCGCTGCGGTCCGGCCACTCATTCGCCTGGCCCAGTGTCCGCCACGCGAGTTTGGCGGCACCGAGTGCCGACACCTGAGCTACCCCACTGACCTCGACCTCCCGGCCGAGCAGGTCCGCCTGGGTTTGCACGACAAGTGCTGAGCTGGTGGCACCGCCGTCGGCCCTGAAAACCCGCAGGCTCACGGACCTCTCTTCGATCACATCGACGATGTCGCAGATCTGGTGGCCGATGGAGTCGACGGCGGCGCGAGCCAAGTGTGCCCGGACCGTGCCCTCGCTCATGCCGGAAATGAGTGCATGCGCGTTCCGGTCCCAGTGCGGAGCACCCAGACCTGCGAAGGCTGGTACGAGAGTCACGCCGCCACTGTTGGTCACCGTCTCGGCTAGAGCCAAAAGATCAGCGACGCTGCCCTCGGTCAGCAGATCCGCGGCCCACGCCAGCGTCGCTCCTGAAGACAAGATGTTTCCTTCCAACGCGTAGGTCGGCGACCCCTCGATTACCCAGGCCAAGGTCACCGGGATGCGCTCATCGCCGGCGGAAAGGTCCGCGACAGGGGCCATGACCGACGACCCGGTTCCGTATGTGGCCTTAGCCATCCCGATCTCGGTACAGCCTTGGCCGAACAACGCGGCATGCGAATCTGCCAGCACCGCAACGATCGGGGTACCGTCGGGCACCAGCGGGACACCGCTCGTTGTCCCGAACCCGTGGTCTGAGGGGACAGCGCTGGGCAAAGTTGCCGCTGGCACGCCGAAGACCTCCAGCAGTTCAGCGTTCCAGTCCAGCGCCGTGATGTCGTACAGCAGGGTGCGGGAGGCATTGCCGGCTTCGCACCGATGCTCGGCCCCTCCCGTCAGCTGCCAGACCAACCATGAGTCCACGGTCCCGAGGCGTACGTCAGCGATCGGGACTCCGGGTGGCAGGTGGTCGAGCAGCCACCGCATCTTGGGTGCGGAGAACATCGGGTCGACCCGCAAGCCCGTACGCGATTGAACCAACTGCCCGTCTTGTTCGCCGACCGATTGACTGCACCAGGACGCCGTACGCCGGTCCTGCCATCCGATCACCGGGCCCAGCGGCTTCCCAGTGCTGCCCTGCCAACCAACCACCGACTCCCGCTGGGTCGAGAGCGCAACGCCGACGATCTCCGCATCGGCTGCGCTTTCCAGGCAGGCAGCCATGGCTTCGACCACGCTCGTCCAGATGCGGTCTGCATCTTGCTCCACCCATCCTGGCTGGGGAGATGAGATACCGACCGATGCCGAATCAGCAGCCACCAAGCCACCATCCGCTCTGACGAGAGCAGCTTTTGAGTTGGTCGTCCCCTGGTCGATCGCCAAGATCACCTGCCCAGTCGAGGTTGCCGGCACCTGATCCTCCCCTCGTCCAAGCCGCCCGCAGCGATGTCACCGACGCAACACTTTCGTACCAGGCTGCGCCATGTTGTTGACAAAGCGCCTCTAGTGATTGAATATACAGTAGCGAATGGATAGTACACCAGCATCCTGGAGAGTCATGGAGCCGGCAAGCCGTCGCAGGGTCATCATCGACACCGATGCCAAGAACGAAGCTGACGATCAGTTTGCGATCGTGCACGCGCTGCTCTCGCCATCGCTTGACGTCCGCGGTCTGATCGCAGCCCACTTCGGCACCTCACGCAGCGATCGGAGTATGGAAGAGTCCCGCGAGGAGATCGATCTCCTCCTTGACCTGATGGGCCTCGATCAGCAAGCCACGGTCGCTAATGGTGCACCGACAGGTATATCCGATGAGCAAACGCCGTTGGACAGCGACGGAGCTCAGCTGATCATCGCTGAGAGCAAACGCGCGACCGCACGGGAACCGTTATTCGTCGCATTCCTTGGGCCTTTGACCGATATGGCCTCGGCGATCTTGCTGGACCCGGCCATCGTCGACCGCGACGTCGTGGTGATCTGGATCGGCGGTGTCGGCTACGGCGGTGTCCAAGCCTTTCCCCGTGTCGAATTCAACCTGGGTAACGACATTGCCGCAGCCAATGTCGTCTACGACTCCGGCATCACCGTGTGGCAGGTGCCCAGCAACGTGTATTCGCAGGTATCAGTCAGCTACGCCGAGTTGGAGGAGAAGATCGGCGGTACAAGCAAGCTCGCCGACTACTTGATCAGCCAGATGGTGGATTGGAACCGCACCTACTGGCCAGAACCGATCGAGTCTCGTTCGCTGGGAGACTCGCCGGCGATCTCTTTGATGCTGTATCCGTGGGGCGGCAGCTTCCGGATGACGCCTGCTCCACGATTCGGCCAGGAAGGCCATTACGTCCCCGGTGCGGGGCATCCGATCCGAGTCGTCGAGTCGGTCGACGTCCGGTTCCTTCTCGAAGACATGTTCGCCAAGATCCGAAAGTTCGGCCGGGATTCAGCAGGATGATCATCGGCCAACTCCACTGTGCCCTGAGCCCTTCGACAAGCTCAGGACGGCGCTTGTCGAAGGGCTCAGCGCGCATACTCCGGCTGTCCAAACCGGTGATCATCCAACTCACCGCTTTACCACCTGACGCATGGACGTCCGTCCTGCAGACCAAAGGAGACTCAAATGACTGGTACGTACACCCGCCGCGGGTTTATTGGCCTCTCAGCGGCGGCAATAGCGGCTGGTTTTGCTGCCTGCACTGGTGGCGGGACGGCGCCGGCACCCGCCGGAGAAGCGACGGCACCCACCTCGAACAACCTGCGTTTGTTCACCTACGAGGGTGAGGAGACCATTGACATCTTCAAGGAGCAGATCGCCAAGTTCGATGCCCAAGCGGGCACCACAACAACAGTGGACACGCTGCCCGGCTCGGGTGCCGCGGTGTATCCCGACAAGCTGCGCACCGAGCTATTGGGCGGCAAGGGACCAGACGTCTGGCGGATCTGGGGCGGACAGATCGGGGCACCGTTTGTCACGGCAAAGCAGGCCATGGACCTCGCGCCGTACTACCAGAAGTTTGGTTGGGACTCCAGGATCAACACTGAGGCCATCGAAGGTATGACCTTTGAAGGGGTGAAGGCCGGGGTGCCCTTCACCGCGCGTGGGATCGGCTGCTGGTTCAACCAAACCGCGTTCAAGAAGGCGGGGATCACCGCCGACCCGGCGAGCTACGCCGAGCTGGAAGAGGCCAACGACAAGCTGCTGTCCGCTGGGATCACGCCATGCGCGACAGGAGGGAAGTATGGCTGGCACATCATGCGGCTTTACGAGTACTTGTTGGAGACATCGGCAGGGCCTGAGCTACACGACAAGCTTCTTACCGGGGAGGAGACTTGGGACCGTCCCGAGGTCGTGGCCGCTTTCACCAACTTCAAGAAGTGGCAGGACAAGAAGTGGATTCCGGAGGGAGCCCTCGGTCTCGACCCTACCGACGTCGAGTCCGATTACGTTTCGGGCAAGACGGCGTACACCATCACCGGACAATGGACCGAGGCTGGGGCCATCCAGGCGGCCAACAAGGATTCAGCAGACTATGGGGTCTTCCAGTTTCCGACCGGCCACACGCCCCAGCGACACTCCGGCTTCGTCGAGGGTTACATGATCAACGCGAAGTCCGGCAATCCCGACAAGTCGGCCGAACTCATCGATTTCATCGTCCAGCCGGAAACTCAGAAGGCGCTCAAGGAGGGCGCGTCCACGGTCGCGGGCGCAGAGCCTGATGCTCAAGATTTTCCGTTGTCCTATCAGTGGTCGCAGGGGCCAGGAAAGCAACCGTTCTACACCATTCAGGACCAGGCGTTCCCCAAGAAGGTAGCCGATCAATACTTCTCGATACAAAGTGACTTGCTTCAGGGCAAGATCACTCCCGAGGAGGCTGCCAAGCAGATGCAGGACGCGGTGTCGGCCTGGGCCAAGGGCTGATACCAGCGATGGGCACGGCAACACTTGAGGCGCCGCCGGTCGGCGAGACCGCCGTTCGGCGGCGCCGACCGAAGTACGGCGGTATCAATGCATGGCTGTTCGCGCTGCCGGCGCTGGCCGTGTATTTGATCTTCCTTGTCTATCCGGCGATGTCGTCGCTGTGGTTCAGCTTCACCGACTGGGATGGACTCAGCCCGACCTACAACGTTGTGGGGCTGGAGAACTACATCAACATGCCTAAGGACCCGGTGGTCATTCAAGCGTTGATCAACAACATCATCTGGACCGTAGTCACCATCTTCTTCCCAATTGTCATAGGCCTGGCCTTGGCCATGCTGTTGAACGGCAAGGTGCGCGGAAAGCCTGTTTTGCGGTTGATCTTCTATACACCTGCTGTGCTGCCACTGGTTGCGATCGCCTCGATCTGGGGCTGGCTCTACAACCCTGAGTACGGTGCGATCAACGAATTCCTCAGACTGATCGGGCTGGGCGGTCTGGCCCAGCCCTGGCTTGGCCAGGACTCGACGGCACTGGCCGCGGTGATGGTGCCGGGTATCTGGCTTCGGGTGGGCTTCCCCATGCTGCTGTACCTAGCCGCTCTCCAGGGCATTAACCAGGACATGTACGAGGCCGCCACGGTCGATGGTGCAACTCGGTCGCAACAGTTCTGGCATATCACCATGCCCAGCCTCCGGCCGGCCCATTACATAGTCCTCGCGTTGTCGCTGATCGACTCGTTCAAGGTGTTCGATCTGATCTACGCCATGACCTATGGCGGACCCGGCACGGCTACTCAAGTGATGGGTACCTGGATGTACTTCAACGTTTTCCAGTACTACCAGGCCGGTTACGGCACTGCGATTGCCGTGGTGATCACCATCATTGCGATTGCCGTCAGCATCCCGTACGTCCGCTCCCAGACCAAGGAGCATGCGGTATGAGTAGTTCAGCTGAAGTCGCCCCAGTCGCGGCACTGCCGGACGCTCACGTCGCCCCAGCTGAGGAGCCGAGCCGCGAGCCCAAGCGGAAGGGCGGCATCGGCATGACGATCGTTCTGGCTCTGGTTGCCTTGCTGTGGCTTTCGCCTTTGGTGCTGCTGCTGACCACAGCTTTTCGGCCACTCTCGGATTTCGTGGCCAATGGCGCCTTGTCGTGGCCGCAGGAGTGGACGCTGCAGAACTTCGCCGACGCGTGGGGGGTTGGCAACTTTGCCACCACCTACCGGAACAGCCTGTTTCTGCTGATTTTGAAGGTGCCGCTGGGCGTATTGATCTCGGCAATGCTGGCCTTTGCGTTGGCGAAGCTTCGGCTTCGTTTCGGCACGGCGATCATGTTTGCGGTGTTCCTGGGCCTGACGATCCCGATCTACATCACGATCGTGCCGGTCTTCGTGCTGCTGCGCACCATGGGCGCTATCGACAGTGTTCCTGGTCTTGTCGGGCCATACCTGGCGTTCGGCATTCCGTTCGAGGTGCTGGTTTTGCAGTCGTTCTTCCGGCAGCTGCCGGACGAGCTCATCGAGGCAGCAAAGATGGACGGCGCGGGTCCATGGCGGATCTTTTTCACCCTTGTCCTGCCGCTTTCCACCCCCGCACTGGTCACGGTGTTCATCCTCGACGCCGTGGCGACATGGAATGAGTTCCTGTTCGCCCTGATCTTGTTGAGCTCAGACGCGAACAAGACCATCCCGGTCGGGCTGCTGAACTTCCAAGGCCAGTTCTCCAATAACAACACCGGACTGGCGGCTGGCATCTTGATCGCCGTCGTGCCGATCTTGATCGCCTACATATTCCTGCAGCGCTGGATCGTCGGTGGCCTGACCGCTGGCGCCACCAAGGGCTAAGGGATGATCACCAGACGCTAACTAAACGATTGGAGTCTCCTACCCATGAGTGAGATGCCCGTTTTCGGCGCAGGTATCTGGCACTTCGCCACCTACAAGGATCGGTACGCCACCGAAGGCTACGGACCGCCGGTCGGCTTACTGGAGCAGATAGACAAGGCCGGCGCGGTGGGCGATTTAGCTGTCGTCGACTTGAACTGGCCGTTCGCGGGGTTCGAGGGGACGCTGGACGACGTCAAGACGGCGCTGGAGCGTAATGGGCTCCGCGCCGTCGCCATTACGCCGGAGATCTACAACCGCGACTACGTCAAGGGCTCGATCACCAACCCTGACCCAGCCGTACGCGCCCAGGCGCTGAAGCTGTTGAACGAGGCGACCGAGCTCGCGAAGGAGCTCAACTGCGACTACGTGAAGCTGTGGTTCGGCCAGGACGGCTGGGATTATCCGTTCCAGGTGGACTACCACGACATCTGGAAGCTCGCGGTCGACGGGCTGCGCGAGCTTATTTCGCGTCACCCCGAGATCAAGTTCGTCATCGAATACAAGCCGCGCGAGCCGCGTAACAAGATCATCTTTCCGAACGCGGCTCGCACCCTGCTCGCTATCCAGCAGATCGGACTGGACAATCTCGGTATCTTGCTCGACTTCGGCCACTCGATGTATGGCTTGGAAACCCCGTCCGACGCCGCGCAACTGTGCATCGATGCTGGCCGGCTGTTTGCCATCGACGTCAATGACAACTTCCGAGGCTGGGACGACGACATGGTCGTCGGCTCGGTGCACCTGGTCGAGACCTTCGAGTTCTTCTATACGCTGCGCAAGAACAACTGGGATGGCGTCTGGCAACTTGATCAATTCCCGTTCCGGGAGGACAGTGTGGAGGCTGCCAAGGCGGCGATCCGCTTCCTCAAGGCGCTCCACGGCGCGCTGGATGCTCTGGACGTAGCGGCGCTGCGTTCCGCCCAGGCCTCTCACGACGCTCTCGCGGCCCAACGACTTGTCCAGGATGTCCTGCTGAGCTCGATGGCGCGTACCAGGGAAAGCCAGGACGTGAACGCATGACGGCCTTAACTCGTGAGCACATTACGATGCCGGTCTTCCACCGGCCGCCACACGCGCATCGAGACGAGCAGATCAGCCTCATCGCCGAGGCCGCGCGGGAGATTCGCATCCAGGACTTGAAGCTGGTCCACTACGCGGGAGCTGGTCACATCGGTGGCGACCTTTCCGCCATTGACATCCTTGCGACGCTGTACGGGGCCGTGCTCAACGTCACTCCGGAGACTGTCGATGATCCCGAGCGAGACCGTTTCATCCTTTCCAAAGGCCACATTGCCGGAGCTCTTTACGTCACGCTGGCTGCCTTCGGGTTCCTGCCGGTGGAGGTTTTGGCGACCTTCCTCAAGCCGCTGTCCAAGCTGAACGGCCACCCGAATCGCGAATACGTCCGTGGCGTTGAGGCCAATACCGGTCCGCTGGGTCACGGACTGCCTGTCGCTGTCGGTCACGCCTTATCAGCCAAGCTGGATGTCTCACGCCGCCGTACTTACGTGCTGGTCGGTGATGGCGAGCTGCAGGAGGGCAGCAACTGGGAGGCCATGATGGCTGCCTCACATTACGAGTTGGATCGGCTCACCGTGATCGTGGATCGCAATCGGCTCCAGCAGGGTGCGACGGTCCGTGAAACGAATGATCTTGAGCCCCTTGATCAAAAGGCGACGGCGTTCGGCTTCGCGGTCGTCGAGGTCAACGGTCATGATCATGGTGACCTGCTCGACGTATTGTCGTCGGTGCCGTTCCGGCCGGGAAAGCCCACCTTCGTCATAGCCCACACGCACAAGGGCCACCCAATCACGTTCATGAGCAACAATCCGGCGTGGCATCACAAAGTCCCGTCAGCCGAACAACTGGAGCTGGCGCTCGACGAACTCGCTGCTATTGATCGCCAAGGAAATGCAACATGACCGACACTGTCTCAGGCGCTCAAGTCTCCATCGCCGAGCGGCCGCGCTACGACTGCCGCAATGCGTATGTCGAAACTCTGGCCGAGCTGGCGCATGAAAATCATCGCATCGTTGGTGTCGTGAATGACTCAGTTGGATCCAGCAAGCTTGATGCGTTCAAGCGGGCCTTTCCTGATCGGCTGATCAATGTCGGGATCGCCGAGCAAGACATGGTCGGCGTGGCGGCAGGACTTGCCAATGGCGGCCGCATCGCTTTCGTCTCCGCGGCGTCTTGCTTCCTGACCGGTCGAGCGCTGGAGCAGATCAAAGCCGATGTCGCATACTCCAACCGCAACGTCAAGCTCTGTGGCATGAGCCCGGGGATGGCGTACGGCGAACTTGGCCCAACCCACCACTCCATTGAGGACATCGCCTGGCTGCGAGCTATCCACAACATCACGATCGTGGTGCCGGCTGACCCGATCGAGACTGCCGCCGCTATGCGCTGGGCAGCGGAGGTGGAAGGTCCGGTCTTCATTCGGGTCAGCCGGATGAGCGTGCCAGAGGTCTACCCCGACGACTACACGTTCGTCCCGGGCAGGGCGGTGACGCTCCGCGACGGCGACGACGTCACCTTGATCAGCAATGGCACCGTGCTGTGGCGAGCCCTGGTTGCTGCCGAACAACTCGAAGCTCAAGGTATCTCGGCCCGAGTGATCTCCATGCCCACGGTGAAGCCGCTTGATACGGAGGCCGTGGTGCAGGCAGCGCGAGAGACCCGTGGCATCGTCACCGCCGAGGAAGCCACAGTCGCCGGTGCTCTGGGCGGTGCCGTCGCCGAAACCGTCTCGCAGAACCACCCAATCAAGATCAAGATCTTGGGTGTCCCGGAGTTCGCGCCCACCGGCTCGGCTGGCTTCCTGCTTGATCGCTACGGCATGTCGCCAGAAGGCATTGCCGAGGCGGCCCGGGCCTTGATCACATAGCCTTCACTGTCGCGTTTCTCCGCACAAGGCCACGAATGTTCGCGATATAGCGCGAAGCAGCCTCCATATGTGGCCTTGTGCGGAAAGACGCCCGAGGTGCCGCCTGTCGAAGCGTGCCCTTCGACAAGCTCAGGGCACATAACGAGCGGCCTGCGCCTCTCTCTCACCTCTGCAGGAACTCACGTACACGTTCGTTGCACTCGCGATACACAC
>JBKPAB010000171.1:0-20577 GCA_046726195.1 Actinomycetota bacterium
CGCCTCCTCACGGCCCGTCGGCACCGGATGGTCGGCGAGGTCGAAAGAGCCGGGAGGGTGCAGGCGGCTGACCGCCTTAGGGCGGCCCTCCACCGCATCGGCCACGCGTCCGGCAGCCTGATCAAGCAAGGTCACGTTGAGCGATCTCTTCCTGTTTCCGTTTGATGGGTGTTCAGCGATTGCCTCATGCGCGCTGAGCTTGTCGAAGCGGGCCCCTTCGACAAGCTCAGGGCGCCGCCTTCGACAGGCTCCGGGCCATAAATCAGCCGACCGCACCCTCCATCTGGAGCTCGATCAGCCTGTTGAGCTCTAGCGCGTACTCCATCGGAAGCTCTCGCGCGATCGGCTCCACGAACCCGCGGACGATCATGGCCATGGCCTCGTCCTCGCCGAGGCCCCGGCTCCTCAAATAAAACAGTTGATCTTCGCTGACCTTGGACACGGTCGCTTCGTGACCCATTGACACGTCGTCTTCGCGTACGTCGACGTAGGGGTAGGTGTCAGAGCGGCTGATCGTGTCCACCAGTAGCGCGTCGCACTTCACCGTGCTGGCCGAGTGATGCGCGCCCTCCTGCACCTGGACGAGGCCACGGTACGACGTACGCCCACCACTCCGAGCGACCGATTTCGAGATGATCGAACTCGAGGTGTGCGGCGCGCAGTGCACCATCTTGGCGCCGGCGTCCTGATGCTGACCCTCGCCGGCAAAGGCGACCGATAGGGTCTCGCCGCGAGAGTGCTCGCCCATCAGGTAGACCGCTGGGTATTTCATGGTGATCTTGGATCCGATGTTTCCGTCGATCCACTCCATGGTCGCGCCCTCCTCGCAGGTGGCGCGCTTGGTCACCAGGTTGTAGACGTTGTTCGACCAGTTCTGGATTGTCGTGTAGCGACAGCGCGCGTTCTTCTTGACGATGATCTCCACGACCGCGGAGTGCAGCGAATCAGAGGAATAGATCGGTGCCGTGCAGCCCTCGACATAGTGCACGTACGCGCCCTCGTCGACGATGATCAAGGTCCGCTCGAACTGACCCATGTTCTCGGTGTTGATCCGGAAGTAGGCCTGCAGCGGGATTTCGACATGGACGCCTTTTGGCACGTAGATGAACGAGCCACCAGACCAGACAGCGGTGTTCAGCGACGCGAACTTGTTGTCCCCGACCGGGATGACGGTCCCGAAGTACTCCTTGAAGAGATCTTCGTGCTCCTTGAGGCCGGTGTCGGTATCGAGGAAGATCACGCCCTGTCGTGCTAATTCTTCGTTTATTTTGTGGTAAACCACCTCACTTTCGTACTGAGCCGCCACTCCAGCAATGAGTCTTGCTTTTTCCGCATCCGGGATGCCGAGCTTGTCGTAGGTGTTCTTGATGTCGGCCGGAAGCTCATCCCAAGATGTCGCCTGCTTTTCAGTGGAGCGCACGAAGTACTTGATGTTGTCGAAGTCGATGTCACCCAGTTCGGCACCCCACGTCGGCAGCGGCTTGCGGTTGAAGAGCCGGTAGCCCTTGAGTCGCCTTTCCAGCATCCACTCCGGCTCGTTCTTGAGCCTGGAAATGTCGGCGACAACCTCAGGAGTCAACCCACGCCTGGCAGATGCCCCCGCAATGTCAGTGTCGGCCCAGCCCCACTCATAGCGACCGAGGGCAGCCAGATGTTGATCTTGGGTCTGGCCGGTGCCAACCGGTCGGGTAACAGCGGGATCCTGAGTTTGGGTCATGATCATGCCCTTTCGGATGTGGTGATATCGGTTGTCGCCTTGCGGACGGTCGGAAGGACGTGCGGAACATGAGTTGTGCAGACGCCATCGCCATGTGCGATGGTGGCGAGGCGTTGCACATGAACGCCAAGCAGACGGGAGAATGCGGCGGTCTCCACCTCGCAGATCTGAGGAAAACGCTCGGCTACATGCGCTACCGGGCAGTGGTGCTGGCAAAGCTGTTCACCGATCGCCGACGGCAAGGTAGACGCCACGTAGCCGTCTTCCGATAACACGACAGCAAGTGCCTGGGCGGGTGTGGTGCCCGGCGCAGCGCTGGCCATCCGTTCCTCATAGCGCTTTTCGCTCCGCGCCATTCGTGCCTCCGCGAAGCGGGTCACGGCCTCCGGCCCGGACGAAGTCGCGAGGAACTCCAAAGCATCGATAGCCAAGTCGTCGTACGCGGTGTAGAAGACCGAGCGCCCGGCGTCGGTGAGCACAAAGACCTTAGCGGGGCGGCCGCGGCCTCGGGCACCGTAAACACGCCGCTCGCGTGCCTCGAGATGGCCCGCCGCGAGCAGTACGTCGAGATGCCGACGGATTGCCGCTGGGGTCAACCCCAGCCGTTCGGCCAGCTCCGCCGCAGTCGATGGCCCGTGCTCAAGAATTGAACTGGCCACTCGATGTCGCGTCGATGCGTCGGTCTCTACGCTCTGAGGAACCCCAGCGGCACTGGAAGTGACCCGCTGGAAGTTTTTCACAACGCCAGTGTGCCTTAATTCGGCGACCGGGTTCAAATAAGGCACGCCTTAGTCGCGTGATGTGGGCCGAGCGGGGGCTGAGCTCGGGCCCACATCGCGCCCTTCGACAGGCTCAGGGCTCAACAGAACAGGCTCAGGGCGCTAGGGCGCTGAGCTTGTCGAAGCGCGGAGCTGTGACCTTCGACGGGCTCAGGGCACATCCCGCGCTCGACAGGACAGAATCAGGGCTCGACAGGCTCATGGCGTAATCCGATCACGCAGCCAGCGCAGTGCCCACGCAGCGTGGTTCAGCACGGAGATGTGACCTTCGGCAGGCACCAGGCGCAGCTCCGCCGCTGGACAGTGCGCAGCAAGCCACTCCGCGTGCGAGCTGGGCACCATCCGATCGCGTGTCCCGTGCATGATCAAGGTCGGTGCTGTGATCTTTGCTAGGTCGAACCCCCACGGGGCCACCAGGCCAAGATCATCCTCAATCATGCCGTCAAGGCCACTCGTCGTCGCGGCCCGGACGATGCCGTTGAACCAAGACCAGCTGCCATCGAGCGCCGTGAAATCGGCTGCGATGAATGACTGGGGATCGAACTCATTCTCCGCGAGGACTTTCTCCAGTTCCGCGCGTCCCCGCGCTGCAGCACGCAACTCCCGGGTGGTGCCTTCCGACATTCCGGCGAAGTAGTCAATACCAGCGGCAGGCCAAGGCGCCGCCGAGGAGATGCTGACAGTCGCGATCACCAGGTCGGGTAGCAGCGCGGCGCAGGCGAGCGCGCGCGATCCCCCGCCGGAGTGGCCGAAGACGGCAAAGCGCCCAGTGCCGAGCTGATCCGCAACCTGGCCGGCATCGGACGCCGCCGAGGCGACCGTTGCGCCGCGATGAGGACTTGAGCCTCCGTAACCGGGCCGGTCATAGCCGATCCAACGGATGGCCAAAGAACGTGCGACCTCGAAGAGCGGCTCAGGCGGAGCACCTGTGTTAGGCGTGCCGCCGTGCCACATCACGATCAGCTCGTCCGGGCGGCCGGTGGGACCGACATCGTAGGCATGCAGGACACGACCATCGCTCGTGGCGACATCAACTTCGCGGATGCTGGAGTTGTTCAACGAGACCCCCAGTTCCAGGGCGGCTGGTCCAGGGGGTCGACCCCTTCCAGAGCTGTTGCGCCGAAGTCTTTGACTAGGCACAGCGGCTGGGCGCCTCCCGCGGCCAGCGCATCCACCAGCTCCAGCGCATGGGTAACCACAACGATCTGAGTGTGCTCGCTCGCACGCGCGAGCAGCCGGGCCAAGGCGGGGAGGAGGTCTGAATGCAGACTGGTCTCTGGCTCATTCAGCACCATGAGCGACGGCGGCCGCGGACTCAGCAGTGCGGCGACCAGCAGCAGATAGCGGAGGGTGCCATCGGAAAGCTCAGCAGCGCTCAGCGGACGCAGTAGACCGTGCGTCTGCAGCTCAAGATCAAAGCGGCCGCGAGTCTCTACCACCTGGAGCCGGGATCCCGGAAATGCATCCTCGATCGTGGCGTGCAGGGCATCGCTGTCGCCGATCTCGAGGATCGTTTGCAGCGCGGCCGCAAGGTCTCGGCCTTCTGCATCTAGCACCGGAGTACGGGTGCCGATCTGGCTCTGCCTGACCGGGGCGTCGACGTCGGTTCGGAACTGGTCGTAGAACCGCCAACCGCGGATCTGTTCCCGCACTGTCAGCAGCTCCGGCGCCCGAATGGGGTCGAGCACCTCGGTGAGCACACTCTCGTACGTTCGCAGTGTGTTCTCGAAGGCCTCCCAGGTTGATGAGTCGCCACGAAGCTCAACGAGGGCACGTTTCCGCCTGACCAGCACGCTGGCGGGCCGCATCATCGGCCCACTCCACACCACTTCGCGTTTGATCTCCGGATCGAGGTTAAACGCCGACGACTCATTACGGGTGGGCAAGCCAAGATCGATCAAATAGGAGAAATCCTCGGAGGCAAATCCGAGCTGGAGGCTGATCGGCCCCGACCGCACCGTGCCCTGGACGGGATGCCGCCCAGCGCGTACCGAGGCGGCGAGGTGCTCAGGCCCAGCCCACAGCACCGACTCGAGCCCGCCCTCTCGGGCCAGGGATGAGATAACTCGGCCCGATGCACAGTCGGCCAGTAGTCGGAGAGCGCGATAGAGGCTGGATTTACCTGTGCCGTTCGCACCCGTGACGACGTTGAGCCGTCGTAACGGGAGGCGCAGGTCACGCAGGGATCGGTAGTTCTCTATGGCGATTGTGGTCAGCACCTACTGCGGTACCGCCTCTTGGCCATCCTTGACCACCTGCGGGACGGCCCACATCGCATCAGACATGGCAACCAGCCTCTCACCCGGCACTGACAATGCTTTATTGCTCGCTCCGCTCGCGGAGGATCGCGCTCTAGAACCGCCTACTTCGTCGTCGTTCGCAGCGGAACGCCTCTCATACACCTTCTTGCAGGAACGCACGTACACGTTCGTTCCTGATGCGATGCACACGTTGCAACGTGTGTAAGGCGCAGGGAGTGAACGTGCACGTGCGTTCCTGCGAGAGGAAAGTAAGGCCGCCGCTCCCCCGCAGTCAGAGCTGAGTGGTGAGCCGCAGTGGGTGACAATTGCCAGCATGAAGCTGCCCGTCATGCCGCCCGTCGCCCCCATGTTGTCCAAGGCGGTCGCCCGCATCCCCGAAGGAGCCTTTAGTTACGAGCCGAAGTGGGACGGGTTCCGCTCGATCGTGTTCCGGGACGGGGACGCGGTCGAGATCGGCTCTCGCAACGAGCGTCCAATGACCCGCTACTTCCCCGAGATCGCCGAGGCGGTGAAAGCCAACTTCCCCGAGAAGTGTGTCATCGACGGCGAGATCATCGTGGTGATCGGCGACCGGCTGGAGTTCGAGGTCTTGCAGCAGCGCATCCACCCGGCCGCAAGCCGGGTCAGGCTGCTCTCGCAGGAGACGCCGGCGAGCTTTATCGCCTTCGACCTGCTGGCGCTGGACAGCACCGACTACACCCATCGGCCGTTCGAAGAGCGGCGCGCGGTCCTCGAGGAGGCATTAGCGGACGCCAAGCCACCGATCCATCTCACGCCCGCCACCCGCGATCACAGCCTGGCCGTGCAGTGGTTCTCCCAATTCGAGGGCGCCGGGCTGGATGGAGTGGTCGCCAAACCGCTTGCCGGCACGTATCAGCCAGACAAACGCACCATGTTCAAGATCAAGCACGAGCGTACGGCGGACTGTGTTGTCGCGGGCTATCGGGTGCACAAGAGCGGCCCGGACAGCATCGGATCCTTGCTGCTCGGCCTTTACAAGGAAGACGGCTCGTTGGCCTCGGTCGGCGTGATCGGCGCCTTCCCCGCCGCACGACGCAAAGAGCTGTTCACCGAGCTGCAACCATTGGTCACTACCTTCGAAAACCACCCTTGGGACTGGGCCAAGCTGCAGGAGGGGACGACCCGCAACCCGCGCAGCTCGGAGTTCAGCCGCTGGAACGCCAACAAAGACCTCTCCTTCATCCCGCTGCGCCCCGACCTCGTGGTCGAAGTCCGTTACGAGCACATGGAGGGCGACCGGTTCCGGCACACCGCTCAATTCGTCCGTTGGCGGCCCGACCGTGACCCGCGATCCTGCACCTATGAGCAGCTGGAGGAGCCGGTCAAGTACGACCTCGCCGACATTCTCTCCGCCGGCAAGTAAGCCACGCGCCCTGAGCTTGTCGAAGGGCTCAGCCCGCATTCAGCTTCCCGCCGTCACCCGCGTACTGCATGCTCATCGTGTGGCTTCCATCACGGCACCTGAGCTCAATTGGAGTGGCACCTACAGCTACGCCGCCCGCCAGCTCCATCGGCCGCGCACCATGAGCGAACTGCAACGGCTGATCGAAACAGCAAGATCATCGCTACACGCGCTCGGCACCCGACACTCGTTTAATGACATTGCCGATGCCGATGGGTTGGTGTCGCTCGAGGCAATGCCCGGGAAAATGATCATCGATGAGGATGCGCGAGTTGTGTCGGTTCCGGCCGGGATGCGCTACGGCGACGTGGCCCGGCGGCTGCAGGAGTCTGGCTGGGCGCTGAGCAACCTTCCGTCCCTGCCGCACATCACGGTTGCCGGCTCGGTGGCCACGGCAACCCATGGATCGGGCAACGCCAACCAGTCGCTGGCCTCCGCCGTGACCGCAATGAGCCTGGTCGCCGGCACCGGCGACCAGGTGCGGATTGATCACACCTCACCGGACTTCGCGGGAGTTGTCGTAAATCTGGGCGCACTCGGTGTGGTCACCGAGATCACCCTCGCAATCGAGCCGACCTTCGAGGTACGCCAAGACGTCTATGAACACCTGCCGTGGGACCAGCTAACCGGCTCCTTCGAGGAGGTGATGAGTGCCGGCTACAGCGTCAGCGCGATTACCGACTTTGCCGGTGACCACGTCGACATGCTGTGGGTCAAATCGCGGCTGGCTGATGGACAGCCCTCGAGCATGCCGGCCGAGTTGTTCGGGGCTCGGGCCGCCACCGAGAAGCTCCATATGACGCGAGGCAACGATCCAAAACACTGCACTCCCCAGCTTGGCGAGCCAGGTCCGTGGTATGAGCGGCTTCCCCATTTCTTGCTCGAGTTCACCCCGAGCAGTGGTGCCGAAATCCAGAGCGAATATCTGATGGACCGGCAACACGCAACTTCGGCCATCCATGCGCTTCGCGAGCTAGGTCCCGCCATCGCGCCGGTTGTTAAAAGTGCGGAGATCCGAACCGTCGCCGCCGATGAACTCTGGCTCAGCCCGGCCTACCAGCGCAGTGTGTTCGGCGTCCACTTCACCTGGCAACCTGACGCTGCGGCGGTAAATGCGCTCGTGGAAAGGATTGAAGTG
Organism: Actinomycetota bacterium; assembly: GCA_046726195.1. Taxonomy (GTDB): domain Bacteria; phylum Actinomycetota; class Actinomycetes; order Propionibacteriales; family Propionibacteriaceae; genus Microlunatus. Next base: position 7,319 of record JBKPAB010000171.1, read on the forward strand.
GCGTTACAGGACTTCCTGCCGCGACCACATTGGGGGAAGGTCTTTGGCGACACTCACCGGTGGTTGGAGCCCTATCCTCGGCTGCCAGATTTTCGCCGGATCGCTGCGGCGTACGACCCGCGCGGCACCTTCCGTACCCCCTTCCTGGAACGCACGGTCCTAGCCTGAGCCGCTCGCCGTACAGACGTCTAGAATTCATCGGTGCCCGGTCCCGACATTGCGGTTCTGACAGAGGACCTGGTAGTCAAATTCAGTGGCCGCGCGGTACTCGACAAGCTCACGTTGCAGGCACAGACTGGGGCGCTGACAGCCGTTCTTGGGCCCAACGGCGCAGGAAAAACAACACTGGTCCGCTGTTGCACGAATCTCATCCGGCCGGCCAAAGGAACAGTCAAGGTGCTGGGGATGCCGGCCAGCTCCCGGCACCTAGCGGGCCGGATCGGGTTGATGCCACAAAGTGCGGGTTCCTGGTCGGGGATCAAGGCAATCGAACTGCTGCGTTACCTCGCCGGTCTGTACACCAACCCGCTGCCGGTGCCCGCATTGGTCGAGCGGCTGGGGCTTATTGATTGTGCGAAGACCCCGTATCGCAGGCTTTCTGGCGGTCAGCAACAAGCGGTCAATCTGGCTGGAGCGCTCGTTGGGCGGCCGGAACTGGTCTTCCTGGACGAACCGACGGCCGGCATGGATCCGCATGCGCGTCGGGCAACTTGGCTGCTGCTGCGCGAACTCCGGGCGAGCGGTGTCACCATGCTGCTCACCACTCATGCGATGGATGAGGCGGAAACCCTGGCCGACCAGGTCTTCATCGTGGACCGCGGCCGAGTCACGATCTCTGGCACGGTGCGTCAGCTCACCAAGTCAGGCGGAAGCCTGGAGACTGTCTTCCTCACCCACACGAGCGCGAGGGCGGTGTCGTGACAGCACTGGACCTATCCCCCGCCCCAGTCCCAGCCCCACCCGCCAAGCGAATCCTCCGGCACGGATTGATCGAGGCGCGGCTTCTGATCCGCAACGGAGAACAACTGCTGCTGGCCTTGGTGATCCCGTTGGCGATCTTGGTAGCCGGCCGCTTCGCCGACATCGCCATCGCGAGCCTAGATCTGCTTGCACCGTCAGTACTGGCGTTGGCGGTATGGTCCTCAGCCTTCACTTCGATAGCGATTACCACAGCGTTCGAGAGGCGTTACGGAGTGCTGGAGCGGCTGGCCGTTACACCACTTGGCAAGCCGGGCCTGCTCGCCGGTAAGGCCGTGGCCGTGATCATGATCATGTTGACCCAGCTAGTGATCTTGACTGGTGCCGCAATCGGCCTCGGCTGGCGACCCGGGTTCACGCCGCTCTCGGCTCTGCTGGCGGTACTTCTGGTGATCTTGGCTACCGCGACGTTCGTCTGCCTTGCATTACTGCTCGCAGGTCGCCTCCGCGCCGAGTCCGTGTTAGCACTTGCCAACCTGATCTACGTGATCTTGCTCATCGGCGGCGCCCTGATCATCCCCCTGGCCCACTATCCAGCAGCGCTCCGGCCGGTGATCGAGATGCTCCCAACGGCCGCACTGGGCGAGGGGCTGCGCGCATCGGCGAATGGGCAGATTCTGGGCTGGCCGGTGTTGGTCTTGTTAGCCTGGCTCGTGGCCGCAGGCATTGCCGCATGGAAGGGCTTTCGTTGGACGTCATGAAGCAGCTGAGCCCGCAGGCGGAAGTGGCGGCGGGCGGCGGCGCCCTCCCGAGCATCCTCCGGATCGTCCGCGGCCCTCACGCATTGCGGCGCTGGGCGATCGTCTCGTTGATCATGAACATCGTCATCGTGGTCACCGGTGGACTCGTCCGGCTGACCGGCTCCGGGCTGGGCTGCCCGACCTGGCCGAGATGCACCGAGGATTCCTACGTGTCCCATCCTGAGCTGGGCATTCACGGGGCGATTGAGTTCGGAAACCGGCTGTTCACCCTAGTGCTGGTCGCCACAGCGGCGCTCACCTTCATCAGTGCCATGCTTTACAGGGAGGACGGGCGGCCGCGGACCGACCTGCGTTGGCTCGCCGGCGGTCTCGCGCTGGGCATCCCGCTGCAGGGCTTCATTGGCGGGATCACCGTACTCACCCAGCTCAACCCGTACGTCGTAGGGCTGCACCTGCTGCTGTCCATGGTCTTGATAGCGCTTGCGGTCTGGCTGGTGCGTAAGACCTGGCACCTCGCACCGATCGGCGTGTCTCGCATCTCGGTGGTCGCGACCCGCGTCACCTTCGTCCTGATGTGGCTGGCGATCTGGCTCGGAACCCTGGTGACGGGCAGCGGACCACACGCCGGCGACGAGAATGCACCGCGGACCGGCCTCGACGCGATGCTGCTGATCCGCTTGCACACGAGTGTGGTCTACGCCGCCGTCGCCGCGAGCATCGTCTGCTTCGCACTGCTGCGCAGTGGGGCTGTGCTGCTGTTGCTCCTGGTCGAGCTGATACAGGTCGGGATTGGTGTGGCCCAGTATCAGCTGGGGATGCCCATCTGGCTGGTCGCGCTCCATTTGCTCGGCGCTTCGCTAGCCATTGCGGCAACCACCAACCTAATGCTTTCCGTGTCGCGCCGCTGAGGCAAAAAGCAAGTCCGACCTTCGTCAGGACCGCTGGTTGGTGTCACTCCCCAGGGCAAGTCGGTATCGGCGCTCAGGGCGACCGCGGCTGCCGTAACGAAGCGACACCTGGGCCTTGCCTTGGGAGACGAAGAACTCCAGGTACCGGCGTGCGCTCACCCGAGAGATCCCGACCGCGGCCGCACACTGCTGGGCCGACTGCTCCTCGGTCCGTTCGCGCAGCGTCTCCAAGATCAGCTCCGCCGTCTCCGGGCTCATACCCTTCGGCAGGGATTCCGCAGTCGTTGGCTCGGACCGACCGAAGATCCGGTCCACCTCGGCTTGGCCACCGACTACTGGGCGCGGCCGGCGCTGCCGTTGGGATCGGTACTCCGCCAGCCGGCTGGCAAGGTCGTCCAACGTGAACGGCTTCAGCAGATAGTTGGCGGCACCGAGCTTGAGGGCACGCTCGACGGACTCGGACTCGTTCGCCGCGCTGATCACTATCACGTCTCCTTCCACCCCGGCCACTCGCATCTGGTTGAGGAGATCCAGCCCAAACACGTCCGGCAGGTAAAGGTCGAGCAAGATCAGGTCGGGCAGCAGTCGACAGGCCATGGCAAGCGCCTCCGTACCGCTAGTGGCGACGCCAATGGTGCGAAAGCCCTCCACCCGGTCTACGAAGGCGGAGTGGATCCGCGCCACCCGAAAGTCGTCGTCGATCACCATCACTGTGATCATGCTGTATCTTCGTGCGTTGCCGCCGCGGCCGCCGGTCGCGGCTGTGCAGGGACGATTGTCATCCGGGCCACGAACTCTGCGCCCTCGGCCGTACTGTTGATCTCCACTTCACCACCTCGCCGGCGGCAGATCAGCCGGGTCAAGGCTAGGCCGATCCCGCGCTCCCCTTCCCGGGCGGCCTTGGTGGTGAATCCATGCTCGAACACCTCGGGTGCGATGGTGGCATCCACGCCGGGGCCGGAGTCACTAACGGTGAGTTCCACGGTGCTGCCCGACTGGCGGATCTGCACGTGAACCCAGGCATCTTTGCCGTCGATCCTCCGGCTGGACGCGGCATCGATCCCGTTTTGGACAAGGTTGCCGAGCACCGTCGCCACGTCGAATGAGCACTGCGGTTCGAGCGGGTCCAGGTTGGTGTTCGGGCTTACTCCGAGGGACACCTGACGTTCCGCAGCCACGGCGGACTTGGCCACCAATAGGGCAGCTACCGATGGGTCCTGTACTCGGCGTGCCACAGTCAGGTCGAGCGCGGCTCGGCCTTCAGTCAGCGCACCGACATAGTTCACTACCTCCTCGTAATCGCCGATCTGGATCAGCCCAGAGATGGTGTGCAGCTGGTTGACGAACTCGTGGGTCTGCGCTCGCAGCAGATCGGTAGTGCCACGGAAGGCGCCAATCTCGCTCTCCAGATCAGCGAGCTGGGTGCGGTCCCGCAAAGTTGTCACCGATCCGAGCTGGCGGCCTCCGTGAGTAACTGGCATCCGGTTGAGCACGAGCACTCGGCCGGACCTGATCACCACAGCGTCCTGCTCGACACCGCTGGCACCGGTCAGCACGTCATGCAGCCGACCTTCGATCCCCAGCTCGCCCAGTGACTGTCCGACGGCGTCGTCGGGAAGTGAGAGCAGTCGGGACGCCAATGGGTTGACCATGGTCACCCGATCGTTCGGGTCCAGCACAATCACCCCCTCGGCGATTCCGGCAAAGATCGCCTCCCGCTGTTCGGCCAGCGCGGCGATCTCGGCTGGCTCCATGCCCAAGGTCTGCCGTTTGATCCAACGTGCCAGCAGCAACGAGCCCACGACCCCCAGCACCAGCGCCGCACCCAGGTATGTCGCGAGAGCCGGTGCGGCGGTGACCAGCGAGTCGAGCTGGCTTGGGTTGCGCTCCCCAATCAATGCAATGCCGAGCTGCCGGACTGGTTCACCGCTGGTGCCGGGGTTGGACAGTATCGGAGCAGCCGCTACCAGGTAGCTCCGCCCGTCGATGTCGATGGTTGCGGTGTTGGACCGCATCGGCGTCGCCACCAGGTCTGGCCAGTCGACCTGCTCGTCAACCTGGAGGGGGTCCGTGCTCGCGAGCACCACCCCCCGGGTGTTCGCAATGACCACGAGCTCGACGCCGGTGGTGGCTTGCAGCTGTGTGGTCGCGGCCGGAAGCGAGGAGCCGTCTGGGTCAGCTAGACCGGCCCGCACGATCGGACTGGCGGCCAGGACCTCCGCCAGCATCAGCACCCGCCGGCCTTGGTCTCGCTGGAAGCTGGCGCGGGTCTGCTCAACTGAGACCGCCGAGACCGCAACCAGCACCGCAATGATCATGATCAACTGCACGGTGACCAGCTGGGAGGCAAGGGATGCGTGCAGCCGCTTGCGCATGGTGCCACCTCCAGCCCGATGTCGTCGGCGAGGTCGGGTTTGGCCTCATTGTGACTCACCAGGATCTGGTCGGCATCTGTTGGCAGTGGGACCATTAAGACCAATACGTCCTTCATGGTCACAAGCAGACGGCGCAGGAGTCTCAATGGGATCGTGGGCCGCACGAACCATCCGCATGGCCTGCGGGCCCTCGGCGAAGGAAAAGATGATGTTTAGACGACTCAAGTTGAGCGCGGCCATTGTGGCCGCTGCAGCGCTGTTGACAGCTGGGTGCGGGGCCACGGCGGATAGAGCCGAGCCGGGCGCTTCGGCCGCGGCGGACGAGCCGATTTCGGGGCTCCGCTTCATGGTGCCGAACACCCCAGGCAGTGGTTACGACACGACGGCACGGGCTGCCGCGAAGGTGATGGATGAGGTTGGCGCGACTAAGAACGTCGAGGTGTTCAACCTGGCCGGCGCCGGCGGCACCGTGGGGCTATCGCGGACCGTGTCAGAAAAGGGCAACGGCAAGCTGTTGATGATGATGGGGCTGGGTGTGGTGGGTGCCCAATACACCAATGAGTCAACCAGCAAGCTCAATCAGACCACACCGATCGCACAACTCATCGAGGAGTCCGGCGCGATCGTGGTGGCCAAGGACTCCCCGTACAAGACGATCGGCGAGTTGGTCGAGGCTTGGAAGGCCAACCCTAAGGGCCTGGCGGTGGGGGGCGGCTCGTCGCCCGGCGGCCCTGACCACCTGCTGCCAATGCAGCTGGCCCAGACCATTGGCATAAACCCCAAAGACGTGAACTATGTCGCCTATGACGGCGGCGGAGACCTGCTCCCGGCGGTGCTGGGCGGGAAGGTCGCCTTCGGCGCCTCCGGCTACGGTGAGTTCCTCGACCAGGTGGAGGCCGGTGAGGTTCGAGTGCTGGCGACCAGCGGGCCTGAGCGGGTTTCCGTGCTCGATGCGCCGACCCTGAAGGAGTCCGGCATTGAGCTCGAGTTCACCAACTGGCGCGGAGTTGTGGCGCCCCCGGAGCTCTCCGACGCCGACAAGCAGGCCCTGGTGAACGCGGTGGCCAAGATGCACGACAGCCAACAGTGGAAAGCGGTGCTGGAGAAAAACGGTTGGACCGATGCCTACCTTCCAGCCGATGAGTTCGCACCCTTCATGGAGGAGCAGACCAAGCGGGTCGAGGACGTCCTGAACCAGCTGGGGTTGGCGTGAGCGAGTCGGTTGCGGCCGCCGGGGCATCAGCCCCGGCGGCCGAGCCGCAGCGGCCCAGCCGGGTCCCGGACTTCATCCTGTGTGCCGGCCTAGCGCTGGCCGGGGTTGTGGTGCTCATCGACGCCCTACAGCTCAGCAATAATCGCACCGGCACCGACCCGCTGGGACCGAAACCGGTGCCAGTGCTGGTGGGCAGCTTGTTGATCATCCTCGCGGTGTTCCTGGCGGTGTCAGTCGCCCGCGGACACGTGGGTGAGCAGGAGGCAGGTGAAGACATCGACTTGCACCACAAGAGCGACCTCAAGACCGTGCTGCTGCTGGTCGGTGTGTTCGCGGCCAACATTGTGCTGATCGACATTCTCGGCTGGGTCATCAGCGGCGGGCTGCTGTTCTACGGCTGCGCCATCGTGCTGGGCAGTCGGCACTTCATCCGCGACCTGGTTATCGCCGCCGCGCTCGGGCTTGGCACCTTCTACGGCTTCGCTATTGGGCTGGGAGTCGGCCTGCCGGCCGGCATCTTGCAAGGGATCTTGTGATGGACAGCCTCGGTTTCCTGCTTGATGGGTTCGCCACCGCCGCGACCCCCCTGAACCTGCTGCTCGCCTTGCTGGGGGTGACCATCGGCACCGCGGTCGGCGTGCTGCCTGGGATCGGACCAGCCATGACGGTGGCGCTGCTGCTGCCGATCACCTACAACCTGGAACCCACCAGCGCGATGATCATGCTCGCTGGCATCTTCTACGGCGGCATGTACGGGGGGTCGACGACATCGATCCTGCTCAACACGCCAGGAGAATCCGCCTCAGTGGTTACCGCCCTCGAGGGCAACATGATGGCCAAGACTGGCCGCGCCGCACAGGCGCTGGCCACTGCGGCCATCGGCTCCTTCGTTGCCGGCACCATCGGCACCCTGTTGATCGCCTTCACCGCACCGTACGTCACCCGGTTTGCCATCTCCCTTGGTGCGCCGGAGTACTTCGCCGTGATGTTGCTGGCCTTCATTGCCGTTACCGCGGTCCTCGGTAGCTCACGGCTGCGGGGGTTCATCTCACTGACCATCGGGCTCACCATCGGCATGATCGGGATCGACGCGGTCAGTGGACAGGCCCGGCTCACCTTCGGCATCTCCCAGCTTGCGGACGGGATCGACGTGGTTGTGGTGGCGGTGGGCATCTTCGCGGTCGGCGAGGCACTCTGGGTGGCGGCACACCTGCGCCGCCAGCCCGTCGACGTGATCGCGGTCGGTCGGCCGTTCATGGGAAAGAACGACTTCAAACGCTCATGGAGGCCGTGGCTGCGCGGCACCGCATACGGCTTCCCGTTCGGTGCGGTACCGGCCGGCGGTGCCGAAATCCCAACTTTCCTCTCATACATCACCGAGAAACGCCTAACCAAACATCCCGAGGAGTTCGGCAAAGGCGCCATCGAAGGCGTGGCCGGCCCTGAGGCAGCGAACAACGCCAGCGCCGCCGGCACCATGGTGCCGATGCTTTCGTTGGGTCTGCCCACCAACGCCACCGCAGCGGTGATGTTGGCCGCGCTCACGTCCTACGGGATTCAGCCAGGACCCCTGCTGCTGCAGCGAGAGGGAGGCCTGGTGTGGGCGCTGATCGCCAGCCTGTTCATCGGCAACACCTTGCTGGTGTTACTCAACCTGCCGCTCGCCCCGGTCTGGGCCAAGCTGCTGCGCACACCACGGCCGTACCTCTACGCCGGCATCCTGTTCTTCGCCTCGATGGGCGCGTACGCGGTCAACGGCCAGCCGTTTGACTTGATCTTGCTGCTAGCCCTCGGACTGCTCGGTTTTGTGATGCGTCGGTTCGGCTTGCCGGTGCTTCCGTTGATCATCGCGGTCATCTTGGGCCCTCGGATCGAACTGCAGGGTCGGCGGGCGCTCCAGCTGTCTTCCGGGGAATGGCGAGGCCTGTTCGGCAGCACAAACGTGACAACCGGTGAGTTCGAGCTGTCACCAATCGCCATCACGATCTACGTGATCATCGTGCTAATCCTCGCCTGGCCACTGATCTTCAAGGCCATACGCCGGATCCTGCCGGCCAAAGCGGCAGCCGTTGTGGAGGAGGTCTCCCACGAACCCGCACTGGCGATCGCCGAGCATCATCCGGTCGTGACCTCTGAAGCCGGATTGACTGCGGCCCGCCGACCATCAGACAAAGGGGCCCGAGATGTCAACGGTGATCTTCCAGACCCTGAACAGAAGTGATTCGCGATGAGCAGCAACATCATGTGGTTCGCCGACATCGGCTTGGCCGACCTGGAGCAGGTGGGCGGGAAGAACTCGAGTCTAGGAGAGATGATCGGCAATCTGTCGGCGGCCGGTGTGCTCGTGCCGGACGGCTTTGCCACCACCGCGGATGCGTACTGGCGTTTCATCGGTGACACCGGGCTCGCGGATCTGATCAGCGCGGAACTGGCTGGGCTGGACACCGACGACGTACAGCGACTGGCCGAGGTCGGCAGGAAGATACGGGCGGCGGTCGTTGGCCAGCCTTTCCCGGCCGACCTGCAAGCCGACATCCGCACCGCGTACGAGCGGCTGGCCGGAGGTGACGAGGAGAAGTCGTTCGCAGTGCGGTCCTCGGCGACGGCGGAGGACCTGCCGGACGCATCGTTCGCCGGTCAGCAGGAGACGTTCTTAAATGTCCGCGGCATCGACGCCATCCTGGTCGCCATCAGGCAGGTGTTCGCCTCGTTGTTCAACGACCGGGCGATCGCCTACCGGGTGCATCACGGCTTCGCCCATGAACAAGTGGCGTTGTCGGCGGGGGTGCAGCAAATGGTGCGCTCCGACATCGGGGCATCCGGAGTGATGTTCACGATGGACACCGAATCCGGCTTCGCCGATGCGGTGTTCATCACCTCCGCGTACGGGCTGGGCGAGGCGGTCGTGCAGGGGGCGGTCAACCCGGATGAGTTCTACGTGTACAAGCCCGCGTTGAAGGCGGGACGGCCAGCGATCCTGAAACGTGGAATCGGTGGTAAAGCGACCAAGATGGTTTACACCGCGGACCGGACCGTCGGAAAGACGACGGAGTTTGTGGATGTCCCCGAGGCGGATCGGCGGCTGCTCAGCCTTACCGATGTGGAGGTAGAGGAGTTGGCCCGGCAGGCCGTTGCGATCGAGGAGCATTACGGGCGGCCGATGGACATCGAGTGGGGTAAAGACGGTGCCGACGGCAGGCTGTATGTCCTGCAGGCTCGGCCCGAGACCGTGCAGTCTCGGCAGCCTGTCGGTAGCATGCAGCGCTACCGGATGGACGAGAAGGGCCCGGTGCTCGTCGAGGGGCGGGCTATCGGGCAGCGGATCGGCGCCGGACCGGTCCGTGTCCTTCAGTCGGTGGAAGCGATGCATGAGTTCGTTCCCGGCGAGGTGTTGGTCGCGGACATGACCGACCCGGACTGGGAGCCGATCATGAAACGCGCCGCCGCGATTGTTACCAACCGTGGCGGTCGGACCTGCCATGCGGCGATCATCGCCCGCGAGCTCGGCATCCCAGCGGTGGTCGGCACCGGCAGTGGGACCCGTGACCTGACCGATGGGCGAGAGGTCACCGTCTCCTGCGCCGAGGGTGACACCGGGTTCGTCTACGACGGGATCTTGGGTTTCACCGTTGAGTCGACCGAGCTAGCAAAGATGCCCGACATTCCAGTGAAGATCATGATGAATGTGGGCACTCCGGACCAGGCGTTCGCGTTCTCCCGCCTGCCGAATGCTGGGGTAGGCCTCGCCCGGTTGGAGTTCATCATCAACCGACAGATCGGCATCCACCCCAAGGCCCTCCTCAACCTCGACCAGCTTGAGGAACCGCTGAAAGGGAAGGTGACCGAGGCTGTCGCTGCCTATCCCAGCCCCCGGGATTTCTTCGTTACCCGCGTGGCGGAAGGGGTTGCCACGTTGGCGGCCGCGTTCGCGCCGCACCCGGTGATCGTTCGCCTCTCGGATTTCAAGTCAAACGAGTACGCCAACCTGGTCGGCGGGGAGTTGTACGAGCCGCACGAGGAGAACCCGATGATCGGCTACCGGGGCGCCTCCCGTTATCTGTCGGCGGACTTCGCCGACTGCTTCGCGATGGAATGCGAGGCTCTGAGGTACGTCCGTGACGAGATGGGCCTGACAAATGTGAAGATCATGATCCCGTTCGTCCGCACTCTGACCGAGGCCGAGGGGGTGATCGACCTGCTTGCCAGGCACGGGCTGCAACGGGGCGTCAACGGCCTGGAGGTGATCATGATGTGCGAGCTGCCGTCCAACGCCGTCATCGCCGATGCGTTCCTCGACCACTTCGACGGCTTCTCCATTGGCTCCAACGACATGACCCAGCTCACGCTGGGACTGGACCGCGACTCAGCTCTGGTCGCCGGCGGCTTCGACGAACGTGACCCGGCCGTCAAATACATGCTGAGTGCCGCCATCGCGGCGTGCAAGAAACGCGGCAAGTACGTCGGCATCTGTGGCCAAGGCCCATCCGACCACCCTGACCTCGCCGAATGGCTCCTCGACCAAGGCATCGAGTCAATCTCCCTCAACCCCGATACCGTGGTCGACACCTGGATCCAGCTGGCTAAGCAGTCGCGCGTGACCGCATGAACCCTAGAAAGTGGCCGGTGATGGACGCCAACGCCGCGCACAATCGGTGTCGTATTCGATCACACTCTCGACCTGCTGCGAGGAGTACTACCGCGCGGCAACCGTCTCAGGCGCGCACCGCCCGTAGAGGTTCGAGCTCGCCCGATGCCTTCAGCCCGATGAGCACCCAACCGGCCCCGGTGGATCGAGTTCGAGCGTCTCAATTACGAGCAGCTGAGACCATGCGTACAGCGCAGAAGCACCCATGGCCCCGAGAACGGTGGCGCTCGCTCGGATGTTGCCTAGCTCTCGACTGCATCTAGGACCCGGCTGCCGAGCTCTTCCACCAGAACCCGAACGTTCTCGGAGTAGTCGATCGGTGCCGTGACGAGGTGGACGCCGCCGGCGTCGAATGCTGCTTGCAGGGTGGGGATGAACGCTTCAGTCGACTCGACCCGGGCGCCTCGCGCACCGTAGGACTCCGCGTACTTGACGAAGTCGGGATTCCCGAAGGTGAGGCCGAAGTCTGCGAATTTCTCGACGGCCTGCTTCCAGCGGATCATGCCGTACGCGTCGTCCTGCAAGATGAGCACGACGAGATTCAGCTTCAGCCGAACCGCGGTCTCGAGCTCCTGAGAGTTCATCATGAAGCCGCCGTCGCCACATACCGCGAGGACCCTCCGGCCGGGATAGAGGATCGAAGCCATCATCGCCGATGGCAAGCCGGCGCCCATGGTCGCCAGCGCGTTGTCCAGAAGTAACGTATTGGATCGCGGCGTGCGATAGTTCCGGGCGAACCAGATCTTGTACATACCGTTGTCGAGGGCGACGATACCGTCCTCCGGCATCACTTGGCGCACGTCTGCGACGATCCGCTGGGGCGTGAGCGGGAACCTGTCGTCCTCTCCTCCGGCCATCACCCGCGCGATGATCCCGTCCCGCATCGCCAGCAGTGCCGACGCGTTAGGAAGCCGGCCCTCGAGCCGGTCGGCGAGCAGAGTCAGGCTCGGCCCGACGTCGCCCACGACCGCCGCATCCGGGAAGTAGACCTCTTCGAAGCTTGGCGAAGCGAAGCTCACGTGAATGACCTTTGGTCCACCTGGTCCCATAAAGAACGGGGGCTTCTCGACGGTGTCGTGGCCAATGGCGATGATCAGATCCGCGCGATCGACGGCATCGTGCACGTAGTCACCCTCGGAGAGCGCCGCAGTGCCGAGCCACAGGTCAAAGGGCAACTGCTCGCCTGACTCGTCTCCGACGACGCCCTTGCCCATCTGCGTGGTGAAGAAGGGAATGCGGATCCGGCCCAGGAAGTGAGCCAGATCCGAGCCTAGTCGCGGGCGGCTCGCGGCCGCGCCAAGCATAACCAGCGGGCGCTGCGCCTGGCCGATCATCTCCGCGGCGTGATCGAGGGCAGCTGGGTTCGCCACCGGCAGCTCGGGTGCGTACCACGGCACCAGCGGTACCTCGGCGGCCTCCTCCCCCGCCACGTCCTCCGGCAGTTCGAGATGCACAGGGCCGGGGCGTTCCTCCGCCGCGACGCGGAAGGCCTCCCGCACGATGGTGGGAATGCTCTGGGTGCTGACGATCTGTCGGGAGAACTTCGTCAGCGGCTTCATCGTCGCCACCATGTCGACGATCTGGAACCGCGCCTGCTGGCTCCTGTGGATCGGCTTCTGGCCAGTGATCAGGATCATCGGCATCGCGCCGAGGTGCGCGTACGCCGCACCCGTAGCCAGGTTGAGTGCACCCGGGCCCAGCGTGCTTATGCAGACGCCAGGACGCCCGGTGAGCCGGCCGTAGGTTGCCGCCATGAACGCTGCTGACTGCTCGTGCCGCGTGACGACGAGCTCGATGCCGGAGGTGCGCAAAGACTCGACGGTATCGAGGTTCTCCTCCCCCGGTACGCCGAAGACCCGCTGCACACCCTCGTTCGCCAACGCCGCCACAAAGAGGTCCGAGCCCTTGGTCATCTCTGTGAGCCCTCTCGTTGTCCTACCACGGCAGGTTGTCCAGCAAGCCGGCGAACTCCGGTCAGATGATACATCGACGATTCCGTCAGCGGCCGCCCGGCCGACCCACCTGTACGCCGCTTCGCAATGACGCCGGAATCCGCGGGCATCAAGAGGCAAATATTCTGCGGCAATCGACGACACAGGCTGGGTCATACTGTGTGGACAAGGATGTGCACATGACAGAGGGCGGCAGCGCCGGGGCGACTACATCCGATGGCACACACCTGTTCGTCCTTGACGAGGGCCAGGGCGAGCCATTGCTGCTCGTCCCGGGCCTTGGATGCGCGACTTGGTGCTGGGTCCCAGTCGCGCCGCTGTCGCGGGCAGCCAGAGTGCTTGCGCTCGACAACCGGGCACGGGGCGTTCCGGCAAGCTGCCCTGCCCCTACTCGATCCGCCAGATGGCCGAGGATCGTTGTCGGTCCTGACTGCCCAGACCATCGGAGGACCCCGGTGCCCAACGGTGCCAGAGGAAACGTTGCGGG
>JBKPAB010000172.1:0-10832 GCA_046726195.1 Actinomycetota bacterium
TCAGCTCGATCCTGACGGAAGCCCTGGGCGAGGAGCGCACGCGAGAACTCCGCGCCCGCGGCGCCGACATGGACTGGGACCAAGCCGTCGCCTATACCCTTGCCCAGACCACCCAAGCCCTCAAGGAACTCAAATCCGGGAGTCGGCCTTGAGCAAGTCGCCCCGGTGGACACATGCCAGGAACCACCCTTCGGCTCGACGCCGAGCTCATGTCGAAGGGTCCTCAGGCGTTGGAGGCCAGCGGCGAAGTGGGCCAGTTCCTCGAGGCGCTCAGCGAAGCGCAGCCAGGCCGAGCGGCGGTGTGGAGCTAAGGGGACTCGAACCCCTGCCCTTCTCGTTGCGAAGGCATCGCGTCCATCTGGCCAAGTGCAAGGATCGCGTGATTGACGTGCATCGTGCAGCAGCAAAGGCGCCTTGGCTGCAACCTGGGGGTACACATGGCGCACACGCCTAAGACTCAGCTTCCACCCGGGACCTGAGAGTCGAGCCTCGCCCGTTCACAACGTCTCAGGAAGCAGAGTGAATGCCTTAATGTGACGGGGCTGGATGGGACCGAAGTGTCGGCGGTCGAGCGTCGCCACCTTGGTTACTCCGAGACGTTCGGCGATGGCGACGAGGCTTGCATCAGTCCCTCCGAGCGGCCAATCGTCATACAGCTCAACGAGCTCCGCTATCCGGTCGTAGTCTGCCGTAGTGATGTCGACTGGGACTAGGTCTCCGGCCGAGAACAGCCGTAAGAACGCCGCCTCACTTGCGCTACCCGATCGGCTTTCAAGTAGATAGCAGACTTCTGCGGACACTGTGGCTGGTACGAGTAGCTCCTCAGTCGCCGAATCCAGCAACTCGGCACACGCTTGATGATGGTGATCATTGACCAGCCCTGCTGCAATGAGAGGGCCTGAGTCGACCAAGATCACCGGCCGAACTCAGCTCGCAAGATATCTTCAGAACGCTCAGCCAGGTGGGGGTCCCGGCTGGTAAAGCGACCAACGAAATCATTCCATGCCGCAGACCGTCTGCTCGTTGGCTCGTGATCACGAACGAGCTGCAGCTGCACACGATCGCCGGCGTGCACATGCACACCTCGGCGCTCCAGCTCGTTAGCCAGAGCACCGTCGACAACAATCTCCTGAGGGGCGTCCGCGGCGGAGCTCATATCGACATCCTAGATTGACCAGGCATCTTTTCGCCTGAAGCTGCGCCAGTGCCGGAGTAGTTGATCATACGATGCACCCGCATACCGCTAGCCCGCCGACGCAGCCCATACTCGGACGTCACGCTGTAGTCGCTGACGTGGCCGACGATCCGGAAAGTCGTGCCTCCATTGCTCCAGGGCTGTGGAAGTCGGTCCACGACCTGGGTGGAGCATGACCTTCTCAAACGCTGCGCACTCGGACCGAGAAGTGTGAGGACAGCAACATCGGGGCACACGCAAGAAATACGGGCGCAGTCCTGCTGGCCTGCTACTGGAAATAAATCACCTAGTCAAAGCCCTATTAATGCCAGTGGAGCTAAGGGGACTCGAACCCCTGACCTTCTCGTTGCGAAGGCATCGCGTCGATCTGACCAGGCGGGAGCATCGCGTGATTGACGTGCAGGTTGCGGCGGTGGAAGCGCCTTGGTTGCAACCCCGGGGCACACGTGGGGCACACGCTGAGGCTCAGCTTGCCCTCAGCTCCTCGCTTGCCTCAATCAGACCAAGATCGAGAGTCTCGAGAATGCGGGGAACCCACTCCGGGCAGGGCGCTCCCACCGAGAGGGGATCGCCTAGGTGGGACGATGTGTATTGGCGTCGCGTACCTCGTGGCGCGGGCTTGGGTCGGGGCCGGAGGCCGAGGGGGCTGCACTGGCAATGGCTGCCGTGGTGGACATCGGGACAACGGGTCCGCTCGTTGGTCGTGTCGCGGAGCTGAACATCCTGGGCTTGGCGATAGGCCGGGCTGCGGCCGGTTTGGTGCAGGTTGTTGCGATCTCCGGCGAGGCGGGCATCGGCAAGTCCCGGCTGGCTCGGGAGGGGCTGCGAGCAGCCAGGGAGAAGGGTTTTCGCACCTTGGAGAGCGCGGCGGGACGGCTGCAGCGTGACCTGTCGTATGCACCAATCGTGGAAGCGCTACGACCCCTGGTCGCCGACGCCGCATTAGTTGAGGGGCTGTCGGATTTGGCACGGCTTTTCGATGGATTGCGGGTGCCGCCGCTGGTCGCGCTGGGCGATCCGGGATTGGAGCGCACCCGCATGTTCGAGGCAGTGCGCACGCTGATCGAGCGGGCCTCGGCCCGGCTGCCACTGGCGATCTTCATCGATGACCTGCATTGGGCCGACCCGGGAACCCTGGCGCTGTTGCACTACCAGGTGCGTGGCCTTCGGCAGCGGCGCTGCCTGTTCCTACTCACCTACCGCGCCGACCAGGCCGGCGATGAATTAGGTGAGTTGTTCAACGGGCTGCAGCGCGCCGAAACCCTGACCCCGGTCGAGCTCACAGGTCTGGACGCTGCAGGGGTCGAGCAGCTTGCCGCCGCGATGCTGGGCGGTCCGGCTCCGGCAACGCTGCGCGACATGTTGGACCGCCGATCCGGCGGCGTCCCGCTCTATGTGAAGGCCACAGTCGAGCGGCTGATCGAAACGGGCGTGCTGATTCGCAGCGGAGGACGGTGGGTGCTAGGTCCGGGCGCGGTAACTGAGGTCCCTGCGGTTGTAAGCATCTTGCTACGCGACAAGATCAAGGCGTTACCGCCGACGGCGCTGCGGGTGCTGGATGTCCTCGCGGTATGTGGCGGAGCCGCAGAGCATGCGCTGTTGACTGATATCACCGACGACGTTGTCGAGAGTGTAATCGAGCTGCGCGCTGCCGGTGTCATTACTGAGGAGACCCGGGACGGCACATTGTCGTACCGGCTGGTGCATCCAGTGCTGGCCGAGGTGGCGTACGACATGGTGCCGGTCATTGTCAGGCGGCTGTTGCACGCCAAGGTCGCCGCGGCGATGGAGCCGCACCAACCTGATGATGTGCGGATAATCGCCGCCCATGTCCGGGCTGCCGGTGATCAAGTCGATCCATCCCATGCCTTGGATGTGCTTACTGCGGAAACGCGAGCGGACCTGGCCCGCCTGGCTGGCGACGAAGCGTGCGCGAACGCCGCTGTGGGCCTGCACCTCGCGCGGCAGCTCGGTCGTCATCAGGCGGTTGATGAGCTGGCCGGCGCCTACGCCGAGGCCTGTGAGCAAGCCGGGCGGGTGGCGGATGCCTTGCTCGCCTGGATTGAGGCAGCCAACAGCGCTCGGGATGCCCGCACGCGAGCGCGTCGGCTGGTCCGCGCGGCGGTTGCTGCCTGGGACCTGGCGCGGTTTGACGAGGCGCACGCGCTGCTAGATGCCGCAGATCACGCGCTCGATCGTGTCGGGCCGTCCCCGGAGCATTTTGATATCGAGGAGGTCCGGGTGCTGCTCGCCGCCCGCTCCGATGACCTCGCCGCTCTCCAAGAAGCCATTACACGGCTGGAGGCTCTGGAGCGAACCGCTGGCTCCGGTCGCTCCCCCGCTGCGGTGCTGTTTGCCCGCACAGTTCTTGCATCACAGACTGGTCGCTATCTCGACGCGCTGGACATTGCCGACGAGCTTGTCATGCATGCCCGTGGCCAGGAGTCCCCAATCATCGCGGAGGCGTTGCTGCGGCCGCTGTCTGCGATCCATCTCTGTTGGGGCGACCTGGCCCGTGCGCGCGCCGCCAACGAGGAAGGCCTTCTCCTGGCCCGGCAGACCGGCGTTCCCACACTCGAGATCTTCCATCGCGGTCGGCTCGCGATGGTTGACCTGCTGTCAGGCGATTGGCAGGCCGCACTGAAAAGTACTTTTGACGACCTCGCGTTGGCGCAACGCGTTGGCTCAAAGCGGGAAGTCATCTTCGCGCTCGGTACCCAGGCCATAGTGCTCGTTCGCTTTGGTCGCCTTCACGAGGCGGTTGACAGGGTCGACGAGGCGCGACGGTTATTCGGGGAGTGGTCCGCGGCCGACCGGCACGTCTTCTCCCTAGTTGATCTCGCCGCCGGCATGCTCGCGCTGGCCGGGGAGGAGCTGGACGACGCTCTTCAGATCGCGGCTGCCACAACCACCTACCACCACCCCATCGCGCCGCTTGCGCTGGCACTGCTTGGGGAGACGCAGGCAGCCGTGGGCGACCTCACCGGCGCACACGACACCGCCTCGAGCCTGGCCGCGCTCGGCCCTGGCGCCCCGTACCCCGCCGCGCTCGCGGCGTGGGTCTCCGGACTGGCGGCCGGGGCCCGGCGTCATCCGCTCGCCGCCGTCTCTGCACTGGACAACCTGGACCAGGCCATCGCCGGCTTCGCTGAGCTCGGCATGCCGTATGAGGAGGCGGTCGCCCGTCTGGACCGGGCTCCGGTGCGCTCTGCAGTCGGGCACCCTCCCGATGCAGTCGCCGCCGATATGACCGCCGCGTTAGATGTGTTTGATCGGTTGCAGGCCAAGCCGCAGGCTGACCGTGCCCGCGCCCTGCTGCGCAGGTTGGGCCGTCGGCCGGCAACCATGTCTCGCGATCACGAGCAACACCGGCTCAGCCTGCGAGAGGAGGAGGTGGCCCGGCTGGTCGCGCAGGGCCTGTCGAACGCTCAGGTCGCCGAGCGGCTGTTTATCAGCAGCCGCACCGTGGGCACTCACCTGGAGCACATCTACCGCCGCCTTGGACTTCGATCTCGCTCCGAGCTGCGCCGATACGTCGTCGACGGGCCGCCGGCACCCGACTTTACGTCGGGAGGCGACACAAATACGTAGTGCTGACGGATGGCGGCGCCGCTACGTACTCGACGACCGTGGAAGACACCGATGAGAAAGGTGCCCGCCATGACGACGACAACCCCCGCCACGAGTACGGTACTGCCACTCGCCGCCGCGACCGATCACCGCATCGCCGGCCGCAAGGCGGCCACCCTGGCCCGGCTGGCCGCCGCCGGCCTCCCGGTACCACCCGGCGTCGTGCTGCCGGCCGCCATATTCGAGAGCACGTCCGGCGAGCGCGAGGTACCGGCTGAGGTCGCGACCGCCCTATTCGACGCTGTACGGGCATGGGGTGAGGTACCGCTGGCCGTCCGCTCATCCGGAGTGGAGGAGGACAGTGCCGAAGCCTCTTACGCCGGACTGTTCACAACTGTGCTCAACGTGCGCGGCAACAGCGCGCTGCTCAGGGCGGTCCGTGAATGCTGGGACTCTGCGTTCAACACCCGCGTGAGCTCGTATGCGGGATCCGAGCCGCCCCGGCTGGCTGTCCTGGTGCAACCGATGGTTGCGGCCAAAGCTGCGGGTGTGGCGTTCACCGCCGACCCGGTAACAGGCGAGCGGGGTTGTGTCGTGATCGACGCCGTTGTTGGAATCGGTGAACGGCTGGTCTCGGGAGCAGTCACACCGGACCGATGGGTCATCCGGGGAGACGAAGCGCACCAGCACTCGGCGGAGGAGCAGGCGATCGACGCACCGCGTGCTCGGTCAATAGCCGACCTGGCTTGCCGAGTCGACGCCGAGCTCGGCGGGCCTCAGGACATCGAGTGGGCTCTGGTCGACGAGGAGGTCATCCTGCTGCAGGCCCGCCCGGTAACCGCCCTGCCGATCAAGCCGGTACCGATTCCGATCGAGGTGCCGCCCGGATACTGGACGCGCCAGACTAGCCACGCACCGCTTCCCGTGTCGCCGTTCAGCGCCGCCGCGCTCCTCGACCCGCTGAACAGCTCGATACGGCACGGGGCGGCGGAGCTGGGGTGGCTGTTCGACGGGCTAGAAATGCGCACGATCGGCGGTTGGGAATATATGCGTGTCGTGCCGTTGGGCGGCCGTGAGCCGCCGCGGCTGCCCGGCTGGCTCGCTCCCGTAATGTTCCGCCTCGTTCCTAAACTGCGGCGGCGCATCCGTGACTCGGTCGCCGCGATGCGGGCCGACGTGCCCGCAGCACTCGTGCAGCGGTGGTGGCGCGAGTGGCGGCCGGACTTCACCGCTCGCATCCAGACACTCCGCGAGCGCCGGCTCGCTGCATTTTCAGATGCCGACCTTGACGCTCACATGAGCGAAGTGCGGAGGCTGATCGCCGACGGGATGGAGGTCCATTCCCGCTTGCACGGCGCCCTAGCCATGGTTCTCGGGGAGTTTGCGTTCACCTGCCGGGACCTGCTTAGTTGGGACGAGACCGACACCTTCTCGTTGCTATCCGGTACGTCGACTACCTCGACCGAACCGGCGCGAGCGCTGTCCGACGTCGCTGCCCTGGCCAGTTCGAAAGTCCGCGCGTTGTTAGTGCTGGCTGCACCCGTCGACGAGGTGCTTGCAGCAGACCAGGACTTCGAGGCCGCGTTCACCGGTTACTTAACCGTTTACGGATGCCGCGCGCCGTCATTATCGACGCAAGAGATAGCGGAGCCGTTATTGGAGGAGCGGCCCGACTTGGTGCTCGCCCTGGTGCGCGATCAGCTAGACAGTGGCTTCGACCCTCGAGACCTCCAGAAGCTGGAGCAGCAGCGGGATGCTGCGGCCGACGAGGCGCGCGCCAAACTTAGCAGCGGCGACCTTAGCCGTTTCGAGCGAGCGCTGGACCGCGCGCTAGCCGCGTATCCGGTGCGCGAGGACAACACGCTTTTCACCGTCAACACGCCCTTCGGGCTGCTCCACCGCGCCGCGCTCGAACTCGGCCGTCGCCTGGCCAGCCGCGGTCAAATCACCGCAATCCAGGACATCTTCTTCCTACGCCCGGATGAAGCATGCACACGGCTGGCCGACGGCACCAGCGCCCATCAAGTCGTGGATCGACGCAAGGGCGAGCACGCTTGGGCGCTGGCCCACCCCGGCCCCGCCTCGTACGGTCGGGATCCGGGACCGCCGCCACCCTTGCGTGGACTTCCCCGCGAGGCCCGGTTGGCCAACGCGGCGTTCCTGTGGTACGCCGACCGCGTCTTCGCGATGGAGGCACAGGGCGGCGGCTCCGAGGAGTCCATACTGACCGGCATCGCCGCGTCGCCAGGGCGTTACACCGGTACGGTACGAGTCATTCGGTCTGATGCCGAGTTCGACCGGCTCCGCAACGGAGAGGTACTTGTATGCCCGGCGACATCGCCGGTGTGGTCGGTCCTCTTCCCCACCGTTGGGGCGCTGGTCACCGACTCCGGCGGCGTACTGTCCCACCCCGCGATCATCGCCCGTGAGTTCCGCGTTCCCGCCGTCGTCGCAACCCGCTTCGGCACGGAGCAGCTGCATGACGGGCAGGTGGTCACTGTCGACGGAACAACCGGCACTGTGGAAGTCCTTCGATGAGCGCACGGCCGGCAACCGTGGTACGGCCTCTGTTGAATCTCATGGATGCGGTGTCGATGACGAGGGTGCTGCGTACTTGGTCCTCGCCGAGCGGCTCGGAGCTCTCGGCCTGCAGGGCGAGGTGGTGGCGGCGCGCTCGCTGCTCATCAGCGTGGTCTCCGGCCAGATCGCCTCGTGCCGGCGTCCTGAAGCAGCTGCGCGCCGTCCACGAGCAGAGCTGAGCACACACCCGCAGCAAGTGCTTTTCGGTGCCAACGCCGTAGGGTCCCACTTTTAGCGTCAAATCACCACGAGGAGGTGATCCAAATGCCGACACCGATCTTGTCCTGGCAGGCTGTCGACACTGTTGTGCAGGTACCTCAACAGGGCCTGCGAGGCCCGGCACTACTAGCTCGATCGTTATCGGAAGCGAGCACATTAGAACCCAGCGCGGGCGCATCAGGTAGTTGCCGTGCAGCAGCCGCCATTGACTCGGACACTGGACAGCAAGGGAATACGCCATGAGGCTCTTCCCGAGGCGGCGGGTGAGCGGTCTGCTTTTGCTCATCGCGTTCGTCCTCAACCTAGGCGGCTGCGTCATGTACGCCGTTGCCACCCAATATGGCTGGGTCGGCGAGACCCCGACCTATCACGCCTGGGAGCGGGCCCTGTTCATGAGCTCCTACGTTGCAGCTGCCCTAGGTACTGCCGTGCTGGAGCCAGCGCTAGCCGAAGCTGGAGCGGCGATCCTCGGACAGCTAGCGGCCATCGCGTTCCCGATGGCAGCCAGTGTCGCGCTCGTCATGGAGGCGATCAGCATCGATGGCGCGGAGCCATACGCCCTGATCGTCGTTGCGGTGCTGCTGTTGTTCGGGGCAGAGCTACTGCTTGGTGCGTCCGTACTGGCGAGTCGGCTGGTGCCAACCTGGGTCGGGTGGGCGGCAGTAGCCTGGAACGTCGCCTGGCCGGCGATTCTGCCGATCCTCTCGCCCGGCGACCCCTACTACCCGATCCTGTACGCCATTCCGCTGCTGATGATCAGCATCCCGCTCATCCGACCCGGGCGCCAATTATCATCACCCGGCGGCGTGGCAGTCTCATCCATCTCGGGGAAATGAATGAACCGGACGGCAATGGCACGTCCGGGTCCTAGTGCTTAAGACGGCTATCTCGATCCCTACTTCGCCTCAGGGCATGCCGCGAAAACTACCTGACGCAGCCCCCTACGTTGTCCGGGAGACCGACCATCGAGCTCGTGCCGATTCTGATTATGGCTAGAACGTGGATTACCAACTCTGCCTGCCGTGCGCGGTCCCGTAAAGGCACGAATTGAGGCACAGCGAGACGTGAGCCGTGGTGACGCTCCTGGCCTGAGGCGCGCGATGTTCACTGCACTGCCTGGCCGGCTCGGCGCCGAACAACGTGGATGTAAAGGCAACGGTCGGTCAGCGGGGACAACGACCGAGTAACCCGCAGCAAAGTACACAGTGTCCCTGCTACTCAGCGCTCTCCAGCGGGGTTCGCCAACACTGAGCGCGCCTCAACACCGCCGACCGAGAGTCATGCCGCTGGCGCAAGCAAGGGGTGAGGGTTCGCGTCCCCTTGGCTCCACCTACTTGCCCTTGTCAGAGGCACGTTATCCGCTGGCGGTAGGGGGACCACCTCTCGGGAAGTACAGCAAAAGTACGGCAATGATGGGCAACCGGGAGCTGATGCGTCGGCCGCCTCAGAGCCTCAGGTGGGATACGCGCGCGAATCGACAGAGCAACAAGACAGCAGCTGGAAGTGTCCGTGCCTGGCCGACCTATTTTTTGCCATGCGCGCTGCAGCGACAGCGCAAGCGTCGAACCGGAGCGGCGAGGAGAGAGACCCCAGCTCGCCAGTCGGATCCGAGACGGAGCAGGGGCATCGCGCACCGCGCGTCCTACGGCGGATGCGGTCTGCCCGGCCGCTTCGACTACCTGCCGGGAGAGGTCACACCTGGCGGACTCGCTGTTCGCCGCCGTCACGGCGAGCGGCGCAAGGCGAACGGCCAATTGGCCGCGCAGGCGCCGGCGCAATCCATCATTTTCCCCAATGGAAGCTGATCGCGGCCAACCATTGAGCTCATTCATGTGTCAGTGTCCCCTCTGAGAGCGGACGGCCGAGGGGATTGATCAAAATGTGGGAGAAACTTGGCCGGCCCGGGGAAGCCACGGTCGGCACGTCGCTCAGCAGGTTTCGAGCAGCATGGCTCGCGCGCGGGCGTGGTGGCTGCGAACACCACGACCGGAAAGACGCCGTCGTGGACGCGTTACTCCTGGCCGCTGGCGGTCACGCCTACAGGCCTCAATCTCGAGGCATCAATCTCGGCCGCCCCAGGACTATCTGCGCGGTAGGTTGAGCAGCCCTGACCTTCTCAGACGCGGCGGCCCTCGGCCGAGAAGCTCAGCGACGGCATCATCGGGGGCACACGCAAGAAAGACAAGTCAGTCCGGCTCGCCTGTCAAGAGAACAAACGACCTAGTCAAAGCCCATATTAAGCTGGTGGAGCTAAGAGGACTCGAAGCCCTGACCTTCTCGTTGCGAAGGCATAGCGTCGATCTCATCAGGCTGGAGCATCGCGTGAATGACGTGCAGGTCGCAGCGGTGGAAGCGCCTTAGTTGCAACCTCGGGGCACATATGGGGCACACGGCTAAGGCTCAGCTTGCCCTCAGCTCCTCGCTTGCCCCAAATCAGACCAAGATCAGAAAGCGCGGAACCATACTCCGGAGGCAAGGCGCTCCCGCCAAGAGGTCTCGACCGAGTGGGACGATGTCTAGTGGCGTCCCGGTACCGTGGCGCGGGCTTGGGTCCGGCCGGGCGTCAAGGGAGCTGCACTGGCAATGGCTGCCGTCGTGGACATCGGGACAGCTGGTCCGCTCGTTGGTCGTTTCGCGGAGCTGAACATCCTGGGCGTGGCAAGCGGGCGGGCTGCGGCTGGTTCCTTGCAGGTTGTTGCGATTTGCGGGGAGGCGGGCATCGGAAGTCCCGGCTGGCTCGGGAGGGGCTGCGGGCAGCCGGGGAGAAGGGCTTTTGGACCCTGGAGAGCGCGGCGGGACGGTTGCATCGTGACCTGTCGTATGCACCAATCGTGGAGGCGCTACGACCCCTGGTCGCCGACGCCGCATTAGTTGAGGGGCTGTCGGATTTGGCACGGCTTTTCGATGGGCTGCGGGTGCCGCCGCTGGTGGCGCTGGGCGATGCTGGATTGGAGCGCACCCGTATGTTCGAGGCGGTACGCACGCTGATCGAGCGGGCCTCGGCCCGGCTGCCAATCGCGATCTTCGTCGACGACCTGCATTGGGCCGACCCAGGTACCCTCGCGCTGCTGCATTACCTGGTACGTGGCCTCCCTCACCGGCGCTGTCTGTTCCTGCTCACCTACCGCACCGACCAGGCGAGTGACGATCTATACGAGCTGGTGAGCGCGCTGCAGCGCGCCGAAACCCTGACCCCAGTCGAGCTCACTGGTCTGGACGCCGCTGGAGTGGAACGGCTTGCCGCGGCCGTGCTCGACGGTTCCGCTCC
>JBKPAB010000173.1:0-3190 GCA_046726195.1 Actinomycetota bacterium
GGCTCTGGCTGGTGAACGCGAAGATACCGAGCACTATGAAGCCGAAGTGGCTAATCGATGTGTACGCGATGAACCGCATGAGATCCCGACTGCCGATCGCCAAGATGGCGCCATACACGATCGAAATGGTCGCCAGCACCAAGACCACAGGAGTCGCCCACTGGCTTGCCTCGGGGAACAAGCCCAGACAGAACCTGATCATCCCGAAAGTCCCGATCTTGTCCATGACCCCGACCATCATGGTCGCGCCGCCGGCAGTGGACTCCTCGGCTGCATCGGGCAGCCAGGTATGCAACGGCACCAGTGGCGCCTTGATCGCAAATGCGAACATGAAGCCGACGAACAGCCAGCGGCCGGTGCCGGTAGCAAGGTCCAGCTGGCTCAACGTGCTCAGCAGGTAACTCGGCTCGCCCGCCCTGGCCGACAGCACGTACAAGCCGATCACGGAGGCGAGCATCACAAACCCGCCCAGCAAACCGAAGATCAAGAACTTGGCAGCGGCGTACGTCCGGCGCGGCCCAGGCCCGAAGCCGCCGATCAGGAAGTACATCGGGACCAAAATGACCTCGAAGAACACGTAGAACAAGAACACGTCGGTGGCCAAGAACAGATACAGCGCGCAGCTTTGGACCGCCAGCACTAAGCCGAAGAACACCCGGGCGTCATATTTCGGAGCTATGGTCGCGGCGCCTGTCGAAGAGGGTCCTTCGACAAGCTCAGGGCCCATGTCGACTGGATCGAAATCGCGCCAGGAGGCGATGATCACCACTGGCGTAATGATCACCACGAGCAGCACCAAGGTGAGGCCGAGGCCGTCCAGGCCCAAAGCGTAGTAAGCCCCGAGCGGCTTTATCCACGGCGCCTGCTCGACCAGCTGCATGCCGCCGCCGATCTTGAAACGGCTGGCGATCACGAGCGCAAGCCCAAGCGTGATCAGCGAGACCACGAGCCCCACAAGCTTTGCGGCCCTGACCCCTGTGAAGATCAGCAGCACGGCGCCGGCGGTCGGGAGGAGGGCCAGGATGGTGAGCCAGGGAATGGTCATGTCCGCCTCCGCCCTAGCCCAGCCGGCCCAACAAGATCACCACACCGACGATCGCAGCGCCCACCGTCATGGTGAGCGCGTAGGAGCGAACGAAGCCGTTCTGCACCCGCCGCAGCCGAGACGACATCTGCCCGATCGCCGCAGCCGTGCCGTTCACGGCGCCATCAATGGCGACGTTCTCGAGCCTGACCAACCCGTCGGTCAGCTGCTGCCCCGGGCGCATGAACACTGCCTCGTTGAATGCGTCGCCGTACAGATCGTTGCGTCCGGCCACCGTGAAGAAGGACCGGGTCGCCGGCTGTGTCAGCGGGATCTCGCGACGCGGCCCGAAGATCCACACACTGATCCCAACGCCGATCGCAACCACAAGAAGCGTGAGCAGCACAATGGGCGAGAAGTGCAGCAGGCTTAGCTGCTCCTCAGGCGCCCCGCCGCCCACTGCGGGATCAAGCCAGCCGACGATCCAGTTATTGAGCACCATGCCGCCGATGACTGAGGCGATGCCCAGCAATACGAGGGGCACGAGCATCACGCGCGGCGACTCATGGGGGTGCACCCCCTGCTGCCAGCGCTTGGCGCCGTAGAAGGTCATCAACATCAGCCGCGTCATGTAGAACGCCGTGATGCCAGCGCCGAGGAGGGCGAGCCCGCCGACGACCGCGCTCCGCTCGAAGGCGACTTCGATGATGTGGTCCTTGGAATAGAAGCCGGAGAAGAACGGGAACCCGATGATCGCCAGGTAACCCGCCGCAAACGTCACGAAGGTGATCGGCAACAGCCGCGACAATGCGCCGTAATGGCGCATGTCTACGTTGTCGTTGGTGGCATGCATCACCGAACCTGCGCCCAAGAACAGGTCAGCCTTGAAGAAACCATGAGTCAGCAGATGGAAGATCGCAAAGGCGTAGCCGGCTGGCCCAATACCCGCCGCCAGCATCATGTAACCGATCTGGGACATCGTTGAGCCGGCCAGGACCCTCTTGATGTCGTCCTTGGCGCAGCCGATCCAGGCGCCGAACAGCAGCGTCACCGTGCCCACCACGACCACCGCGGTGCTGGCAGCCGCGGACTCGGCATAAACCGCATTGCTCCGCGTAACCAGGTAGACACCAGCCGTGACCATGGTGGCGGCATGGATCAACGCCGACACTGGAGTCGGACCTTCCATCGCGTCCAGCAGCCAGGACTGCAGCGGCACCTGGGCGGACTTCCCGCAGGCCGCGAGCAAGAGCAGCAGGCCCAAGATCAAGGCACTGATATCACTGACGTTCGGCATGCCCTCGTTGACGTCGACGAAAGCCGACGACCCAAACAGCGCGAGCATCAGCATGACGGCAAGGGACATGCCCATGTCGCCGACCCGGTTGACCACAAACGCCTTCTTGGCAGCCGTCGCCGCCACCGGCTTGTACTGCCAGAAGCCGATCAGCAGGTAGGACGCGAGGCCTACGCCCTCCCAGCCGACGAAGAGCACCAGGTAGTTGTCAGCCAGGACGAGAAGCAACATCGCAGCGACGAAAAAGTTGAGGAAAGCGAAGAAACGACGCCGCTTGTCATCGTCGGCCATGTACCCGACGGAGTAGACGTGGATCAGGCCACCGACGCCGGTGATCAATAAGACGAAGACGATCGAGAGCTGGTCAATCAGCAAGCCGACGTCAATTTGCCAGCCTCCGCTGGAGATCCAGTTGTAAAGCGGCACCGATACGGCGCGCGCTGCCTGGTCCCGGCCGAGCAAATCAATGAAGTAGTAAAGGCCGATCGCGAAAGAGATCAGGGGCGCCGCCGCGCCAAGGTAATGACCCCAACGGTCAGCGCGCCTGCCGACCAGTAGCAGGATCGCGGAACTCGCCGCAGGGATGGCGATAAGGAGCCAGGCCAGGGTGAAGAAGCCGGTGGGCGGCACAGGAATGACGATCTCGAGTGGGGGCATCGCAATCCTTTAGAACTTCAACAGATTCGCGTCGTCGACGGAGGCCGAGCGGCGGGTACGGAAGATGGTCACGATGATGGCCAACCCGACGACCACCTCAGCGGCAGCCACCACCATGACGAAGAAAGCGGCCACCTGCCCGTCCAGGGCACCGTGCATCCGCGAGAAGGCCACCAGAGCGAGGTTGGTGGCATTCAACATCAACTCAACAC
>JBKPAB010000174.1:0-26022 GCA_046726195.1 Actinomycetota bacterium
GGAAGCACGCTCCAAGATGATGGCTCCCACAGGGTTAACCTGGTAAGGCCCCCAGCAGATCACTGGGTGATAGGTCGGATGTGGAAGTGCAGTAATGCATGGAGCTGACCGATACTAATAGGCCGAGGGCTTGTTTCTACACTATGCTTTGCGTCCACTGTGCAGCTCCCGAGATACGGTCGGGATATGCGCCCTGAGCTTAGGAGTTGCGCCCTGAGCCTGTCGCAGGGCGCAGATATCCGCTGACATCTCCATAGAGTTTCGGTGATCATGGCGAAAGGGAAACACCCGGCTCCATTCCGAACCCGGAAGTTAAGCCTTTCAGCGCCGATGGTACTGCACGGGGGACCGTGTGGGAGACTAGGACATCGCCGGACATACAACATTTCAGGGTCGGTCATTTGTGACCGGCCCTGAAATGTTTAAGAATGGCGTACTGATCCCGAATCTCACTTAGCATCAGTTACTTGGACTGAGCATCAGCTGCAGATAGTTCGAAGCCTAAGTAAGTATGCGGAGATGGCGCGAGTCCAAGTAGCGCATCGCGAGAGCCGTTAACGTGCGGCACCTATAACCGCACCAGCGATTCGGCCTCATCGACGGCGCGCGGGCGATGCGCTGCTTCCCATGCCAGAACCTCGGCGAACCGGCGTGCGGACTCTCGGTATTGAGGGCGTTCCAGGATTTCGGCGACTGCTGCTGCAATCTGTGCCGGCGGCGATTTCCTGCTTAGCCGTACGCCTGCTCCAAGCCGCAGCACACGTACGGTGTTGTCCTTCTGATCGCGGCCCATCGGTATGCAGACCAGAGGCACTCCGGCTGCTAGGGACTTCAGCACGGTGCCATGCCCGGCATGAGTGACGACTACGGAGGCTTCGCGCAGCACGCTGGAATGCGGGGCGGCCTGTAAGACTTCGATCTTGGGACCTGCCTCGATCTTGGCTGGATCGACAGCCTGCCCAGTCGTGACCACCGCTCGCACCGGCAGTTGGCGTAGGGCCGCGCTTATCCGCCCGAGCAGGTCGATTTGATCTTGGTAGATCGAGCTCGTTGCGACCAGGACGAGCGGCTCACTGCCCTGGCGCTGCCACTTCGCAGCAGCGGCCCAATCTGGATCGTCAAGTTGCGGCCCGACGTATCGAACGTTCTCCGGAAGCTGCGCTGAACTGAAGTCGAAGGATGGGCTGGTCATCACGAGCACTCGAGCGCAGCGGTCAAAGAGCTCAAACACGTTGTCCAGAGGGAGCAGCTCGTAGCGTTCGACGACGGCATTCAAGCGCGGCAAAGTAGGTGTCAGGAGCCAAGTCGCGACTCTTGGGGCGAGGTTGTCTCTCGCTTTGCCGAGAAAGCTTTGACCTGGTGACCAGCCCGTTCCGAGCAGGGGCAGCCCAGGTGTGGGCCGCACGTAGGTTTGCGCAACAAGAGCTGCGGTGGGACGCCTGGTCGCCTGGGCTCCGAT
The DNA here is from genome assembly GCA_046726195.1 of Actinomycetota bacterium. GTDB lineage: Bacteria > Actinomycetota > Actinomycetes > Propionibacteriales > Propionibacteriaceae > Microlunatus. Next base: position 1,460 of record JBKPAB010000174.1, read on the forward strand.
CAATATTCCTGGCAACCCGTCGGCCAGGATGGCATCGACGGGAGACTCTCGGACAGTCGAGACAACATCATTTGCGAAGCGGCTAGTCATCGCCTTGCCGGCGTAGCGTTTGGCAGCGCGGAATGCCCGGTACGGGCTTCCGCCCTCCAACGTGGCAACAATTGCTGTCTGCTCGTCGCGGGAGTTGAAGTGAGGTGCCTCGTGCCACGGTGAGAAGGTGCATCCAGCGGCCCGAGCGGACTTCTCGATGGTCGGGTCGGCGAGTACGCGCACCTGGTGTCCCCGACGGATCAGTTCGGCACCGAGACTGAGGGCAGGCGGCACAGTGCCGCCGGCGTCGATGATCGCGAGCAGGAAACGAGCGGGAGGGCGTTCGCGGGGGCTGTTCATCAGGAGGGAAGTAGCACCAGACGACCGCGGATGGCCTCACATGCCTTAAACACCGAAATGGGCGGTGAGCACCGAACGGTAGCGATCCATGATCTGAGCGGCTGCGAGCTGGTCACTCGCCGTAGGCTCCAGCTGACTAATCACGGGCACCGGCCAATCCGGAAGTGTGCCGGTCAAAGCCCACGCCGCCTGCCGTGCAGCCCCGATAGCGACGCTTTCAAAGGTGTCGCTGACCACGATGGGCAGGCCAAAAACCGCTGGAGCGATCTGGCGTACTGCGTCAGACTGCGAGGCGCCGCCCGTCAGAGTTATCGAAGAGATTGGCCCGGTCTGCTCCCTTAGTACTTCGACACCGTAGGCAAGACTCCACAGCACGCCCTCGATCGTGGCGCGGGCAATATTGGCCGGAGTCATGTTGGCGAGAGTCAGCCCGACGAGCTGACCGCGAGCGTCGGGCAAGGGCGGCGTCCGCTCACCCTCGAGGTAAGGAACGAAAGTTACCCCTTGACTGCCCGGTTCGGCACTCAAGGCGAGCGAGCTCAGCTTCTCCAGCGTTACGCCAAGGACATCCGCGGTTGCGACGAGATTGCGTGCGCCGTTGAGGGTGCAGACCAGCGGGAGGAATTCGCCAGTAGCATCCGCGAAGCCCGCCACCGTCCCGGTTGGTTCATGTGTTTGCTGGTGACTCTTGGTATAGACCGTTCCGCTGGTTCCCAGTGAGGCGACGGCGTCGCCGGCCCTCACCTTAAGGCCGAGCCCGCCCGCCATATTGTCACCGGTTCCTGGAGCAATGGCGATGCCATTCGGCGTGTATCCAATCACCTCGCTAGGAGCCGCAACACGTGGCAGCTCTAGATCATGGCCCAGAGCCAATTGCACAAGATCATTTCGATAGCGGTTGGAGGTCGCATCGAAATAGCAGGTGCCCGATGCATCCCCGCGGTCGGTCGTCGGCGCGAAACTCCGACCTCCGATCTGCCAGCTCAGCCAGTCATGGGGCAGTACGACAGCAGTTGTTCTCGCGGCATTTTCAGGCTCTGCCCGGGCCAGCCACCTGATCTTGGAGACCGTCATGGATGCGACGGGAACCGAGCCAACCGCATCGGCCCACATCGTGGCGCCGCCGAGCTCGTCGATGAGATTGTTGGCGTCAGGGGCGGACCTGTTGTCATTCCACAACAAGGCATCGCGTACCAGCTCACCCTTCTCGTCGAGGGTAACCATGCCGTGTTGCTGGCCGGCGACGGCAAGCGCGGCAACCTCGGCCAGGAGCGCTGGATCGGCTGTGGCCTCCTGATAGGCAGCCAGCCAGGCGGACGCCGACACCTCTGTGCCGTCTGGGTGCGGGGCACGTCCGCTGCGGACAACCGCTCCTGTCTCAAGATCACAAACCACGACCTTGACTGATTGGGTCGAGGAGTCGACTCCGGCGACGAGTGTCATGCGCGCCCTCCGTGGTGAGTTTCGGTCAATGGTGGCTCACCTCATTCTCCGCCCCATGCGATGCCCAAGGGACCGCATGCTCGCTGTGCGACGAGCAACCTGCTGCTCGCTCATGCAGCGCTTTGCGTCCGATTCGGAATCTCGACAGGATTGGCGGATGGCAGAGCAGGAGCGGTCGGACCGCTCGCGAGGAAGCGTGCCAGGACGCCGCCGGCAGGCTGCAGAACCAGTCCCGGACAACAAGCGATCCAAGCCTCGCGCTGATCGGAAGCGCCGCGAGGACGCCATCCGGACTCGACGTCCGGCTCAAGGGCCTCGACCAGGTCTGGCTCGTCGGGAAAACGAGCCGGCTATCCCCGAGGGCGTCGACACTCGGTCCTTGCACGTGGCGGTGCGGGCGGAGTTGCGCGGCTTACCCAAAGATCTTGCTGAGATTGTGGGCGCGCACCTCGTCGTGGCGGGGCGGCTGGTGGACGAAGACCCTGAGCTGGCGTACGCGCATGCTGAGGCCGCACGACGGCGGGCTGCCCGGCTGCCGATTGTGCGTGAAGCGGCAGCCGAGACGGCTTACGCTGCTGGTCGTTACGACGTTGCACTCAGCGAGTTTCGTGCGCTCCGGCGGATGACCGGAACCCACGACTATCTACCGGTGATGGCTGATTGCGAGCGTGCTCTGGGTCGACCGCACCATGCCCTGAAGCTGGCGCGGGAAGCAGAGCGGGTCGGCCTGGATCCGGCACTGCGTATCGAGATGATCATCGTTGAAGCGGGCGCGCGGCGCGACCTCGGCCAAGATCAGGAGGCGCTACGGATTCTCGAACGCGCCGTCGCCGTAGTCCGTCCGGATGGCGTGCCAGCAGTTGCTGTGGCTCGTCTGCGCTACGCCTATGCAGACGCATTGCTCCATGCGGGCAAGGAATCTGAGGCACGACAGTCGTTTGCAGCTGCCGCCAAGCTTGATCATGATCAGGAGACTGATGCACAACAACGACTCGACGAACTTGACGGGCTCTTGATCGACTACGACGAGAACGATGATCGAAACGACCGGGAACCACAAGAGCCGGCGTGAGGAGCTACGAATGAGCGCACATGAGCTGGTCGTTGACTCCTACGACGCGGTGCTGTTCGATCTTGATGGCGTCGTCTATCTGGGTCCAGTCGGGGTGCCGGGCGCTGCGGAAGGGATTGCCGAGCTCCGTGATCGCGGCACCAAGATCGGCTTCGTCACCAATAACGCTGCGCGCCCACCGATTGCGGTCGCCGATCATCTGGTTGAGCTGGGAATCCCTGCGACCGCGGCGGACGTCGTGACCTCCGCGCAGGCCGCCGCTCATCTGCTCATCAACCGGTTCGGCGCTGGTGCCAGGATTCTCGCGGTCGGCGGCGAGGGTGTGACAGTGGCGCTGAGCGAGGCAGGCCTGGTGCCAGTGCATTCGGCCGATGACGGTCCGGTGGCGGTGATGCAAGGTTATGGCTTCGACCTGGCGTGGCAGGAGCTCAACGAGGCCGCGATCGCGATCCATCGCGGGGCGCACTGGGTCGCAACAAACGACGATCCCACCCGCCCGACCGAGCGTGGGTTGGTTCCTGGGAACGGCGCGGCGGTTGCCGCAGTGCGAATGGCCGTCGAGGCTGAGCCAGAGATCGCTGGCAAACCTTACCGGCCGCTGCTGGACGATACTGTTAGCCGTCTCGGTGCCCATCACCCGCTGTTCGTAGGTGATCGGCTCGACACCGACATTGCCGGAGCAGTCAATGCCGGCCTCGACAGCATGTTGGTGCTTTCGGGCTCACATCGGGCAGAGGAGCTGCTCAGTGCCGCGCCAGGGGAGCGGCCAACATTTGTCGGCGAAGATTTGCGGGCGCTCTTGCGGCCCCCGCTCGACATCACCCACGTTTCGGGCGCATTCCACTGCGGTCCGGCGACAGCCCTGGCAGTGGATGGTGTGTTGGTTGTGCATCGCGGTGGCGGGATGTACGTCGAGGCAATCTGGGCAGCAGCTCACGCTGCCTGGTGGGCTGCGGATCACGGGCTGTTGCTCGATACGGTCGACGCGCTGGAACAGCTCCGCCAGCAGTGATCACCCGCTGGGCCGCTGCTGTAGCGTGGCACTGCCCATCCAGCGGCATTAGGCGGTAGAAAGGCATAAGACGTGGCCGAGCCATTGCAGACCTACATCAACATGGTGACTGGTGTCACCAAGAGCACTCAGGAGAAGGCGTCGACCACCGCTCGAGCGTTGCTGAAACAAGCGGGCCTGGACGATGTTGCCGCGGAGGCCAGCGAGCGGGTCACCAAACTGACCGAAGAGATCATGAACGCTAGCCGAACTAATCGGGAGCTGTTGCAGCACTTCGTGATGGCGGAGGTCGACAAAATGGCGGCGCGCCTCGGCTTGGCCCGCACCGAGGATGTGCAGGCGCTGCGCGATGAGATCGCTTCCTTGCGAGCACAGATCAACAAGGTGACGGCGGGCGCGGCAAGAGCTTCGTCGGCGAAGAAGGCAGCTACAAAGAGGGCGTCCGCCAGAAAGGCCGCGGCGACAATGAGAGCCAGCACCGAGGCAGCGGGGACTATTCCTCCCGACAGTGAACCCGCGGGTAAGCCCGCGGCGACTGCAGAAGCCGTCTCACCGGGAGCCGAGCGGTGACCGAGCAGGACCAAAATCAGCCGCACAGTCCGGAACCGCTGATCGAACCGCCACGTACCGGTATCGCCGGCGTGGACGATGCACTGCTGGCCCTGGCGGACCTGGGTTCGGCTCCAATTGGGGAGCATCACGATCGGCTCGCAAGGGCGCACGAAGTGCTTCAGGCAGCCCTAGATCAAGGAGATGACAACCGATCTGACAACGCTGCGACCGGCTGAGGTATGACCCAGCGCCTCGATCGCGAGCTGGTTAGGCGCGGGTTGGCCCGATCGCGTACCCACGCCCGGACCATGATCAGCGCGGGTCAGGTCGTCGTCGACGGTTCTGTTGTCCAGCGGCCCGGCGATCAGGTACCGCCGTCTGCCAGCATTGGGGCTCCCGCTGATCGTTATGTCTCCCGGGGTGCCCACAAGCTCATCGGCGCACTTGACGACCTCCAGCTCAGCGTGGCCGGACGAGCCCTCGACGCCGGTGCCTCAACTGGAGGCTTCACGCAGGTGCTGCTGGAACGCGGTTGTCAGCAGGTGATCGCGGTGGATGTTGGCAGCGGTCAGCTGGCACCGATGCTCCGGGCGGATTCTCGAGTCCGGTTACTTGAACGAACCAATCTGCGAGACCTGCGGCTGGATCATCTCGGAGGAGTTCCGGTCGACTTGGTGGTCGCCGATGTCTCTTTCATCTCACTGACGTTGCTGATCAGTCCAATAGTCTCGGTCACCCGAGCTGAAGGTTGGGTGTTATTGCTGGTCAAGCCACAGTTCGAGGTGGGACGCGAGCTGCTCGGAAAAGACGGTGTCGTGCGGTCACCAGCGCATCAGGTCCAGGCAATCTCAGCCCTGATCATGGCGGCAGGCGAATATGGCTGGAACTGCGTGGCGGCGGTCCCGAGCCGGCTCCAAGGTGCGTCCGGCAACCGTGAGTTCTTCATCCTGCTGCGCCGAACCGAGTCTCCGGCGCACCTCGACCTGGAGGCTCTCGTCAAAACGTAACCGCCGCTCAGGGAGGCATTCTCCCTACAGTCAGTGCGGAAACGAACGTGTACGTTCGCTCCTTTCGCGTCACACATGTTGCAACGTGTGCATCGCAGCAGGAACGAACGTGTACGTGCGTTCCTGCAAAGGTGAGAGAGGCACGGATCGCAGCGAGCGGAGCAATCAAGCACGGATCGCGCGCGCCGCTGTCCTGGACGAATGAGCGAGCGGACACGTTTTTCGTCTGCGGGCGAGTGAGGAAGGCAGTGGCTTGCAACGCGCGATCCGCGCGGAGCGAGCGCAGCAAGCGGAGCAATCAAGCACTGAATATGCTGTGGCAGGTGACCGAGGCCTCAGCCCCGAAGAGTGGCCCGCCGAGCGTGAACTCAGATTCGACCCGTCGCGTGGCGGTGCTCACCCACATGGGGCGGCCAGCCGCAATCGCCGCGGCAACGCGGCTCGTCGAAGGACTGAGTGCGGCCGGCATCGTCTCCGCCTTGCCGGGCGGGGACCTGGCTGCTCTCGGCCCCCGGCTTTCGCACGCCGTGGTCCCGCTCTCCAAGCCCGTCAGGCTCGAAGACGGGATTGAGCTCATGGTGGTGCTGGGCGGCGACGGCACGATCTTGCGCGGCGCCGAGTGGGTGTTGGCCAGCGAGATTCCGCTTCTCGGAGTCAACCTGGGACACGTCGGCTTCCTGGCTGAGGCCGAGTCATCAGAGATCGACAGCATTGTCGCCCATGTAGTGGAACGCTCCTACACGGTCGAAGAGCGATTCACCATCGATATCACGCTGCGGGACTCCAAGACTCTCAAGCCGTCATGGTCTTCGTACGCGATCAACGAGGTGACCATCGAGAAAGCTGCGCGGGAACGAATGCTCGAGGTCTTGGTCGAGATCGATGGCCGGCCACTGTCCCGCTGGGCCTGCGACGGCATGTTGGTCTCCACTCCGACAGGCTCGACGGCGTACGCCTTCTCCGCTGGCGGCCCTGTGGTCTGGCCGGGCGTCGAGGCGCTCTTGGTGGTACCGCTCAGCGCGCATGCCCTATTTGCGCGTCCGCTGGTGCTCAGCCCGACCTCGACGGTAGTGGTCGAGGTGCTCGACGTCTCCCGAACGCACGGCATCGTCTCGTGCGACGGCCGCCGCTCCGCGGAATTGCTCGCCGGTATGGAGATCGAGGTGACCCGGGGAAAGCAACGGCTCCGGTTAGCCCGGCTGTCCCAAGCGCCGTTCACCGACCGGTTGGTTAACAAGTTCCAGCTTTCGGTGGAGGGCTGGCGCGGATCGGCTAATCCAGCCATCACCATGATCGACGCGCCTGCATGATCACCGAGCTTCGCATCACCGACCTCGGCGTGATCAACGATGCAACAATCAGTCTGCATCCCGGGCTTACCGTGGTGACTGGCGAAACCGGGGCCGGCAAGACCATGATCGTCACTGGACTGGGCCTGCTGCTTGGCGCCCGAGCGGACCCGAGGTCGGTGCGACGCGGCTCAGAACGGGCTCGCGTGGAAGGCCGATTCAAGATCGAGAAAGCCGAGTTGTTGGATCGGGTGAGCGCGGCCGGCGGTGAACTGGACGATGACGAGCTCATCGTCGCGCGCCACGTCACGGCGGCCGGCCGCTCTCGTGCCTACCTGGGCGGTGCCCAAGTGCCGGCTAGCGTTTGCGCAGATCTGACTGCCGCGATTGTCAAGATCCACGGACAAGCGGAGCAAGACCGTCTCACTGAGTCCGACCGCCAACGGCAGCTCTTGGATCGATTTGCTGGCTCGGCGGTGCTCGAACCCCTCGCTCGATACTCCGACCTCTGGGTGGAGGATCGAGCCGCCCGCGCGGAGCTGGCGAAACTCCACAGGGAGGCTCAGAGCCGTGCCCGTGAGATCGATTTGCTGAGCTTCGGCCTGGAGGAGATCGAGCGGGTCGGGCCAGCGCCCGGCGAAGACCTTGCCCTGGCAGCAGAGGCCCGGCGACTGCAGTCCGCTGATGATCTTCGGGAGTCGGCGCAGTCCGCCGTTTATGCACTCGCCGGTTCAGACGATGAGGCAGGAGGCGCGCTGGCCATGGTTTATGCCGCCCGGAAGGCCTTTGAACCGGCAGTCTCCCGCGACCCGGCAGCGGCTCAGCTAGGCGACCGGTTGGCGGAGGCGAGTTACCAGCTCACCGATCTCACGGCCGATGTAGCGCGTTATCTGGACGGTTTGGAGACCCAGCCGGGGCGGCTTGAGCAGATCGCCGAACGCCGTGCTCAGCTCAGCACGCTCACCCGGAAGTACGGCACGACATGTGATGAGGTGCTGCAGTGGGCTGCGGAGTCCGCCGTACGACTCGCCCAGCTTGAGCAGAGTGATGAGCGCATCGCCACCTTGGCCGGACGAGTCGAGGAACTGAAGACCGAGCTGACGACGCTGGCCGCTCAGATCAGCACCGCTCGACGGGAGGCGGCGGCCAGATTCAGCGATTTGGTACGCGCTGAGCTCGCTGCACTCGCGATGCCACACGCACGATTGACATTCCAGGTAAGCAGCGCCGACCTTGGCCCGTGGGGTGCGGATCGCGTGGACCTGCTTTTTGCCGCCAATCCAGGCAGCGAGGCTCGCGGCCTTGGCCGGGTAGCGTCAGGCGGTGAGTTATCGCGAGTCCGGCTGGCGCTGGAAGTGGTGCTCGCGGCGGATCGGGAGGCAGTCACGTTGGTCTTCGACGAGGTGGATGCAGGGGTCGGCGGCAAGGTTGCAGTCGAGGTCGGACGGCGGCTCGCGAGGCTCTCCCAGCACACCCAAGTGGTGGCCGTCACTCATCTGGCTCAGGTTGCCGCCTTCGCAGATCGGCATTACGTGGTGGTGAAGGCCGATGACGGGCAGGTCACGACCACAGGGGTTGTCCAGGTGGCTGATGAGGACCGTGCCGTCGAGCTGGCCCGCATGATGGCGGGTCTGGATACCACCGAATCCGCGCTTGCCCATGCCGGCGAGTTGGTCGAGTTAGCAGCCTCGGCGCGAGCGTCGGCAATCGCGCCCCGATGAATGGAGGATCGATGAGCAGACCCCGCTCATGCGGCTGCTGAGCCGAGATTGCGGAGTCGGGGTCTGCGAAGAGGGACGACATCATCGGGTTGCAGCGCGATGCGCGAGCGCCGCGTGGATTGCGCGAGCGTCGGCCTGTTAAGCGCGAGCGCCGCGTGGATTGCGCGAGCGTCGGCAATTTAAGCGCGAGCGCCGTCAGTTCAAGAGGGCGCGGATGCTCTCACAAGGCTCTCATGTGAAGCTGCATAGCTTTCATTTCATGCGGGTGCTGGTCGTCGAGCATGACGTACGCATGGCCGCCGCAATCAGACGTGCGCTGCGTAGCGTCAACATGATCGGGGACGTGGCGAGGACATCCAAGGCTGCTTGCGCCATGCTTGCGGATACCGCGTACGACGTCATCGTGTTGGATGCCCTGCTCCCCGATAAGGACGGTTTCGCGACCTGTCGCCAACTCCGCAGCACCGGTGACTGGACGCCGATCATCATGGTTACTGCCCGTGGGGCGGTCGATGATCGGATTCGCGGGCTCAACGCCGGGGCCGACGACTATCTCACGAAGCCTTTCGCGTTTGGAGAGTTGCTGGCCCGGCTGCGCGCCCTGGCGCGTCGCGACCCGGCGGAACGGCCGGTAGTCACGGTTGTCGGTTCGTTGCGACTTGACCCAGCCGCGGCTCGAGTCTGGCGAGGGGACCGGGAGATTCGGTTGTCGACCCGTGAGTTCGCGCTGATGGAGGCCTTCATGCGGAGCCCGGGCCAGGTTCTCGGCCATACCCAACTGCTGGATGCGGCTTGGGACATCGGGCAGGAGTACCGATCCAATGTGATCGAGGTGTACATCCGCTATCTCAGGGAGAAAATTGACCGACCGTTCGGCCTACGGTCGCTGGAGACCGTACGCGGCCTCGGCTATCGGCTGCGGCCCGACGGCGGCACGTAAGGGGAGTCACGAAAAGTACTCCAGCGGCGGGCGGCGTAACGTCTTGACGATTTCGGTCGCAAACGTACGCCTGAGCGGCCTTGGAGGCGTATGTCTTGAGAGTTGTGGTCGGAAACGCACATCTGTCTGTTTGCTGAACCCCACTAAAACGCGGGTGGGAGTATGGACCCCGAGATGCGACTTCCCACCCTGCTGCGCAAACGCGGAACACCGACTCAAGTTGGCGGTGTGGCGCGCCTAGATCGGCGTACCAAGAGCCTCACCAAGCGGCTGCAGCCGGGCGAGATCGCGATCATCCATCACAGCGACCTCGACCGGGTCAGCGCGGAAGCCCTGGTGGAGGTAGGCGCCGCGGCTGTGGTGAATGCAGTGTCGTCGGTGTCAGGTCGCTATCCCAACCTCGGTCCCGGCATCTTGCTGGAGGCTGGGATTCCGCTGATCGACAACGTGGGAGACCACGTTTTCGCTCGGGTTCATGAGGGCGAGCGGCTGACGCTGGACAGTGGCAAATTGATCAACTCGTCAGGAAATGTGGTCGCCGAGGGAACCGTCTACACCACCGAGATCTTGGAGGACCACCTGGAGTATGCCCGCAGCGGGCTCTCTGATCAGATCGAGGCCTTCGCAGACAACACGATGACCTACCTACGGGTGGAGAAGGAGCTACTCCTCGAGGGTGTCGGAGTGCCAGACGTGGCGACCGAGATCGAGGGGCGCCATGTGCTGATCGTGGTTCGCGGATATGACTATCGCAGCGATCTGGCCGCCCTCCGGCCATACATCTCCGAGTATCGACCTCTTCTGATGGGTGTCGATGGCGGAGCCGACGCCTTGATGGAAGCCGGCTACAAGCCAGACATGATCATTGGCGATATGGATTCCTGTTCTGACGAGACACTGCGCTGCGGTGCGGAACTCGTTGTGCACGCCTACCACGATGGCCGCGCACCGGGGTTGGAGCGGATCGAGAAACTCGGGCTTCAGGCCGTGGTGTTTCCCGCGCTGGGCACCAGCGAGGACGCCGCGATGCTGCTGGCTGACTCCAAGGGAGCCAGCCTGATAGTGGCTGTGGGCACCCACGCCTCGCTTGTTGAGTTCTTGGACAAAGGCCGGGCTGGAATGGCATCCACCTTTTTGACCAGGCTGCGGGTGGGCCCCAAGCTGGTAGACGCGAAGGGCGTGTCCAGGATTTATCGCAGCCAGATCAAAACCTGGCACCTGATCTTGTTCGTACTGTCCGGCATCGTGGCGCTCCTCACAGCATTGTTGTTCACCGACGTGGGATGGGCATTTGGAAATGTGATCGCCGCCCGAATCCGGGATCTGCTCTATTGGATAAAGGAACTCATCACATGAAAACTGCCGGAGCGGAGCGATCTCCAGCCCCAGCGGCGAGCTGTGTCTTGATCAACTTGCGGGAGCGCGGCGACCTCCTGCCCCAACGACGAGCTGCATCTTGATCAACTTCCGCTACCACATTGTGTCGTTGATGGCGGTCTTCATTGCTCTGTCAGTAGGTATCGCCGTTGGTGTGTCGCTCAGCCCATCGGTGGACCAGGGGTTGCTACAGCAGGCGGCGCAGGACCGCAAGCAGGTCGCAGAGCTGCGCGCCGAGCTGGATCGACGAAAGGCACTAGACGACTACCGCAATGCCTATGACGAACAAGTCGGCTTGGCCGTCGCAGCCGGAGAATTGAACGGACAGCGGGTCGCCATGGTCGCCATGCCGGAGGCCCCCGATGATGTGCTGCAGAGCATCTCCAATGCTGTCGCCGGGGCGGGCGGCACCGTGGTACGCACCGTCGCGGTAAACGCCGAAGTCTTCGATGCCGCAAATGCCGAGAAGGTCAACGATGCACTGGCGGCCTACTTCGGGCCAATTGGCCTCGACGACACTATGTCGCCTGCGACCAGGCTTGGCGTCGCCCTCGGTAGGTCCATCGGATCCAAGGAGACAGAAGACCGCGACGCGCTGGCGATCGCCGTAGGGGAATCGCTAGAAAACAGTGGCTTGGTCACCATCAGTAAGGAATCGCCCGCCCAAGCGCAGCTGATCATCGTCGTCGCGGCGCCTGCCTCGGATCCCCGACCCACAGCAGAGGAGCTAGCCGCTCACGTTGAATTTGATGTGGGCCTGACGACGTGGGCCAGTGTGGTGCTGGCCGGCCCGAACAGCGAGGACATCGAAGGCACCGACGTGCTGGCGGTACGATCCGACCCCACGGCAGTGGATAGCCTCAGCACTGTGGACGTGGCCGACCTGAGCAGTGGCGTGACCACTGTCGTACTGGCGGGCAAGGAGCGACTACTTGGTCGGCCTAGTGCGCATTACGGTGCGCTGACGAGGGCCGATGCGCCGCTGCCTGAGCTGCCGGTGCGATAGTGGGCCGCCGACTCGTGGCCTGTGCGGCGTCAGCCGTGGCCGCCGCATTACTTGCGGCAGTCGCCAACCGGCGTGTGGTGCAGGCTCTGAAAGACAACCCCTTCCAAGCTGCAGACCACACCGCGAAAGCGTCGCGCTGGATCCGAACCAACTACGCCGGAACAACCGTGACCCTCGCGGAGGGCCCCATCGCGGTGGTTGCGCTGCTCGCTGGTGTGGGGGTGGACCGGCTGATTGACCACTCCGGACGCCGCAGTCTTCCCGTCGCTGTGGCCGGTCTCGGATCTGGACTGGTGGGAGCGTACGACGACCTCTATGGATCCCGCCAGGCCAAGGGCTTTCGCGGGCATCTCAGGGCGCTGCGTTCCGGTGAGGTGACCAGCGGAATGCTCAAGGTCCTGGGAGTCGCCGCCAGCGCCGCCGCCGCAGCTGCCCTGATTCAGCGCTCGCGATCCGAATGTGCAAGGCCGAGCTGCAGGGTCCTCAGTGGGGTGCTGGACACGGCACTCATTTCGGCCTCAGCCAATTTCACCAATCTCCTTGACCTGCGGCCTGGCCGCGCAGCCAAGATGATCATCCTTCTGGGGAGTGGCCAGGTCGGCTACGGTGCTGCACCTGCCGTCGGCGCGGCCGCGGGCAGCCTGCCGACCGACCTGGCAGCCCGATCGATGCTGGGTGACTGTGGCGCCAACGCTCTCGGGGCCGCAGTCGGTACCGCTGCCGCCCAGGCTTTGCCGTGGCAGCTTCGGGTGGCTGCCTTCGCTGCTCTCGCGGCCCTCAACCTGGCCAGCGAGCGGGTGAGCTACACGGCGGTGATCGAGCGCGTGCCGCTGCTACGGCGGCTTGATCAGCTCGGACGTCGGGTTCCGTGAGAGCCGGTCTCGCTTCCGCCGCTGCAGGTGTCGCAGGCCTTACCCTCGCCTCCCGCCTGCTCGGTTTCGGGCGGTCAGTGGTCTTCTCCAAGACCGTTGGGGATACCTGTCTAGGCGATACCTACAACGCGGCCAACAGCTTGCCGAACGTGCTGTTCGAGATCGTGGCTGGTGGCGTGCTGGCCGGTGTCGTCGTTCCGGTTGTGGCTCGGCACGTCGGCGCAAGGAGGGGCGAGCAGGCCTCACGCACCACATCGGCGTTGATCACCTGGACCTTGCTGATACTGACGCCGGCCGGGCTGGCGGTCCTTGCCGGCGCGCGAGCGTTTGCCGCCGTGTTCGCCAAGGCCGACTGTGCTGGCAGTGCCGAAACCCTCGCCGCGCTCGTGATCATGTTCACGCCGCAGGTTTGGCTGTACGGCCTAGCAGTCGTCAGTGCAGGAGTGCTGCAGGCTCATCATCGGTTCCTGGCAGCCGCTGCGGCCCCGCTGTTGTCAAGCGTGATCGTGATCATCGCGTATCTCAGCTACGCCGCGCTGGCCCCGCCGTCGGCAAACAACGACCCGACGCAGCTTACTGACCAGGCACTTGCCGCTTTGGGATGGGGCACCACGTTGGGTGTGTTTGCGCTGACCGCGTGCACGCTGGTACCTCTCGGGCGACTGGGGCTACGCCTCAGGCCCCGGCTGCTTTTTGCCGTAGGCGATCGATCGGTGATCATTACGATTGCCGCTGCCGGCATCGTTGGGCTGGTCCTGCAGCAACTTAGCGTGCTGTTCATCAACTGGTCCGCTCAGCAGACGGGTGATCAAGGCGCCTTGACGCGGTTCACGTGGGCAAACGCCATCTATCTTTTGCCGTACGCGGTGCTGGCTGCCCCACTGCTGCTATTGACCTTTCCGCGGCTGGCCGCAGCTGCCGAGCAAGGCCAAGCCGATGTCCGGCAGGTGCTTGCCGAAACCGGTCCAGCCACCGTCGTGATGGCTTGGCTGGGCGCTGCCTTGCTGGTGGCGACTGCTGTGCCGGTGGCGCGGGTGTTCGTGCTGGGTCCAGGTTCTGGACGTACGGCTGCGCTGGCCTGGCCGATTGTCGCCTTTGCGCCCGCGGTTGTGGGGTTCACCTTGCTCGGCTTGTCCTCGCGTACCTTGTTATCCCAGCATTTGGGTAAGGCGTCGGGCATTGCCAACGCGAGCGGGTGGGCCACGGTGATCATAAGCGTGGCCGTGCTGCGGCTGGTGGTTCCGCCCACGTGGCTGGTGCCCGCGCTGGCAGGCAGCGTGTCGTTGGGGATGGTCGTGGGCGCGGTGGTGGGCTGGATGCTCCTGCGGCGGTCGGGGATGAAGGCCGTCGGGCTGACGAGGCCGATGCTGGTCGGCATGGCGGCCGCTGTTGTGGCAGGCAGTGTGGGCGCCGCGGGTGCGCCATTGCTGGACAATGTCGGCATTGTGGCGGCAGTGCTCGGAGCATGCGTCGCCGCTGCTATCTGTCTGCTGGTCTTCACGGCTATGCTGCGCCTCTTCGCGCCCTCCCTGCTTGCTCAGCTGTGGGCGCTGCGGCGTCGTACGTCCTCGGCAGAGGTAGGTTCACTGTGAAGATCGCGCAACTGCTTACCGCCAGCACCGGTGGTATCGGGCGGCACGTGGCGAGCATCGCTCCGCGGCTGGAGCAACGCGGTCACCAGATACGGGTGTTTTGCCCAAAGGTCACGGCTGATGCCCAGGGGTTCGCCGAGCTTGGTCTCGATGTGTGGCCGCTGACCAGCTTGCGCCGCTTCGTTGGTGCCGATCTGGTGCACGCGCACGGGCTCAAAGCCGGTTGGTTAGGGCTCCCGATCGCCTGGCTGTTCAAGGTCCCCCTTGTGGTGACATGGCATAACGCTCTGTTGGGCATCGGAATTGCGCCAGCGGCAGTGCGGCAGATGCAACGAGCGGTGGCGATGGGCGCGGATCTGACTCTGGGCGCCAGTCGCGACCTTGTCGCTGAAGCCGTACGGCTCGGCGCCCGGAACGCGCGGCTCTCACCGGTCGCGGCACCGCTACCGCCGGCACCGACGGTCAGTCGCGATGAGCAGCGACTGGCTTTAGGTGCTGACGCTGGCGACACGCTGATACTCACGGTCAGTCGTTTGGCATCCCAGAAGAACCTCGGCATGTTGCTCGACATAGCCGCGGCCCTGCGGCACAGGCCCGATCTTCGTTTTGTCATCGTCGGCGATGGGCCCGAGCGAGCTGCTCTGCAGCGCCGCATCGACGACGAGAACCTGCAGGTGCGCTTACTAGGGCGGAGCGACGACATCGGCTCGCTGTACGCGGCTGCTGACCTCGCGCTGTTGACTTCCACCTGGGAAGCCCGCGCGCTGGTGGCCCAGGAGGCTCTGTTGGCTGGGCTGCCGCTGATCAGCACTCGGGTAGGCGGAATCGAGGAGTTGGTCGGGTCGGCTGCCGTGCTGGTCCAGCTCGGCGACGTCGAAGAGGCCGCGCAGCAGATCACTACGCTCGCCGACAACCCCGGAAAGCGTCGCCGGCTGCGAGAGGCAGGCCTGCTTCAGGCAGTCGCCTGGCCCGACGAAGACGCCGTTGTCGACGACCTGGTACGCGCCTACGCCGACCTCACTCGAGATCGACGCTACAAGGGCTTCTGGGACGACTCGGGCGGGTTCACCGTGCGATAGCCCTCCACGACGTAAGCTGGAGGCCCGTGGGATACCGCGAGAGATTCACCAAACATCTGTTTGTGACCGGAGGCGTCGCCTCCTCACTCGGCAAGGGGCTCACGGCATCCAGTCTCGGCAACCTGCTTGTGGCTCGCGGACTCAGCGTCTCCATGCAGAAGCTGGACCCCTATCTCAATGTCGATCCCGGAACGATGAACCCGTTTCAGCACGGTGAGGTTTTCGTCACCGAGGACGGTGCGGAGGCCGATCTCGATGTTGGCCACTACGAGCGCTTCCTGAACGTCAATCTGTCCGGCGAGGCCAACATCACCACTGGAAAGGTCTACTCCTCGGTGATCGCCAAAGAGCGGCGCGGCGACTATCTCGGTGACACGGTGCAGGTGATTCCACACATCACAAACGAGATCAAAGAATCGATGATCGCCATGGGAGGGCCGGACATCGACGTGGTCATCCACGAGATTGGTGGCACTGTTGGCGACATCGAGTCCTTGCCATTCCTGGAGGCGGCCCGTCAGGTACGGCACGACGTCGGCCGGGAGAATGTGTTCTTCCTGCACGTCTCCCTGGTTCCCTACATCGGTCCCAGTGGCGAATTGAAAACCAAGCCGACCCAGCACTCAGTGGCGGCGCTACGTCAGGTCGGTATCCAGCCGGATGCCGTGGTGTGCCGCTCTGACCGGGACATCCCCGACTCGGTGAAGCGCAAGATCTCGTTGATGTGTGACGTCGACGAATCCGCCGTCGTGGCCGCGATCGATGCACCGAGCATCTACGACATTCCGAAGGTGCTGCACTCCGAAGGCTTGGACGCGTACGTGGTCCGCCGACTCGACTTGCGGTTCCGTGACGTCGACTGGACGCGTTGGAACGACTTGCTTGATCGCGTGCACCACCCGAAGGAGGAAGTAACCATCGCGCTGGTCGGCAAGTATGTCGATCTTCATGACGCGTATCTTTCGGTCTGCGAGGCGCTGCGAGCCGGCGGCTTCGCCAACCATGCCAGGGTGGTGATTCGCTGGGTGCCATCGGATGACTGCCAAACCCGGGAAGGTGCGGCCCGGGTGCTGAGCGAGGTTGATGGTGTCGTCATCCCGGGCGGCTTCGGCATCCGAGGCGTAGAAGGCAAGGTCGGCGCCGTCCGGTACGCCCGGGAGAACCAGATCCCGATTCTGGGACTGTGTCTTGGCCTGCAGTGCATGGTGATCGAGGTGGCTCGCCACATGGCGGGTCTGGAGGGAGCCGACAGCAGCGAGTTCGCGCCCGAGGCGCCGCACCCGGTCATCGCGACAATGGCTGAACAGGTTGCCATCGTCGAGGGCAATGGTGATCTTGGTGGGTCGATGCGGCTGGGCTCCTACCCAGCCGAATTGCTGCCCGGCTCGATAGTCGCAAAACGTTACGGGCAAGCCCACGTCGAGGAGCGGCATCGGCACCGCTACGAGGTGAACAACGCCTACCGCGACCGGCTCGAGGATGCCGGCCTGGTGATCAGCGGCACTTCACCAGATTCCAAGCTGGTGGAGTTCATTGAGTTGCCGAGTGAGATTCATCCCTATTTCGTCGCTACCCAAGCACATCCGGAGCTCAAATCGCGGCCCACCAAGCCGCACCCGCTCTTCGTCGGTCTGGTCGAAGCGGCGCTGGACCGCAAGCTGGCTACGCGGCTGCCGGTCGACGACAACCATCGATGATCATTTTGGGTCCCGACGAGCTTGCCGACGCGCCACTCAGCTGGCCGGTCGACTCCTCGACCGTGCTCGCCCGGGGCACAGTCACCAGCTACGTCCAAGATCAGGTGAGAACGCCGGACGGGCAACTGATCGCGCGGGAGTATGTCAAGCACCCGGGAGCGGTTGGAGTGATCGCGCTCGATGATCATGATCGGGTGGCTTTGGTTCGGCAATATCGGCATCCGGTACGGCACCGGCTGATCGAGCCGCCCGCCGGACTTCTTCATGTCGGTGAGGACTACCTGCAGGCAATGCAGCGTGAGCTCGCGGAAGAGGTTGGCCTCGCGGCTCGCAACTGGGCGGTGCTGGTCGACCTGTTCACCACGCCCGGAATTCTCGGTGAATCGCTACGCATCTACCTCGCCCGCGACCTGACGACCGTCGATGCTCCGGGAGGCTTCAGCCGCGAGGGCGAGGAGGCTCACATGGACACCGTGTGGGCGTCGCTGGAAGACCTGGTCGAGGCAGTCCTTGGTGGCCGTCTACACAATCCCACGGTCGTTTCCGGCGTACTCGCTGCCTGGACCGCGCGGCAACGAGACGGTTTCGCGAGCCTCCGCCCCGCCAACGCTGCCTGGCCTGCCCATGAGTTATTAGCGACTGAGGGAATCTAGCGACCAAAGGATCGCTAGCTCTGCAACCGTCTGCAGGCGGCCGGCAGGTGCCCGGCTCCGTCGGATCCGCGTTACAGCGTGGCATGATCAAGGCGTCGGCTTGGGTCAGGAGGAGCTATGAGGGTCGGCGTACCCACTGAGGTCAAGAACCATGAATATCGGGTCGCCATTACCCCTGCCGGGGTCCATGAGCTCACCAGGTATGGCCACGAGGTGCTCGTCCAGACCGGTGCTGGCATCGGCTCTTCGATCACCGACGATGAGTTCACAGCCGCAGGTGCCAAGATCGCGTCCAGCCGCGAGGACGTCTGGCAGGACTCGGAGCTGATCTTGAAGGTCAAGGAGCCTATTGCGAGCGAGTACGACTGCATGCAATCCGGCCAGGTCCTCTTTACCTACCTACATCTGGCAGCGAGCCGGGATTGCACTCGAGTCCTGCTGGATCACAAGGTCACCGGCATCGCCTACGAGACGGTCCAGCTGGGCAACGGCACTCTTCCGCTGCTGGCGCCGATGAGTGAGGTAGCCGGTCGCCTCGCCCCCCAGGTCGGCGCCTATCACCTGATGCGGCAGGGCGGCGGTCGTGGCACCCTGATGGGCGGCGTTTCGGGTGTGTATGCCGCGAAGGTGGTGGTCATCGGGGCCGGGGTATCAGGTATGAACGCGGCGGCGATCTCGCTCGGCATGCAGGCCGAAGTGCTGCTGCTGGACCTCAATATCGACAAGCTGAGGGAGGCGGACCGGATCTACCAGGGCCATCTGCAGACCGTTGCTTCCAGCGCGTACGAGATCGAGCGGGCTGTGCTGGATGCCGACCTGGTTATCGGCGCGGTGCTCGTCCCCGGAGCAAGAGCACCGACGCTTATCAGCAACGAGCTGGTGTCTCGGATGCGCCCAGGCAGTGTGCTGGTCGATATAGCCATCGACCAGGGCGGCTGTTTTGAAGACAGCCGGCCGACAACCCATGCCGAACCGACCTTCCGGGTACACCGTTCGGTGTTTTACTGCGTGGCCAACATGCCGGGCGCAGTGCCCAACACCTCGACCTACGCGCTCACTAACGTCACCTTGCCGTACGCGCTCAGCCTGGCCAATCGCGGTTGGCGGGATGCGCTCAAGGCTGATCCAGCGCTTGCACTGGGGTTGAACACCTATGACGGCATGATCACCAACGGCCCGGTGGCGCAAGCGCATGGGCTGCAGCATCAGGAGCTGGCCGACGTCCTCGGCTGACGCCCCAGCAACAATGCTGGCGCTCATCCAGACCTACCTTGACCACCTCACTATTGAGCGGGGGATGTCGCGGCACACTGTTGCGGCCTACCGTCATGACCTACAGCGCTACGCCGACTACCTGGCCGAGCTGGGTGTCGACGATCCAGCCCAGGTGAGCAGCGCGATGGTCGGCAGTTATGCCGCGCGGTTGCGAGAGGGAGTGGCTGCCCCGGACGGTGACGGCTGGGTCGAGTTCCCACTGGCGAATGCGAGTGTGGCACGTGCTGTGATCGCGGTGCGCAGCCTGCACCGTTTCCTTGCTGTTGAAGGGCTGACCGTTGAAGATCCGGCGCGGAGCATCCGGCCGCCGAAGCCGCCCAGGCGGCTGCCAAAAGCGCTGAGCTTAGAACAGGTCCAGGCCATGCTGGCCGTCCCAGCGACCGACAGTGAAGTGGGCCTCCGTGACAGAGCACTGCTGGAGTTGCTTTACGGGACCGGTATCAGAATCTCTGAGGCCGTAGCGCTGGACCTGGATGAGATGGATCGGCTGAGCCGGGCCGGCGACAGCGAGCGCACGCCGGGAATGCGCGTGCTCGGCAAAGGCGGTAAGGAACGCATCGTCCCGGTGGGCTCGTATGCGCAGAAGGCTCTAGAGGCCTACTTAGTGCGTGGTCGGCCGGCGCTTACCGCGCGGGGTCGGGGAACGCCGGCGTTGTTTGTTAATGCCAGGGGCGGCCGGCTATCGAGGCAAAGCGCCTGGGCGGTGCTGCGATCCGTCGCGGACAAGGCTGGCATCACAGCCGAGGTATCACCGCACACGCTGCGCCACTCGTACGCGACTCACCTGTTGGACGGTGGCGCGGACATCCGTGTCGTGCAAGAGCTGCTCGGCCACGCATCGGTCACGACGACGCAGATTTACACCCTGGTAACCATCGACCACTTGCGGGAAGTCTTCCTCACTTCACACCCTCGTGCGTATTAGTGTCGTGTCGACAAAGTTGCTTAGTGTCCGGCGGCATTAGGCTTCGTCGGAACGCAGCCACATGGTGTCGAGCTGGCAAGGAGGAGGCTGGAGTGCAGGAACTCGACGAGGGTGGACAGTCTCCGCCCCATGTCCCTGCGCCGAGTGTCTCTGGGCGAAATGTCCCGGCATCAAATGTGATGGCATCCTCGCGCAGCGTGGTCGCCGACTTGACGGACGAGCATTATCTCGATGCTGACAAGCTCGAGTCACTGCTTCAGCCCGATCAGCGCTCCGATGTTGATCAGAACTTCGTCGTCCCTGCGCCGCCCGATGGTGTTGCACAGTCGATCAAGCGGGAACCGTTGATTGGGCCGACCGGTCGACCTTGGCCGGATTTGCCGATGGCCCCTCCCCTGACCGAGCATGGACCAGCCCTGATCATTGCCATGTGCAATCAAAAAGGAGGGGTCGGCAAAACCACCACGGCGATTAATCTCGGTGCTGCGCTCGCTGAGCTCGGCCGCTACGTGCTGCTTGTTGACTTCGACCCACAGGGCTCGCTTTCGGTGGGCCTGGGCGTTAATCCACACACCCTGCCTGCCACTATCTACAACCTGCTGATGGGCCAGGACATCACCATTGATCAAGTGATCAGTCAGACTAACGTCTCCGGGCTCGACATCCTGCCGAGCAATATCGACTTGTCAGCGGCGGAGATCCAGCTGGTCTCGGAGGTGGCGCGGGAGCAGACTTTGCTCCGGCTGCTTGAGGCGGTTCGCGGTCGCTACGACGTGATCTTGATCGACTGCGCTCCCTCGCTTGGTCTGTTGACGATCAACGCGCTGACCGCGTCGGACCGGGTGATCATGCCGCTGGAATGTGAGTTCTTTGCATTGCGCGGCATTGCTCTGCTGACCGACACCATCGCCAAGGTGCAGGACCGACTCAACCAGCGCCTGGAGATCTTGGGAATCTTGGGCACCATGTACGACCCGCGTACCCTGCACAGCCGCGAAGTGCTCGAAAGAGTCGTGCAGGCATTCGGGGAGCAGGTTTTCCACACCGTCATACGACGCACGGTGAAGTTCCCCGAAACGACCGTGGCGGGGGAGCCGATTACCACGTACGCGCCCACATCAGCGGGCGCGGAGGCCTACCGCACTCTGGCTCGTGAGGTGCTCGCTCGATGCCGCGTCGGGTAGGTCTGGCTGAAGCCGCGGAGCCAACTACGGAGTCGTTCGGCCGGCGCGGCTCCGGCCGGATCCGTCACGAGGATAAGATCACCGTCTATGTCAGCGCCGAAGAGCTGCTTGCCCTGGAGCAGGCGAGACTAACGTTGCGTGCTCGGCACGGTATGGCTGTGGATCGTGGGCGGATCGTGCGGGAGGCAATCGCTTTAATGCTCGCTGATCTTGAAGCGAGCGGGGACGACTCGGAGCTGGTCCGCAGGCTGTCGGCGTGGTGACTTTCCGCGCCGAGGGAGCTTGCCGAGCGAGGCAATCCTGTCCCGGATCGCGCCACGCGGCGTGCTGAGGAGGAGCGATGTGACATGCTTTTCGTCACGGAGCGACGACGAAGTAGGCGTGTTCCACGGCGCGATCCGCGCCGAGCGAGCTTGCCGAGCGAGGCAATCTAAATTGTTGAGAGCGGAGGACAGGGGGCTTCCCGACCACGCCGGGACATCTGCATCCGGTGGCAGTTTCCAGGTTCATCTGAACAACTTCGACGGCCCCTTCGACCTGCTACTGCAGCTGATCTCCCGGCACAAGCTCGACATCACCAAGATTGCGCTCTCTGAGGTGACCGATGAGTTCATCGCTCACATCAAGGGGGCAGGCAGTGCCTGGAATCTGGATCAAACCAGTCAGTTCGTGGTGGTCGCAGCCACGCTCTTGGACCTCAAGGCGGCCCGGCTCATACCATCCGGCGAGGTCGAGGATCCAGAGGATCTGGCTTTATTGGAGGCGCGCGACCTGCTGTTTGCGCGGCTGCTTCAGTACCGCGCGTTCCAGCGCGTGGCGAGGTATTTTGCCGCGACCTTGGAGGCGGAGGGTCGCCGATTTCCGCGTGAGGTTGGGATCGAGCCGCGCTTTGCACGGCTGCAACCCGAGGTGATCATCTCCATCAGCCCGGCCAAGCTGGCGGCACTGGCGGCGAAGGTGATGGCACCGAAGCAGGCCAGCGTGTTGTCGCTGGCCCACATGCATGCGCCCGCCGTGAGCGTCCGTGAGCAGGCGGTGGTGGTCGTGGACCGGTTACGCCAGCAGCGCGCCATGACCTTTCGGGCGTTGACTGGCGACTCACCCACCATGTTGACGACCGTGGCACGGTTTCTGGCGCTGCTGGAGCTGTTCCGCGATGGCGCTGTGGCGTTCGAGCAGCTGACCCCGCTGGGCGAGCTAACGGTCCGATGGATCGGCGGGGAAGAACGGGATTGGCTGATCTCCGACGAATTCGACGAAACCGCAGACACGTCCGAGGCAGAGAAATGAGTGAGCAACCTTCCGACTTCTCAGAATCCAGTGCGCCTATGGGTCAACTGGATTCTGACAACTCGGTGAATGTGGCGGGGGCGCTGGAAGCGCTTTTGCTGCTGACCGCGGAGCCGGTGACCGAGTTCGAGCTGGCTCAGGCGGTCGGTGCACCTGAGTCGGTCGTCGCGGAGACCCTCGCAGAGTTGGTCGCCTTTTATGAGGAGACGGGCCGCGGCTTTGAGCTCCGGCAGGTTGGTGACGGTTGGCGGTACTACACCCGTGAGGAATACGCGGATCTGATCACCCGGTATGTGATGGAGGGGCAGCAGTCGAAGCTTTCCCAGGCTGCCCTGGAGACGCTGGCAGTGGTCGCCTACTCCCAGCCAATCTCCCGGGCGCGGGTGTCGGCTGTCCGAGGTGTGAACGTCGATGGTGTGATGAGAACACTGCTAGCCCGCGGGCTGGTCGAGGAGGTCGGTCATGATCACGAGTCGGGCGCTGTGCTGTTCGCCACCACCAGCCGCTTCCTGGAACGGATGGGTTTGACGACGCTGGAGGATTTGCCGCCGCTGGCCCCGCAGCTGCCTGAGGTGGAGGAGCTGGAGGCCGAGCTGAGCCAACTGGCTGACGCTGCGCCAGGCTCGGGGCACGGCAATCCTGAGCCCGCCGACCGGCGGCCAGATCGCTCCCGCGAACCCTCTCTGTGATCGAACCTGCAACGCACATACGGCTCCAGAAGGTCCTCGCGCAGGCCGGTCTGGGCTCCCGCCGGGCGTGCGAAGCCATGATCAGCGAGGGCCGTGTCGAAGTGAACTCCGAAGTTGTTCTCGAGCAGGGACGCAGGGTCGATCCGGAACGCGATGTGATTCGAGTCGATGGCGCCCGTATCCCGCCGCCGCGCCGGCACCTTTACCTCGCAATGAACAAACCTCGGGGGGTGGTGGTCACCATGGATGATCCAGCAGGACGGCGAACCGTCGCCGATCTACTCGCCGAGAGTTCCGACCGCCGTACCGGGCCCCCTGCCGCTAGGCGCTTGCGAAATGAGCGGCTGTTCCATGTCGGAAGGCTGGATATCGACAGTGAAGGCCTGTTGATCTTGACAAATGACGGCGAATTCGCGCACAAGCTAGCCCATCCCTCGTACCAGGTTCCGAAGACCTACATGGTCGAAGTAGCGGGGGTGGTGACTTCGCAAACCTTGCGGCGGTTACGCCGCGGCATCACGCTCGCGGACGGACCGGTGCGACCTAGCTCGGTCAAGATCTCCTCAACGGGACGCGACCGGACACTTCTCAAGATCACGATGCACGAGGGTCGCAATCGCATTGTGCGCCGTACGATGGAAGCGGTTGGCCATCCGGTTCGCCGGCTGTCGCGGACTGGAATCGGACCGGTTCGACTCGGGAACCTGAAGGTCGGGGAATACCGGGAGTTAACCCGCGAGGAGCTCGGCGGGTTACTGGACCTAACCGGTGGTTGAACTCGCGGGAGGACTGGCCGCACAGGTAGAGGAGGGCAGTGGACCGCAGAATCTTCGGACTCGAGACGGAGTACGGCGTCGCGTGCACCTCTGGCGGCACGCGACGGCTGACTCCGGATGAAGTCGCGCGTTATCTCTTCCGGCGCGTGGTGACCTGGGGCCGCAGCAGCAACGTTTTTCTCCGCAACGGCTCCCGGATCTACCTTGATGTCGGTTCCCATCCGGAGTACGCAACCGCCGAATGCGACGATCTGGTCCAACTCATCAACCATGACCGTGCCGGGGAGCGGATCCTGGAGGACTTGATCGTCGACGCCGAACATCGGCTGGCAAGTGAGGGCATCACCGGCGATATCTACCTGTTCAAGAACAACACCGACAGCCACGGCAACTCTTATGGATGCCACGAGAACTACCTGATCTCGCGGATCGGCGATTTTTCCAAGATCACCGACGTACTGGTGCCTTTCCTGGTCTCGCGGCAGCTGGTCTGCGGTGCCGGCAAGGTGCTGCACACGGCTCGCGGCGCGGAGTACAGCGTCAGCCAGCGCGCCGAGCACATCTGGGAGAGCGTCTCCTCGGCTACCACCCGGAGCCGACCCATCATCAACACCCGCGACGAGCCGCATGCCGATCCGGAGCGCTACCGGCGGCTGCACGTCATCGTCGGTGACTCGAACATGAGTGAGACCACCACGCTGCTCAAGGTCGGCAGCGCTGAG
>JBKPAB010000175.1:0-4212 GCA_046726195.1 Actinomycetota bacterium
GTCTCGTGGGCTCGGAGATGTGTATAAGAGACAGACACGGCTCAGCCTAGGGGTGGCTTCGGACAACACGCAGGTCTCGTCCGCATCCTGGGAACCCCCTCCAGATTCCGAGAGCAGCTCCATGAAGCCCAGCGGCGAACACTGTCAGGATTGGGGCCATGAATCCTGGCTGGCCGACGACCGGGTGGCAATGGGTGCGCTTCGTTGGGAACTTCATCAACCTCAGCACCATCATCGGACTAGCTGTGGCGAAGATTGGCCGAGCCACGATCAAGCGCGGCCCGCGGGGTTTGTTCCTGGGCGAGCACTACCACCTGAAATTCCCCATTGCCGGGGCATTCACGATCGGCAATGTGATCACTACGAGCATCACCTGGGACAGCATGCTGCGCAGCAACCCCTTCTTGATCAAGCATGAGGAGGGCCATACCTGGCAATACCTGTACTGCCTTGGACTTCCTTATTACATCCTGTACGTGATCTTCATGGGCTGGTCGGTGCTGCGTACTGGCGATCGTGCGGCACGCAACTTCTTCGAGCGGCAAGCCGGGCTGGCCATGGGCGGGTATATCGACTATCCGGTGCGGCCAATCGGGGAAGGCGTTCGAGCCGTACTGGGAAAGCTGAAACTCACTCGATCGTGAGGTCGATGCCCAGCCGCTTCGCCGAGCGATTACGCTGCCGCGTTGCGCGCAGACGACGCAGCCGCTTCACCAGCAGCGGATCTTGGGCGAGCGCCTCCGGCTTGTCGATCAATGCGTTCAAAACTTGGTAATACCGCGTCGCCGACATCTGGAACTTGTCGCGAATCGCCTGCTCTTTGGCGCCGGCGAACTTCCACCACTGTCGTTCGAAAGTGAGGATTTCGGCGTCCCGGGCGCTCAACTCGGCCGGTTCCCTACCGTCATGCTGAGGACTCGAAGCGACGATCATGAGGCCATCGTAGATCGAAATCACATCGATGTCATTCGTGGCGTCAACAAATTCCGCGCCTGCTGGCTTGGAGCCACTCACGGTTTGGCACACCCGGAGCAAGATAGCCGCTTTCTAAGCTCTATGCGCGCTGAACTTGTGCACTAGGCGCGCTGAGCCTGTCGAAGCGTGCGTGAGCACTAGGCGCGCTGAGCCTGTCGAAGCGTGCGTGAGCACTAGGCGCGCTGAGCCTGTCGAAGCGTGCCTGAGCTCAATGCGCGCTGAGCCTGTCGAAGCGTGCCCTCGGCCTGCTCGGGGCACATTACGGCTGCGATGCTGTTGGATTGGACCGTGACTGATCTCACGGGTTGGGGCATTCTTGCCACTGGGCACATCGCATCGGTGTTCACTCGTGATCTTGCCCTGCTCCCGGACGAGGCACGTCTGGTCGCGGTCGGCTCCCGCAGCCTCGAGAGGGCGATGGCATTCGCTGCTGATCATGGCATTCCCCGGGCCTACGACTCGTACGCCGACCTCGCCGGCGATCCTGATGTCGACGTGATCTATGTCGCTTCCACGCACCATGATCATTTCGCTTCTGCCAAGTTGTGTCTCGAGGCCGGAAAGTCCGTGTTGGTTGAGAAGCCGCTTACTACCAGCCCTTCCGACACCGAGGAATTGATCAATCTGGCGAGTGCTCGCGGCCTGTTCTTGATGGAGGCTATGTGGACTCGTACCAACCCGCTGCTTCGCAAAGCTGCGGTCGTGGTGGCATCCGGTGATCTTGGTGACATTCGGCATGTCTCGGCAAACTTCGGCTTCGCGTTTAAGGGCTCACCGACTCACCGGCTGCTTGACCCAGCCCTCGCCGGCGGTGCGATCCTTGACGCAGGTGTGTATCCGGTCCATGCAGTGAATCTCTTCCTCGGTGAGCCTGCGGATCTGTCAGGTTTTGGGAGCCACGGGGCAACTGGTGTCGACAATCACGCCGCTGCACTCCTCAGCTACCCAGCGACCGAAGATCGCCGCGCCGCCACGGCAACTGTGATCTGCTCTTTGGTGGTCGACCTTCCGACCAGCCTCGAGGTGTGCGGCAGCAACGGCCGGATCATGATCAGCGACTTCTTCATCCGTCCCAAGGAAATGCTGATCTATCGCGGGCACCATCGCGATGTCGCACCCGAGGTTCTGATAACCCAGTGGCCAGGCGGCGGGTACACCTTCCAGGCCCAAGAAGTCATGCGCTGCCTACGGGCCGGCGAGGTGGAGTCAGCGATGGTGCCTTGGCGCGATTCGCTCGCCGTGGCGCGTACGCTCGCTCTTTGGCAAGCTGCGGTCGGTGAAGCCAGGCATGAAGAGGAGGAATCATGATGGCGCGGCTGAGGGGGGTCATCCAGCCGTACGCCTGGGGCTCGCGAACGGTGATTCCGGAGTTTCTTGGAACAAAACCCACGGGGGAGCCGCAGGCTGAGCTCTGGTTCGGCGCGCACCCGCTGGGACCGTCGGCGCTTGACGGCGAGCCGCTGGACAAGGTCGTGGCTCAGGACCCGGTGGGGGTCGTGGGCCGGCCATCCGTCGAGGCGCTCGGGCCTCGGCTTCCCTTTCTGCTGAAGATAATTGCCGCGGCTCAGCCGCTATCGCTGCAGGCTCATCCAACCCGTGAGCAGGCCGAGGCTGGGTTCGCTCGCGAGCAGGCGGCCGGCATTCCGCGGGAAGCCCCGAACCGGACCTATCGCGACGGCTGGCCGAAGCCCGAGGTGCTGTGCGCGTTGGTCGAGACCGAGGCGTTGTGCGGCTTCCGCGAGCCAACCCAGACCTACCGGCTGTATCAAGGGCTCGGCGTCGCCAGCGCTCTGGAGCTTGTGAAACCGCTGGGCGACGCCGCTGATGCGCCAGCAGAGACTCGCTTGGCCACGGTGTTCTCGCGGCTGCTGCGGCTCCCATCTCAGCAGCGTTCGGTGATCACGGAGGTGGCGCATGCTGCGGAATCCGTGAGGGGAACCGATGATCTGGCGTCTTTCGCGCGTACCGCCCGTGAACTCGATGCCTATTACCCAGGCGATCCCGGCGTACTGGCCGCTCTACTCATGAACAGGATCACGCTGCAGCCGGGGGATGCTCTCTTCATGCCGCCTGGAAACCTGCACGCCTACCTCAGCGGAGGCGGGGTGGAGATCATGGCCAACTCCGACAATGTGATGCGGGGCGGCCTGACACCCAAATACGTCAACGTTGACGAATTGCTTGCGATCTTGGACTTCACACCCGGTATCCGCGGCTTGATCACGCCGATCGAAGAGTCACCAGGAGTGCGGCGCTATCCGGCGCCAGCACCTGAGTTTGCGCTCTGGCGCATTGAGACGCGGGGGGAGCCGGTAAACGTTCCCGCGGGAACGGCCGGCCGCATAGTTCTGGTGACCGATGGTGAACTGATCATGAGGTCGGCGACTGGGAACCTTGATCTGGTGCGCGGCGAAGCTGCTCTGTTAACCGCTGGCGAGGAGACCGCCGTGAGCGGACGTGGGACGGCGTTCGTTGGTGGTCCGGGAGCCTTCTAGTCTCCGAAACTGAGTAGGCTTTTCCGGCATTGCTGGCGTGGCGCAATCGGTAGCGCAGCTGTCTTGTAAACAGCAGGTTAGGGGTTCGAGTCCCCTCGCCAGCTCTCTGACCAGGGCAAACACTGCCACACGCCGTTGGGTCTCTCCCCTGCCCCACACATTCCCCCAGGAACTAACTCCACGACTAAGTTTCAGTAACCGGGCCGGTCACAGAGCAAGCACTCGGATCACCGGGTGCCTTGTCTTTCTACTCGGCAATACGACGTCAAAACATCACGGTAGGTGGCAGCGAGCGTAAGCCCACGACTGCCTCCGCATAAAAATCAGCTTGAGTTCGTCGCGCCATGCTTCCCGAGCGGCCCGCAGCATCGCTGCCATCTGATCGACCAGCTCGGATCGAGACGCAACCACCTGGCGAGCAGGGTGCACTTGCACGTCGGGCGGCGCGCCGGATCTCTCGAATCCAAAGCCACTGCATCAATGAGCCTCCTCGCGCAAACATCGACCCATTGCTCAGGCATCCTGCCGCCCTGGGACCGACGGCATTGGAATCTCAAAAGAGATCTGGCAAGCTACCGACGTTACGCCGAGTTGAACTTTCCGGACCTAAGAGTCTTCCGAATCCCTGGCCGGCGAGCTCCATGAAACTGCCAAGGCTCCCAAGCGCGTACTCCGTGATACCTAACAGCGCCCTGACCCAGCGGCAGCGCCAGTCTTGATCCCTGACACAAGCTCGTACGGC
>JBKPAB010000176.1:0-2858 GCA_046726195.1 Actinomycetota bacterium
GCACAGAGCCGAGCCACCGTGTCTCGGACTGCCTCATTAGAGAATCGTTCGATCAGCTGCAGCTTGTAGGCGTCCAAATCGATGCCCGGTACCGGCGCCAGGGTGGGTGTGGCTTCTCTGTTCATATAGTCGAGCAGGAAGTTGGCGAACAACCGATCCTGCGCAACCTCATGGACTAGCCGGTAGCCAGCGAGATAGCCGAAGTAACACAACGCCTGATGACTCGCGTTCAGCAGCCGCAGCTTCATCAACTCGTACGGCACCACATCCGGGACAACCTGCACCCCGACGTACTCCAGCGGCGGGCGGCCGTAAGAGAACTTATCCTCAAGCGCCCACTGCGTGAACGGCTCACAGACCACCGGCCAGGCGTCCTCGACGCCGAAGCGTTCGCTGACCTGCTGCCGATCCTCATCCATGGTGACAGGGGTGATCCGGTCGACCATGGAGTTAGGGAACCGCACGTTGGCCTCCACCCACTCGCCCAACGCCGGGTCGCGGAGCCTGGCGAACGCGGCGAAGACCTCATGCGCCACGTGACCGTTGCCCTGGATGTTGTCGCACGACATCACAGTGAAGGGCTCGATACCGCGAGAGCGTCGCCGCACGAGTGCTTCGGTGATCAGGCCGAACGTTGTGGCCGGGACTGCCCCGGGAGCCAGATCGGCTTGGACGGCCGGATTGGTGTCATCGAACTCACCGGTCACCGGATGGAAGTTGTACCCCCCTTCGGTCACGGTGAGCGAAACGATCCGGGTGGATGGGTCAGCCATCTTTTCAACGACGGCGTCAGGGTCGTCCGGCGCGTACAGGTACTGCACGATCGATCCGATGATCCGAGGCTCCCAGCTTCCGTCAGGCGCTTTCTCAACCAGGGTGTAGAGACAGTCCTGGGATTGCATCACCTCCTTCATCTTGAGGTCGAACGGCATCACCCCTACCCCACAGATTCCCCAGTCCAGTGCCTTGCCCAGCTCCATGAGCTGATCGACGTACATGGCCTGGTGGGCCCGATGGAACCCACCTACGCCGAAGTGCACGATGCCCACAGTGACCTGCGTGCGGTCGTAGCTCGGCACTGGAATCGAGAGGGATCCGAGGTTGGCTTGGTTCAGCGCAGTCATCTGACCTTTGCCTTACTTGACTGCACCGAGGGACAGGCCCTGCACCAGCTTGTCCTGTGCAGCGAAGCCGGCGATGATCACTGGCAGCGAAACCACCGTCGCCGCCGCACACACCTTGGCCAGGAACAGACCCTGCGAGGTGACGAAGCTGGTCAGGAAGACGGGCGCCGTCCCCGCTATCACGCTGGTCAATGTGTTGGCCAGCAGCAGCTCGTTCCAGGCGAAGATGAAGCAGATCAGTGCAGTGGCTGCAATCCCGGGAGAGATGATCGGCACGATGATGCTGCGCAGGGTGCGGATCAGGCCGGCGCCGTCCACCGCAGCGGCTTCAAAGAGCTCGACCGGAATATCGGCCAGGAAGGACCGCATCATCCAGACCGCGATCGGCAGGTTCATAGCCGTGTACAAGATCAACAAGTAGTTGATGTTGTCCAGCAACCCGAGATATCTGGCGAAGATGTACAGCGGCAGCAGACCGGCAACTGCGGGCAGCATCTTGGTGGACAGGAAGAAGAACATCGCATCCGTCCACTTCTTGATCGGCTTGACCGACAACGCGTAGGCCGCAGGGATCGCCAGCACGATCACAAGGATCGTTGAGACGATCGATGCGGTGGCTGAGTTGATCAACGGCGGCCAGGGGCTAGCTCCCGAGGAGGCACCGAAGAATTCGCGGTAACCGTCCAGGGTGAGCGGGGCAAAGAAGCTAGGCGGGTTGGTTGATGCGTTGACCTCGGAGTGGAGGCTGGTCAGCACCATGTAGAAGACCGGAAAAACGAAAAGAATGCCAATGGCCCAGGCTGCGATGCCAGCGATGGTATTGCCGGTGCGGGAGCCTAGGCGCCGGCCGCGTTCGCCGGACTTCTTTCGCTCCGCGGCGAGCTTGCTGGGTTCTGGAGCGAGTGCGGTAGTCATCGGGTCTCCTCGGCGAACAGGGTGGAAACGGTACGCAGCAAGAACGTGGCGATCGCGATGGAGAAGATCACCACGACAACGCCTTGGGCGGAAGCAAGACCGTAGTTCTGCGCGCTGTAGAGGGTTTCGTAGACGGTGTAGGGCAAGTTGGCGGTGCCCAGTGCGCCGGCCGTCATGACGAAAACGGTGTCGAAGGTCTGTACGACGTAGATGGAGCCGAGCAGGCCGCCGAGCTCCAGATAGCGACGCATATGCGGCATCGTGATGTTGGCGAAGACCTGCCAGGAGTTGGCACCGTCGACAGAAGCGGCCTCGAGAACATCACCGGGCCGGGACTGCAGCCCTGCCAGCAAGATCAGGGTCATGAACGGGGTCCACGTCCAGATCAGCTGAACCTCGATCGCCAACCGCGGGAACTCGGTTATCCAGTCCGGCTGAGGGCCGCCAAACCAGGTGAGGATTCCGTTGAGCAGGCCGTAGACCGGGTTGTAGATCGCGTGCTTCCACAACAACGCGGCGGCAACCGGCACGATCAGGAAGGGAGCGATCATAAATGTCCGGACGATCCCGCGCCCGAAGAAGCTGCGGTTCAACAGCAACGAGATGCCAAGCCCCAGTGCCAGCGACACGATCACGACCGTCACGGTCAGAACGACGGTGAAGAGCACGCTTGATCGAAGCGCCGCGTCAGTGAAGACCGTCACGTAGTTGTTGAGCGTCCCGAAAGCGATCTCGTTGGGATAGTTGGCCTCCCAGTTCATGAACGAGATGATCAGTGTCGCCACGAACGGGATCTGAGTCAGGATGATTGTGAAAACC
>JBKPAB010000177.1:0-6952 GCA_046726195.1 Actinomycetota bacterium
CTTTATTGTGGAGTGCCTGGGAGTCAGTAATCACTAGACTGTCCGAAAAGATAAGATGGAACATCATTGTTGCGCGGAGTTGCGACGCGGTTCTGGGAGCAGCGACGCTGTGATGTTCTGCATCTGCAAAGAAAACGGTACGTGCAATTTCGTCTGCGCTTGGCACGGCTCCCCTACTTGGAAGTGCATAACAGTTAAGTGCACGGCAACACTACATCGTCAGTGCGTGATACAAACAGGCTTGTATCACTTAGAAGGCGTCCCCGTGACGGTACTTACAGGCAAAGTGCTTCGGCTACGACCCCGATCGCGAGGCTTACGCATCACGGGTTCCTGGACCGTGACCCATCCGTCGCGCGCAACGCAGCGAGGACGAACCGAGGTGACCGCGGCGAGCAGCGACCACACTCGGTGGGCGAGGATGCCCTGGGAAGACGTTAGCGCTCGTGGGTTTGCGCAGCGCGCTCCAGCGGATCACCGCGGGCTGCTGATCATCAGCGTCAACGCCGATCCAGTACTGCCAACGGTGACCCCCGATCAGGCAGCTGATCTTCCCTCTTAGGCGGCCCCCTCTCTGATCGATTGCCTCGCAGAGGCCCGCTACGGTGAACGTGACGTCACAACACGCGGCTGCCTGATCTGGGCGTGCCGCCACTGAGCGTTGCCCAGGATTACCCAAAGTCAGCGGTGGTTGGGCCAACCTGCGCTGGGCACCGCGACAGTTGCTATGAGCACCTGTCCCGTACGCGGTCCGGTGGTGAGGCGGTGCAGGTTGTCCATGAAGTCCTCATCCATGTGCCAGTCGGCGGTCAGGATGAAGAGAGTGCGGCCGTCAGCCCCGCCGAGAGCACACGCGAACCCAGATTGCCCCAGTGGGATCCGATCGAGCACCTTTCCACCCTCAGCCACCCGTACGCAGCAAGACTCATTGTCGATCCAGCTCGGCGTCCAGACGGCGCCTTCAGCATCGGTGCAGATCCCATCGGCCGGCACCTCGGCGAAGGTCCGGCGGTTATCAAGGCCACCATCGTCAGCGATGTCGAAGGCGGTCAGCTTGCCCGCGAATGACTCAGCGATGATCAAGGTCGAGTTGTCTTCGGTCACCGCCATCCCGTTGGGGAAGGCAATCTCGTCCGCGACCTCGCGCACCATCCCGTCCGGGGTGATGGCGGCGATGAAACCAGGCGCAACGCCCTCGTCGGGAGAGAAGTCGGCACCGCCGTTTACATAGATGGTGCCGCGGCCGTCGACCACGATTTCGTTCAGCCCGCCGGGCAGCGCAGTTAAGTCGGCATGGTCGACCAGCGAGCCGTCAGGCTCCTGCCGCAGCAGCCGTTGCTCAGGCCCGGCCACTACTAACAACCGACCGTCCGGCAGCCAGTCAAGCGAGAACGGAATCGTGGTCGGCACACCAGTAATCACCTCGCGGTGCCCAGCCAGGTCGAAGGCAAGAATCTCCGCCGCGCCCCAATTCGATAACCACAAACGACCGTCGTGCCAGCGGGCCGACTCGCCAATGATCAGGTCGGTGGCTAGGAGACGGGCCTCGTACACGCCGCCCATCCTCTCAGTCGCCAGACCCGGCCGGTGGTGTATACCCGAGACCATGGACTCAGGTCAAGATCCGAACCCAGATCCCCCAGACGCCGAGGTTGCCGACCCCGACAGCGAACTGCTCGAACACTCCCGCGACGCCATCGACGAGGGTCGGGAGGCGGCACGGGAAGCGCTGAGGGAGGGTCCCCCCGACCCAGACGAAGAGACCGACGCTGACGCTCAAACCGCGGAGTGATCAGGCTGAACCGCAGGTTGCCGCGACACTCCTTGTGCGGCAGGACGCAGGGTGAGCCCGGCACCCACGGCCGCGGCGACGGCACCCAGCGACAGGAAAGTACGGAAGGTATGGAAGGTTGACCATCGGGCCCGGATCCGCTCCCAATCCGCGGGAAGCGTGGCCTCGGTCCAGACTGCGATCATGTTGTCGATCGGGACCTCGACGGCGAGAGTGATCACCAAGACCCCGATCATGAGGAGCAGGCTGGCAACTGCCAACCACGCGGCGCCGGTTGACCGGGCCCAAAACAGCAGCACCACGACGATCAGTCCGACGACCACGGCAGAGATCATCAGCACCGCCATGACGATCGCCAAATTCTCGATCATGTGTTTGCCGTCGGTCAGGAAGGTCCTGGCGTCGTAGTCGGTCATGGTACGGGCCAGGGAGAGCCAGGTTCCCCACATCACCCCAGCCACCAAGACGTACAGCATGATGCTGACGAACTGGATTAACTTGATCAACGATTCACTCATCATGATCACCTCCTCGCGGCCTTCCTTCGCTCATGCCGGCGTACGGCCAAGCCATGGGCGTCGGACAGGAGTTGTCGCAACAGCGTGCTGGTTCGCTCTGCTGGGTTGAGGATCGAGACCCAGCCTTGGGAAGCGTACGTCGGATGCGGCAGGAGTATGTCGGTCGCTGTGTAGTCGAACTCGCCGTGATGGGCCGCATGCTCTTTAGGCGCATGGCCCAGCAGTCGCTCGAAATCACTTTTGCCAATGGCGATGTTGACGCGGAATATGCCCTCGCGGTCAAGACGAGACTCGGTGTCCCAGCCGGCGTAGTCGTGGATCACCACGGTGGCGAAGGGGAGTCGCTGATTCTCCGGTTGATCCCCTTCCGGGTCGTAGAAGAAGAACGTGTCGCCCCAAGCGGCCTCCGGCGCGCCGTTGTCGCTGCTAGCGGTGAAGGTCACCACCCCGGGCAAAGCGCTGACGTATTCGATGATCTCTGGCTCGGTCACCTAACCATGATCCTCGGTACCGTTGTTACAGCCATGATCATGCCAAGCGGATCGCCCCAAACTAAACGACACATCGAGATCGCCTGTGACGAGTCAGGCTTCTCGGGCGGGAACCTGGTCGGCGGCGGGCATAGTCCGGTCTTTGCTCACGCCAGCGTGCACATTGAGCCGGAGACAGCGGGTGAGCTGATTCAGCACCTTCGGCGGGAGATCGGGGCCCGCGGCTACGGCGAGTACAAGTCGCCCGAAATCTTGCGGCCACGTCGGCGGCCAGTTGTGTTGTGGCTGCTTGGCCCCAGCAGTCTCATCTACGGCAACGCGCATGTTCACCTCACCAACACTCGATTCTTCGTCCTTGCCCGCGTCGTCGACGTACTCCTCGGTGGGCACCCCATCCGCGGAATCGCCTGCCCAGGAACGAACCCAGATACCAGATCAATGGCGCTCGCTCTCTACCGGTCGGGCGAGCAAAGTTATGGAGCCGCCCGCTGGCAGGACTTCCTCAACCTGTCGGCCAACCTGTTTCGGATCAACAACCGGTGGCTGCCGAAGGCGCCCGTTCAGCTGTTCTACGCTGCCGTCGATGCGATGGCCCAAACCGACGGAGACGACGAGGTCGGCCAGATCGTGAGCCTGCTGCGATCGACACGACCCATCGCCGAAGCAACTCGGACCTCCCACCTTCAGAACCCGAAGCTGACTCCCCTGATGGAGCCGCTGCTTCCCGCGCTAAACCGCACTGTCCACTACTGGGGCGCTCATGCCGCGACCCTGTCGGTCGTACATGATGAACAGTCAGCGTTAACCCCAGAACGCATCGCCGACATCGCAACCGCCTTTAACGCAAGTCATCCGGGTCACCGGCTGACCGATGTCCGACTCGTCGACTCGAGTCGGGAACCTCGGGTACAGATCGCCGACTTTGTCGCCGGGATCGCGCGGCGGCTCGCGGCTGACGAGCTCGAAGGTGGCGCGGACCCCGAGATCATGGCCCTGCTAGCTCCGCTTATTGATCATGAGTCGGTCTGGGAGGACAGCACGGCGTCTGCAATGTGACGGACGCGACACACGGGCGTGGAAATAACCAAGTTGGCATCGTTGCTTCTATATATCGTGACTATGAATGTAATGACCGATGAGCGGCCGACCGTGTTTACCACCAGTTGGTGCGGCTATTGCTCAAGGCTCAAGTCACAGCTCTCGCGTGCCGGAATCGATTTTCACGAGATCGACATCGAAGATCATGCCGAGGCCGCCGCAGTCGTAGCCCAAGTCAACGATGGCAATCTCACTGTGCCAACGGTTGTTTTCCGCGATGGATCTGCACTGACCAACCCTTCGGCGGCGCAAGTCAGCGGCCGGCTCGGCTAACACGGCTGCTCGCATTCGCTGCCGCTAACGTTGGAATGTGGTCCACGCCGTCGACCGCGACGCGCTGCTGGCCGAGACGCGGCTGGCCTACGACCAACGCCGGTACGCCGACGCCTACCGCGGGCTCGTCGCGGCCCGCGAGGCTGGCAGCCTCCCCAACGACGACCTGCGGCGGCTCGCCGACGCAGCCTGGTGGCTTGGCCACGTTTCGCAGTTTCTAGCACTGGCCGAGGAGCTGCATAGGCATTACCTCCAGCAGGGATACGTCGACCGCGCGGCGCTGCCGGCGCTGGGCTCCGGGTGGCTGAGCCGCGCCCGTAAGCTCCTCGCCGACCAGCCGCGGGGCCCGGCCACGCCATGCTCATGTATGTCGACCTCTCCAGTGCGCTGGAGGAACAGCAACTTGACGTCGCAGCGAACGGCGCACGTGAGTTGCAGCTTCTCGGCCGTGAGCTTGGCGATCCGACGTTCGTCGCGCTTGGATTCCTGGTGGAGGGCCTGGCGGAGATCAGGCGCGGCCATTTGCGCGAGGGTTTCGCACTGCTGGACGAGGCGATGCTCCCGGTGCTCGCGGATACCGTGGTTCCGGAATTCGCCGGCCATATCTACTGCACGATCATCGCGATCTGTAGGACCTCGCAGACCGTCCCCGCGCCCGGCAGTGGACCGCGGCGACCGAGCGTTGGCTGGAGTCATTTAGCGACGCGGTGATGTTTCAGGGCGTGTGCCGCGCGCACCGTGTGCACCTGATGGCCACAGCGGGTTACTGGGAGCGGGCCGAGGTCGAGGCGTTGCGGGTGGCGACTGAGCTAGCCGAGCTCAATAACGATGCGATCGCCGAGGCGGAGTACCAGCTTGGTGACGCTGCTGCACTCTTCTCCAGGCTCGGTGTTTCCCCACCGCCAAGCGCGCAGTGGCGTACGCCCCTGCCCGCTGGCCTCACCCAGCGGGAGGCCGAGGTGCTCCGGCTAGTTGCTGCCGGTGCGTCCAACCGCGAAGTGGCCGGGCAGCTGTGGATCAGCGAGGCCACCGTCCGCCGGCACCTCGCCAACATCTTCCGAAAGCTTGGCGTCGGGTCCCGGACCGCAGCCTCGGCCTGGGCCCACGAGCACGGCCTGCTCCGATAGCGGCCTACATCATTCGGACCATCACGCGCCGCAGGTGTCGCGTTCCGGTCGATGCGGCCTTACGCCCCGCGTTCCTAGCGTGATGAGGAGGACCAGATGACCACTCTGCAGGAGCGGGAGACCGGACTCGACCAGGCCGCGCTGGAGGCGTTCGCAGACCGCATGATCGGGATACTGAACGACGGATGCACTGCATTACTGATCAGCATCGGACACCAGACCCGGCTGTTCGGCACTCTGGCCGCCACGGGCCCGGCAACATCGGCACAGGTCGCGGAGGCCGGTCGGCTGAACGAGCGCTACGTGCGGGAGTGGCTGAACGCGATGACCACCGCGCGCATCGTGCGGTATGACCCGGAGTCACGCACATACACCCTGCCGCCGGAGCACGCCGCGTGGCTCGTCGAAGACGCCGGCCCGGACAACCTGGCCCGGGTCATGACGTTCTTGCCGATGTTGGCCGAAGTCGAGCAGGGCATCGTGCGCTGCTTCCGCGAAGGCGGTGGCCTGTCGTACGCCGACTACTCGAGGTTTCACGCACTGATGGCCGAAGACAGCAAGGCCGTCGTTGACGCCACACTGCTGCAGCGAACCGTGCCCCTCGTGGACGGTCTCGACGCCCGGCTCCGGCGGGGCATCGATGTGGCTGACATCGGCTGCGGCAGCGGACACGCGATCAACGTGCTCGCGCGGGCTTACCCGGCCAGCAGGTTCACCGGTTTCGACTTCTCAGAGGAGGCCCTCGCCGCCGGCCGCGCCGAGGCCGAGGAGTGGGGATTGACGAACGCGGCGTTCGAGCTCTGCGACGTGGCGACACTCGACAGGCGGGACGCCTTTGATGTGATCACCGCGTTCGACGCGATCCACGATCAGGCACATCCGGCGCGGGTGCTGGCCGCGATCGCCCGAGCGCTGCGCTTTGGCGGCACCTTCCTCATGGTCGACATCCGCGCTGCCAGCGCAGTGGAGGACAACCTGGACCTGCCGTGGGCGCCGTTCCTCTACACGGTCTCCACCATGCATTGCATGACCGTGTCGCTCGGCCTCGGTGGTGATGGCCTCGGCACGGTGTGGGCGAGCAACTCGCGACGCGGATGCTCCGCGAGGTCGGATTCACCAATGTCGCGACCCACACGGTCGAGCGCGACGGATTCAACAACTACTACGTCGCGCGCGCCGACTGAGGTAGTGGGTTAGTCATTTGACCGATGATTCCGGCCCACCTCAAGAGTCAAAATACGAGAACGGAGGTCGGGCTGTGAGATGAAGGTCTCGATTGGGCGGATCGTCGC
This sequence comes from Actinomycetota bacterium, assembly GCA_046726195.1. Taxonomy (GTDB): domain Bacteria; phylum Actinomycetota; class Actinomycetes; order Propionibacteriales; family Propionibacteriaceae; genus Microlunatus. The sequence continues at coordinate 6,592 of JBKPAB010000177.1, forward strand.
CAACCTCGCGGCCCGGGGGCGGGCGCTCGGGAACCGTTTCGCGTGGTGGAGTCGGTGGTTCCCGCCCGCAGCGACTGTGGATGCTGAGCGCTTCCGGGGGCCCGATGACTTCGCTCCCGATCATTGGAGGGCGTTCCCGCGGCCATGGCCTGGCAATGCTGTGGAGCCGGAGGCGCTCAAGGCCGCTCTAATGACGCTGCCCGATCCGTGGCGCCGGGTCCTGATCTTGCGGGATGTCGACGGCCGTCCGCCGGCCGAGGTGTCGGCTGCGACTGGGCTCACCGCGGACCAGCAGCGAGACGTGCTCAACCGGGCGCGGGAGCTGATTCGGGAGGAACTAGGCCACGGACTCGAGCCAGAC
>JBKPAB010000178.1:0-4813 GCA_046726195.1 Actinomycetota bacterium
GCCATCGGCGACTGACGATTTTGTCGGCCGGGTAAGCCAGCGAATCGGCGGCCCGCTGGGACGCTACGCGGCCACGGGCGGGGCCTGGTGGAACCCACTGCGCGTCACCCTCATGGTCGGGACCTTGGTCTACGTGGCCGGTCTTGTCTTCCGGCTGCCCTGCCGGATCACCGACGCGAGTCAGCCTCCGCCGGACCACTTCAGATACCTGTGTTACTCCGACATCGGCCTGCTTTACGCCGGCCGCGGGCTGCTGCAGGGCAACACCCCGTATCTGGACTCCGGCGATTACCAGGTTCTGGAGTATCCGGTGCTTACCGGCTGGTTTCTGGAACTGGAGCGTTTGATCACCAGGGCGCTAGGTGGACTGCAGGGGACCGAGCTGACCGCCCAGCAGCAGGTCGACTCGACATTGATCTTCATTGATGTCAACGCGGTGTTGCTCGGCGCCTTGTTCTTGATCGCTCTCTGGGCCCTAGTGCGTACTCCAGCGGGGCGGCCCTGGGACGCGATGATGATGGCCGCGTCACCGTGCGTCGCGGCTGCAGCCTTGATCAACTGGGACATGCTGCCAGTGGCACTCACGGCGCTGGCGATGGCCTGCTGGTCGGCGCGCAAACCTGGTCTGGCCGGGGTCATGCTCGGGCTCGGCGCTGCGGCCAAGCTCTATCCGGCATTTCTGCTCGGCCCGCTCTTGCTGCTCTGCCTGAGAGCCAAACGGATGGGCGACTTCGTGATGACGTTGTCGACGTTCCTGGTTAGCTGGGGCCTGGTTAATCTGCCGGTGATGCTGCTGGCGCCGGACGCCTGGTTCAGCTTTTGGATCTACAACAGCGAGCGTGGCGGCGACTTGGGTTCGATCTGGTACGTCTTGTCTCTCGCCGGCTACCCAGTGCCTTATCTCAACTGGGTCAGCGGCGGGCTCTTCCTGCTCGGCTGCGTCGGCATCTTGATCTTGATCATGCGCGCGTCGCGACGCCCCCGATTCGGTGCTGTGGCATTTCTGGTCGTTGCCGCATTCCTGATGACCAGCAAGGTTTACTCGCCGCAGTACGTGCTTTGGTTGCTGCCACTGATGATCTTGGCCCGACCGAGGTGGCGGGACTGGCTGATCTTCACAGCCGGCGAGCTGATCTACTTCGTTGCGATTTGGTGGCACCTGGGCGGTTTCCTGACCCCAGGGGACAGCTCGCCGGACCGGATCTACTGGCTTTCTGTCGTGATCAGGCTGTGCACCCAAGGCTGGGTTGTGATCATGGTGATCCGGGACGCGTTGCGGCCCGCCCACGACCCGGTACGCCGCGAGGGAGTCGACGATCCCACCGGCGGCGTACTCGATCAAGCGCCGGATGCTCGTTGGTTCCAGGTGTTCGCCGGGACGGCGGTCCCGAGGCGGGTCGCATAATGAGGGAATATGAGCGCTGAGCTGGTCGAAGCGCACCCCTTCGGCAAGCGCCGTCCTGAGCTTGTCGAAGGGCTCAGGGCGGCGCCTTCGACGGGCTCAGGGCGCAGTGGGAGCGCTTCCTCGCCAGGACGCATCGTGATCCAGGCGTGGCTGGCCAGCCGGGGCATGATCGTTGCGGTCGCGCTGGTGCTGGCCATAGTGCAGCAGCGAACGCTTACCGGCATGGTGAGCAACTGGGACGTGCAACACTTCGCCAGGCTGGCCGAAGGTGGATACTGGGCCGCGTCCGACGGCACCTTGATGGCCTTCTTCCCAGGCTGGCCGGCCATCTTATGGCTCTTCGGCCAGTTAGGAGTGCCGGCCGCCATCAGCGGCGTGATCATCTCCACCGCCTGCTCCGCGGTCGCGGCCGCAGCGCTGTACCGGCTGGGCGGGCCGTGGGCGGCGGTTGCCTGGTTGTTCGCCCCGACAGCCGTCTTCACCATGGTGCCCTACACCGAGTCGCTGTTTTGTGCCGCGGCTTTCTGGGCCTGGGAGCGGGCCCGCGCCGATCGCTGGCTAGCGGCGACTTTGCTCACCGCACTCGCCTGCACGGTACGGGTGTCCGGGCTGTTCCTTATTGGGGCACTACTGGTCATGATCATGACAACCCGTGAGATGCGCCCTGAGCCTGTCGAAGGCGCCGCCCTGAGCTTGCCGAAGGGGCGCGCTTCGACACGCTCAGCGCGCATCCTGACCGCCGTCAACCTGCGCCGAGCGGCACTCATGCTGATTCCGGCGGCGCTGATTGTGGCTTTCGCGAGCTATCTATATGCCCTGACCGGAAGCTGGACGGCCTGGTATCGCGCGCAGTCGACCGGTTGGGTACGGGAGCTGACCTGGCCTTGGGACTCCTTCCTGAACACAATTCCGGCAATCTTGCCCGGCGCGTACGCCAATCATCCGTGGTGGGCTGCGGTGTTCCGGGGCGAGATGATCTCGATGGCTGCTGGAATTGGCGTCACGATCTGGTGCATTGTGCTGAGCTTGCGGGCGCGAAAGTCCGCTGATTCCACTCCGACGATGTGGGGCGAGGCCAGCTGGGTTGGTGTCCAGGTGCTGGCCTTCTCCATGTCGTACTGGTTCTTCTCGGTCAATCGCGCCACATTGCTCTGGTTCCCGTTGTGGATCATGCTCGGTCGCTGGGTCGCCGGGGCCTCGCATGGAGACGCTCGGCCTGTGCGTCGGGTGCTGGTGGCCTGCGCCTTCACTGTCGAAATCTTGCTGATGCTGTGGTGGAGCTGGCTGTTCTTTACCGGACACTGGGCGAGCTGAACAGCGCTGTCTGCCATGTGAAACTCCGGCGGGCCGGACCCAGATCATTTATGCTGACCCAAGGTGACTCGGTCGGGGGACGAGACCTACTGCGGGTGCCCTAACTGAGGCATTGCTCACATCAGGCCTCTTGAGGGGAATCGTGGCCCGCTGTCGCACGGCCATCGCCGCGCTAGCTGTATCTGTGCTTTGCCTTACGCCTAGCGCGGCGTACGCCCACGACGGTCAGGTATCCGGCAGCACCGCCGTCGCGGGCAGCTTTGTGGGATCAGGAATGGCGTGGGCCCAATACCGCGGTGAGCTGACCGACCTGTCGCTGAACACCGAAGACGTATTCGATGGCGCCAGCTCGGCTGCGGCAATGATCGGCATGGAGGGCAGCACCTTCTTCCGGCTCCAGATCACCGGCATCGACAAGAGTGCAGCTGGCAAGCAATACCCTGCCCACCTCCACCAAGGGCCATGCGAGGCCGGCAACGGGGCAGCGGCTGGGCCGCACTACAACGCCAATGTGATGGCCGGGCTGCCGCCAGTGGTCAGCCCGGAGACCGAGGTCACCTTGGACTTCGACGTGGACTCAGTTGGAAACGCCCGAGCCACCACGAATGTGCCGTTTGTCCCGCTTCCTGGTGTGCGATCGATCGTGATCCACGGTCAGGCCGCTGCAGAGCCACTTCCATTGGCCTGCCTGCCCCTTGACATCAAGTCGTTTCCTCGCACGGTCTAGCAAGTTCACTCATCGCCACCCAGTCGTCCCGACAGGCCCTATTACCCTGACTGGGTGGAACGGATGTGGATCGACCTCGACGGCCTGGCAAACCTGCGTGATGTCGGTGGGATCCGGACCGTCGATGGCGGCAAAATCGTTCCCGGACGGCTCTTGCGGTCGGATAATCTCCAGGCGCTCACCACCTCTGATGTGGATCAGCTGCTCGGCTTGGGTCTCACGGACGTCATCGATCTGCGCAGTGACTACGAGGTCGCGCAGGAGGGCCCCTCCCCGCTGGCCACAACCGGCGTACGGATCCACCAGTTCTCTCTCTTCCGCGAGTGGGAGATCGGCGTAGGCGAAAGCAAGCCAGACGTACGTCCAGAGGTACTTCCCGAGGAGGCCCTGCCCTGGATCGACCTCGAACCGAGCGTCGAACTGGACAATGAGGTCGCCTCGGTCTACTTCTCCTACCTGGTGGATCGTCCGGATTCGGTGCTGGCCGCGTTGCGCGCGATCGCACAGGCACCGGGTGCGGCTCTGGTTCACTGTGCTGCGGGCAAAGACCGGACCGGGACCTTGGTCGCCCTCGCCCTGTCGGTGGCCGAGGCGGATCGGCAGGCAATCATCGATGACTACGTGGCAAGTTCGGAGCGCGTCGAGCAGGTCGTCGGACGCCTGATGGCCTCGCCCACGTATGCCGAGAACCTCGAGGGCCGGCCGATTTCATCCCACTTAAGCCGCGCCGAGACCATGATCAGCTTCTTGCGGTACATCGACGAGACCTTCGGGGGTGTGCTGCCGATGCTGATCAAGATGGGTTGGACTGCTGAGGACACCGACCAGCTACGCGCCAAGCTGCGAGCTTGATTGCTCCGCAGCTGATGCGCCCTGAGCCTGTCGAAGGGCGTCTCAGCGTCGAAGCTTGGACTCGTGCCCTTCGACGAGCTCAGGGCACGGCTAGCTCCAAGTGATGCAATCGACCGTTGCGGTGGTCAGCCGCAGCTCCACCGGAATCTCATCTCCAATCCGCGGTGGCTTTTCCTTACGTGGCAGGAAAATCTGGCTGGCCTGCATGTGTGGCGGCTCCAGGAACCAGCGTTTCTTGCCGTTGATCGTGTACGGGCTGAGGGCCAGACCCGCGGCCGCCAGGGAGCCCGTAGCCAAAGCAATCGCGCGGTGCCGCAGTGTCTTGGCCGAGGTCGGCGCCTCCATCCCGATGCCATGGGAGGTGCCGCCCGCGACCACCACGATCCATCCATCAGCCGGGCACACCCGCTGCCGGTAGCCGGCCCTTTCGCCGCGCCTGATCGGATGTACGTCGAGCACGGTAGCGGTGTTGGTGCGCGACAGCTTGTCACCCAGCCAAAGCCGGGTGCCAACCC
>JBKPAB010000179.1:0-20318 GCA_046726195.1 Actinomycetota bacterium
CGCCTGCGCCGTCCTGGTGTGGGGAGTCGTGGCAATTGGAGCAATCATGCGACTCTCGGGCATCCAGATCGACTCGGCCATCCTGCTGGCGTACGAGCTGTCGCTTCTTGCGGTCGCTGCCATGTTGATGATCGATTACCGCTATCGCAGATCGCGCGCGGCGACGGTCACCAGTCTCGCCGACCGAACGCGACCGACTTGAAGCCAATCTCCAGGGCGGCGTCGAGGCGCGGCTCGAGCGGGTTGCGGCTCTCGTTGGAGAATCGGTTCAGCGGGACGACCTAGTGGATTTAGTCGCCCAGACTCGCGAGGCGATCCGCGCGTTCGCTCGCGGTGTCCATCCGCGTCGTCTGGATGAGGAAGGGCTGGCTGCGGCGATTGCCGATCTCGCTGCGGCTACACCCGCGCGGGTGGAGCTTGATATACCCCCCCAACCGCTTCCCCCGCGGTGTTGAGGCCGCCGCCTAGTTTCTGTGTGCCGAAGCCCTTACGAATGCCGCCAAATATGCGAATGCTGGGCGAGTTTGCGTGTCGATCGATGCATCGGCGGCCAGCTGACGGTGAAGGTCATAGACGATGGCCGTGGTGGCGCGGTGCTGACGCCGGAAGGCGGACTCGTGGGGCTGCAGGACAGGCTTGACGTACTCGGGGGCACGCTGACCGTTGACAGTCCGCCGCAGCGCGGGACAACCACCTCGGCCAAGACTCCACTCCCTCCGTTAACCCCAGTTGTCAGTGTGAGTGGTCGTCGGGGCGACCATCGACGCTGACAACTCGGATGCGGGAGCCAGCCGGTGCCGCAGTCCACTGGCTCGGTTTGCGGGACGCTCTATTGCCCGCCGAACCGCTTCCTCCGAGCCGATGAGAAGCACTTGGTGCCGCGCTCGGGTTACCGCGGTGTAGAGCAGCTCACGAGTGAGCAGTGGAGATTCCGGCGGTGGAATCACAAAGGACACGCTGTCGAACTGGCTGCCCTGGGCACGGTGCACGGTCATCGCATGCACGGTCTGGATGGCATCCAGACGCACCGGGGAAAAGAGCTTGGGCGCGGCGCCGCGCGCGAAGGCGGCGCGTACACCGTCAGGTGTCTCCACGATGACACCCGTATCGCCGTTGTAGAGCGACATCTCGTAGTCGTTGGCGGTGACGAGCAGCGGCCGTCCCACGTACCACTCACCGTCCTCGCCGTAGCCTGGGATCGCTTCGGCCAACCAGCGTTCCACCTCTAAACCCCAGCGGAGCACGCCGTACGGACCACGCCGGTGGGCGCACAGCAGACGATGCCGGTCAAGAGCGGCCAAGGCGCCCGCAACATCGCCAGATCGCGCTGCGTCGAGCATGGCCACACCTGCCGCACGAACCTGAGCCGCCATCCCAGCCAGAGCTCGTGCCGAAGCTTCCGTTGCTGCCGCTTCAAGATCAACTTCGCGGAACTGCACATCGCTCACGCCGGAGCGGAGCACGGCGATTGCGGCGTCGGCATCGGAGGCCCGAATGGCCCGAGCGAGCGCGTCGATGGCGCCGCCGAACCGCCAGGTGTGGGTTAGTTGTACGACGCCGTGCACCGGCGCCTCTTCGCTGTCGGCGATCAGCCCGAGTTCGACCAGGCGCTGCCCCAGGCCCATGTCGGGTGCACCCGGGGCTCGCGCAATGTCGGCCAACACAGCGCCGGCCTCGACTGACGACAGCTGGTCCGGATCGCCGACCAGCACCAAGCGGGCGTTCTGGCGAACCGCTTCGAGCAGCCGAGCCATCAGGGTCAAAGAGACCATCGACATCTCATCGACGATGACGACATCGTGCGGCAGCTGGTTGGTCGCGTTATGCCGGAACCGGCTTCGGTTTGACGGCAACGATCCCAGCAGCCGATGCAGCGTGGAGGCCGTGACGTCACCCAACCGGCTCTGATCCTCCGGCTGCAGTTGCGCTGTGGCCGCTCGCACAGCCTCCTCCAGGCGGGCCGCGGCCTTGCCCGTTGGCGCTGCTAGCGCAATCCGCATAGCAGGCCCAGGCTGATCTCGCAAGAGTGCGAGCAGCCTGGCCACTGTCGTCGTCTTGCCCGTGCCCGGCCCGCCCGCCAGCACGCTGACCCTGCTGAGGGCACTGACGGCAGCCGCCAGCTGCTGGCTGTCTGCCTCGCCCGGCGCCAAGCCCTGATGATCGAAGAGTCTGGCCAAGGCCGCCGCCAGCCGTGGCTGGTCGATTTCAGGCGGCGGGGCAGTGAAACGTCGCTGCAGCTCGATCCGAACCAACTCCTCCTGCTGCCAATACCGCTCCAGATAAAGCAAACCGCCGGCTAGGCGCAGCGGCCGTCCACCAGGTTCGTCAGCGCCACAGGCCACCAGGGCGCTCGTTTTGCATGCCTCCATCCACTCATCAGGCTCGGGCCAGGGCAGCGCGGCGATGTCAATCGCGGGCTCCACCTCATCGAAGGCTGTGTTGTGTACCGTGCCGAGATCGATACAGACCGACCCATTGCGGAGAGCGCGGACAGTCAACGCAAGGGCAAGTCGGACCTGGTCGTCAGATTCCCCACCGATCCGGCTCACCGTCTCCGCGGTGTGCACATCCGCCGGATTGAGGACTCCTGCCCGGTTGAACACCGCCAGCACACCGGAGGCGGTCTGCACCACGAGGTGGCGGTCGGCGAGGCCGACGGCGGAACCGGATGAGTTGCGCTCCGGGCGCAGCTGCGTCGTCACGACAACGCTCCATCAAGCAACGCAGACAACTCCACGACGAGCGAGGGTGGCGGGCGCCAGCCGAATACACCGCACGGCACACCATCCACTCGCGGGGTTTCCGGGCCGGCCATGCCGCGTACGAACAGGTACAGGACACCGCCGAGATGGAGCGAAGAATCGTAATCCGGCTGACGCCAGCGCAGCATCCGGTGTACGGCCACGGCGTACAGCAGCGCCTGGAGCGGATAGTGCGCGCTCATCATCGCCTCGGCCATTCGTGCCGGCGTGTAATCGCCGACCTTCAGCACCTCCCCGTCGAACCCCCCCAGCCAGTTCGTCTTGTAGTCCACAACCAGGTAGCGCGGCTGATCATCGCGTCGGATCCGGAGTACGGCGTCGATGCTGCCGGTGAGGTAGCCACGCAGGGTCTGAGCGGCCAACGCTGGGTCGTCGAGCAAATCCGGATATCTTGCGAGCGGATCCGATGAGGCCAGGTGGCGGCGCAGCAGCGGGCCAACCATCCCCAGGGCGACCTCTGCATTTGTCGCGTCGCCTCCGGCCAGCGGGTACTCAAAGCCAAGTTCTGCCAACCGATCGCTGCGCGGAATGTCACACAGCCGCTGGTCGTCGGCGAGAGGCCCAAGTGGTGTCCGGAAGGCTGGGAGCAGCGCCACAGCAAGATCATCGGCTGTCATCGCCCCGGCCCGACCTTGCGCCAGGGTCGCCGCACATGCCTGACGCAGAGCCGCAGGTAGGTCTGCAGCCATGGCGTCAACACGCTCGAACACCGCGTGGACCGCCGTCCCGAATTCGGTGCCCGATGGCAGATCGTGCATTGGTGAGGGTTCACCAAGGCCGGTTTCGGTCGGGATGGCTGCAGACTCGGCCGGGATGGCAGTCGCCGTGACAGCAAGGGACTCGTCGTCCTCCCGCCTGAGATCCGGTTCGCTGCCGACAGCGGCTATTGGCACATCAGCTCCATGGACCGCCGCCGTAAGTGCGGAGTAGGAGGTGCGGCGCCAGGTCAGATCGAGCTCGCGGTTGAAGCTGCGTGCGTCGAGTGCCGGCTGCGGCGCTGTCGTCGGGCGCCATTCGGTCAATTCACGCGGCGCCATCTCTTCGACGCTGAAGCCGGAACCAAGATCGCGGCCCGGGAACGGCTCACCGTTTAGCGGGTAGCTAGCTCTCGGCGTCGGCGGGTCACCAGGTTGCCGCGAAGCAAAACGTTGCAGCGCCGAGGCCGGCGTGTTGAACGATGGCGCCCACCATGTGACCACCTGACATTGCGCTCGGGTGAGCGCGACGTAGAGCAGCCGTAGATCTTCTCCGGACTCTTCGTCCCGGTATCGCGAGAACCGCTCCGGTCGGCCCGGAGCGTAGCGGCCCCCCACATCAAGAACACACTCGCTGCTGCCCGCCGGTGTGGGTTCGTGCAGCCTGAGGATCCGGCCTTCATCGGAGTTGTTGGCATGCCGATCCCAAGCCTCTGGCAGATACACGATGGGGAACTCCAAACCCTTGCTCCGGTGCACGGTCAAGATCGTGACCGCCTTGGCATCGGTCTCCAGCCGGCGCGTGACCTCGGACATGCCGGTGTCCTTCGCCTCGGCGGTGCGGGCTCGCAGCCACTCGACAAGGGCGCCGACGCCGAGTTGGGAGGAGGTCATCGCCGCATGCAGGCTCTGCCCGAGATGCCGCAGATCGGTGAGCATCCGTTCCCCACCCCGCAGGCCCAGCAGTCGTTCCGGAATTCGCTCGTCAGTGCACGCGGTCTCCAACAGGGCAGCAACCCCGCGGCCCTGGAGCACCTTGCCCCACCAGCGAATGCGCTGGGTCAGCTCGATCAGTGACTCCTCGGTGGCGGCAGCCAGGCCCGCAAAAGTCCAGCCGAAGAAGCACGTCAGAGCGGCTTGCCGGACCGTTTGTTGCCGAGTCTGCTCCAGGGCAAGCAGCAAGATCAGCCAGTCCTGCGCCATCGACGAGGCGAACACGGAGTTGGCGCCGTACATCACTGCTGGTACTCCGGCCCTCACCAACAACTCGCGGATCGCCTCGCCGCGTTCGTTCTTCCGCACCAGGACAGCAACGTCTGACGGAAGCAGCGGGCGGAAGTGGCTGCCCTCGAGAAGCTGGGTCCCCGAGCCAAGCAGGGCAGTGATGTCGGCTACCAGGTCCGCTGCGATTCGAGGCCTGATGGTCGCCACACTTGGCACCTTCTCCTCATCGGGCTGATGCGGCATGACCCGTAGCCGGATCGGCGCCACGATGTGCCGCTTAGCACCAGGTGCGCTGAGTCGCCGCTGCTGGGTTTGCGCCGTCACGCTGCGTACGACAATTCGATCATCCCCGAGCGCAGTGTTACCCATGAGTCCATCCAGCGCATCAACCAGAGCCTGGTCGCTCCGCCGATTGACGGTCAGACTCCTGACCTGGTCGGCCTGCTGCACCGCATCGAGGTAACTGAACACGTCCGCGCCACGAAATGCATAGATCGCCTGCTTGGGATCGCCGATCAAGATCAATGTGCAGTGGCGGTGGAACGCGCGGTGCAGAATCTCCCACTGGATGGGATCGGTGTCTTGAAACTCATCAACCATGACAATGCGATACCGCCGCCGCAGCCGGTCAGCCGCAGCCGGTCCATGATCAGGATCGGTCAATGCATCGCGTAACCGGGTCAGCATGTCGTCGTAGGTGAAGAGCTTGGCGGCTCGTTTCCGGCGCTCCACCTCCTGCCGTACCGCTGACGCGAACGACACGCGCTCGCCGCCGCCTGACGGGTCTTCCGGACCGACCCCGGCGGGCACCAGCCGAGCATGCACCGCTTCGACCGCCTGATTCGCAATCTCCAATGCTTCGTCGTAGCTCATCGGCGGCGTGCCGTGAGCGGCGTAACGACGCAGGTAGAGGTCCGTGGCCACCTCCCGCGTCAGGTCCGCCACATGCTCCACCACGGTGGCGTGTAGCTCGCGATCGCCGAGAACCCCGAGGCCATCGAGCATTTGGAGGCAGAACTCGTGCGTGGTGGCGATAGTGGCGGCGTCGAACTCAGCAAGCGCCTTCGACACTCGAGTGCGGCGACGCGCCAGCTCTTCTGGATGAGCCGCGGAGACCATGGTTTCCAGTTCGCCAATCCGCCCGCTGGGCGCGCGTCCGGCGACTGCATCGTCCAGGCAGGCCTCGACCGCCACCAGGCGCTCCCGCACCCGGAGTCGGAGCTCGTTGGTTGCCATGCGCCCAAAGGTGACGAGTAGCAACTGGCTCAGCTCGGCGGTCCCTTCAGCGATCACCCGGGCGGTCAGCGCGGCGATCGCGTATGTCTTCCCGGTACCGGCGCTGGCTTCCAGCACGGTGGTGCCACTCGGCAGCTCGCCACAGATATCAAAGGGCGCAGGATCGATGCTCATCGCAGATCCTCAACCGAGAGCAGCGGCTGAAAGACCCGGCGCGCCAGAGTGCCGAACCGGCTTGGCTCGGCAAGGCTGCCACGTTCTTCGCTGGAGATCGACGGCTGGACCAGCAGGGCGTCGAAACTTGCCCCTTTCCCGAAGAACCTCTCGTACGCCTCGTCGCGGTCCTCGGCCCAGAGCTTGTCGAGCCGTCGCCGGTAGAGCGCGGGCTGCCGGTCGCGGGAGCGCAAGGCCGCGTACTCAGCCGAGGCCTTGGGGCTGAAGGGGATCGGCTCGCGGAGGCCTTTAGCGCGTAGCTCGATCAGGTCGGCCAAGACCGTGGTTGCCCATCTCGCGTCGACTGCTCGCAACCGCGAGCAGCCGCTGCGGCCGATGGTGACAGCCTGCCAGCCTTCCGTCGGATCAGTGACAGTCAGCGCCAAGAGCTCAAGCCAGGCCTGTAGCCGGTGTTTCGCGGCGAGTTTGGAATAGCTGACACGGACCACCGATTCGCCGATTACCCCGCTCACAGTGCCGGTCAGCCGCACGTTTCCGATCTCCGCCAGTACCTCGCGCGGCGCTGGTCGCTCGGTGAGGTACGGCTGCGCCGTCAGCATGAGTTGCTCGACCTGCTCGTTGATCTGCTGAATGACCTTTTGGCCCAGACCCCGTGGCGGCAGGTAGCCGCGCCGCCACTCGGCTGCTGCCAACAGGTCAGGCTTATGGCCGGCCATACGCAGCCGTAGCAGCCGGTCTCCGATGCTCCAGCTGTCAAGCCCGGTGAGACTGACCGGAATCTGCTCGTCCGGCGTCTCGTCCGGGCGGCCGATCCACAATCCCGCTCGGTCAAACAGCAGGGCCCGGATCGGATGATTGAAGAAACGGACCAGGTCGCTCAGGCTGACTAGCCCCTGATCGTCGTCGGCGGTCAGCGGCTCGAAGCCGAAAACCGCGACAGCTTCGCGACGCTCGCGTGATGCGGCGCGTACGGCCCGCAGTCCGGCGCGATCGAAGCTGAACCGGTCGCTGCAGCCGAGTCCACCCTGGGAGAAGTTGGTCGCATCGAAGGACTGCAATGGATGCCGCGTGATGATCTTGCTGCGGATCTTCTCCTTGTCCTCGCTGCGCGCAGTGGCGTCCAGCGTGTCCAGCAGCTCACCGATCGGAACCGCAGGCGGAATCTCGGCGCCCGAGCGGGGATCGGCGCCGGAGAAGATGATCACCAGCCGCTCGCGAGCCGACATGACGGCGTCCAGCAGCAGCTGACGATCTTCGCTTCGTACGTCGTGATCGCCGATCCACTCCTCGTCGCTGGCGATGTTGTCTCCGTCGGGTGGCGGCCGCCGTGGAAAGACGCCATCATCAACGCCCAGCAGACAGACGACCCGATGCGGCACCGATCGCATTGGCAACATGGTGCAGACCGTCAAAGTGCCCGTGCGAAAGTTCGCGCGGCTGGCTCGTCCCCGGAACGCGTCGCTCAGCAGAGCTGAAATCTCAGCGTGGCTGAGCGGCACGTCGCCGGCCTGATCAGTGCCGAGAGCAAGATCACCGAGCTCGTGGTAGGCGTGGCTCAGCTGCCAAGCGTCGCCAGGCGGGACCAGTGCCAGTAGCTCGATAGCCTGCTTGAAAAGCTCCACCCATGCCTTGACGGGTTGAGTTATGTTGCAGGCGGCAGTCAGCGTATTGACCCGCGCCACCAGCTCGGACAGCCGCCCAACAAGATCAACATCGGCGGCGTCGACATCGTCCAGTGGCAAGGTGGTGCCGATGAAGTGCTGGTCAGTCTCATCCATCGTCACTCCGAGCAGCAGCCGCTCCAGCCCAGCGGCCCAGGTGTTCTGCCGAAACTCACCCATCTGAAACCGGCTGCGATGCGCGGCGTCCAGCCCCCAGCGAACGCCTGCGCGGTGCACCAGATCGTGTAGCCGTTCCAGGTCATCCGGGCTGAAGCCGAACCTGCGAGCCACCGGCGGGGTGGCACACAGATCCAGCAAGGCGCTGGCACCGACACGTGAGTCCGCGAGTGCGACGAGGCGGCTGATGAGTGCTAGCAGCGGGTTCAGCTGGCGCAGGGATCGGTCAGCCAGCCGTACCCGGAGGCGATGGCCAGGATGTTCGGCCTGGGTTTCTGGGGTGTCGAGGCCGAACGAGGCGGCAATCAGCGGTGCGAATCTCTCGATATCGGGGCACATGACGACAATGTCGCGAGGCTCGAGTGTGTCATCGTCGGCAAGCAGCCCGACGAGCACCTCGCGCAGCACCTCCACCTGACGATCCGGGCCGTGGCAGGCATGGAATTGCACGCTCTGGTCGCCGGCGGTGAGGACTGGCCGCTCATCCGGCGGTCGTGGGGCGCGGTTCCCTGCAATGTCGGACTGCAGCCAGCCGAGTAACGTTGCCGGTTCGGCTGACTCGAGTGCCTCGTGGTGTACATCCGCCGCCTGCGGGCTGATCTTGGCCAGAACGAGTTGAAGTTCGCATATGTCGCGGCCGAGATAGCCGAGGAGCCGATGGTGAAGCAATTCCTCTGTGGTGTCGTCGGAGCGTCGCGACACCCGTGATGAATGGGGTCTGGCGCCCTGGCCAGCCGCCTTCAGGCGATCCCACAGCGCAGGAGACGGGTGCGCCAGCCACAGATGCACGTCGCGATGTTCGGCAAGGGCGGAGAGTACCAGCAGGTGATCGGGCTCCAGTCTGGTGGCGCCGAACACCGATAGCCGCTCCGGGAGGTCGCTGCTCTCCGGCTCCGCCTGCAGCCGGGCAACTGAGATCTGCAGGCGTTCCGCCGGGCTCGGGACACCAAGTTCTGCGCGCAGCCGACGCCACAGTTCAGCCTGCCAGGCTCGATCAGGCGGCAACGGAGTTCCCGAGGCATCGACGTCGCGCCCCTGGGACCAGCTGTTGATCATGGTCGGTCGGATTGCCGCATAGGTGGCAAAGAGCCCGGCGAGTTGCCGGGCGGTGGACCAACGCCGTCCGGCGCGTAACGGGTCCAACTCCGCGAAGCGCGGGCCGCCGCCGAGGTAGTGCCACAACACTGCCGCCCATGGCTCTCCGCGGCAGCCGTCAATCACCCGAAGTAACGGCCACACAGCGCGGTGCGGCTGCCACGGATCGATGTCCTCTTCATCCGCAATGCCTGCCAGGGCGCGTGCCACCAGTCGTCGAGGTGATGGGAAAGCCACGCCGACACAGACGCCGTCGGTGCGACCGGGCAGGGCACCCAGACGCTGCGCCAGGCTCTGGGAGAGCCAACGTTCCACGCCCCGCGTTGGCACGCTGATGATCTCGGTGACAAACGGGTCACGCAGCGGAGTGTTAAGCAGGTCCCCGAGGGCCACGACTAATCGGTCGGCACGCTCGGCGCGATGAAGGTAGAGCGTCATGGTCGCGGTCAACACTAAGGCGGGTGACTGACATCGACGGTCAGTATTGGGAATGTGACCTTCATGATCAGGCTCGCTGAGGAGTCCGACTGGGAGGCCGTTCGCGACATCCGGCTGCGCTCGCTGCGTGAGGAGCCGGACGCGTACGCGTCGGATTATGAGACTGAGGCCCGGTTCGAACCAGCCATGTGGAAGCAGCGAATCGATACCGCGTCCAGCTACCTGGCCTTCAATGATGATCATGATTTGGTGGGCATGGCGACCGGCCTGGAAACCGGGGATGGCGACACCTATGTCGTCGGGATGTATGTCGCTCCGGAAGCACGCCGCTTGGGCTGCGCCCACCAGTTACTCGACGCGATCAGCGACCTCGCGATCCGCCGCCGGGGGAGGCGGCTGGTACTCGAGGTGGCCGAGTCCAATATCCGCGCCGCCCGGGCCTACCGTTCGTACGGATTCATGGAGACCGGTCGGCGGCGCACTTTGGACCGCGATCCGAGCATCACCGAGATCGAGCTCGAATATCCACTGACCGGTTGAGTGGCGTGACCAGGAGATCGTCGGTGACGGCACTTATCGTGTCATCTGTGCTTGGAGCCTCAAAACGGCCGCCATCGTCGCCCGACGCGCTGCTAGATGATCTCGACCCGGAGCAACGACAGGTCGCAACCGCGCTGACCGGGCCAGTTGCGGTCATCGCCGGAGCCGGCACCGGCAAGACGAGGGCTATTACCTACCGCATCGCGTACGGGGTCGCAACCGGCGTTTACAACCCCACGTCGGTGCTCGCGGTGACCTTCACCACGCGGGCAGCCGGTGAGATACGCGGCCGGTTGCAGAAGTTGGGCGCGTACGGCGTGCAGGCCCGGACCTTCCACTCGGCGGCGCTGAGGCAGGCGCAGTACTTCTGGCCGCAGGTTTACGGCGGCGAGCTACCGCAAGTCTTGGACAACCGGATGCCGTTGGTCGCCGAGGCTGCCAGCCGATTGCGGGTCAGGGTCGACACGCCAGGGTTGCGTGACCTCGTTGCAGAAATCTCTTGGGCCAAGGTGAGCAACGTCAATGCTGAGGACTATCCCAGGTTGGCCGCACAACACAACCGCCAAATCGCCTCTTACGACTCCGAGACCGTCTCGCGAGTCTTTGCGGCCTACGAAAATGCCAAGCGGGATCGCACACGCATCGACTTCGAAGACATCCTGCTCTGTGCTGCCGCACTGATGTCCGAGCATCCGGAGGTCGCGGAAACGATCCGTCGCACCTATCGGCATCTGGTGGTCGATGAGTATCAAGACGTGAGCCCGCTACAGGAGGCGCTGCTCAAGCTGTGGTGCGGCGACCGGGCAGAGCTGTGCGTCGTCGGTGATCCGGCGCAGACCATCCACTCCTTCGCCGGCGCCCAAGCGAGCTACCTCACCGGGTTCGGCCAGCGATTCCCCCAAGCCGCGGTGATCAGGCTGGTACGCGATTACCGCTCGACGCCGCAGGTTGTCCGATGCGCC
Organism: Actinomycetota bacterium; assembly: GCA_046726195.1. Taxonomy (GTDB): domain Bacteria; phylum Actinomycetota; class Actinomycetes; order Propionibacteriales; family Propionibacteriaceae; genus Microlunatus. The sequence goes on from JBKPAB010000179.1 coordinate 10,965, forward strand.
AACTCGATCATGACAGCCAGCAACGGGGAGCTGGTGGCGCGAGGCGGCTTCCGGCCGGTCACGTTGCAGGCCCAGCAGCCCGCCGGACCCGAGGTGGAGTTCGTCGAGTCGGCCGACGAGTCTGCCGAGGCTGCCGGGATCGCCTACTGGATCGCAAAGCAGGCCGCGGCCGGAGTGGACTTCCGGGACATGGCCGTGCTCTTCCGCATCAACGCGCAGTCGCCTCCCATCGAGCAGGCGCTGGCCGACCGCAACATTCCCTACCTGGTACGCGGCGGGGAGCGCTTCTACGAACGGCCTGAGGTGCGGCAGGCGTTGCTGACGCTGCGAACCAAGGCGCGCGCGATGACCGGTGAGGAGCAGGGGAGTGCGGTAGAGCACATGAAAGAGGTCCTTCTCACCTTGGGCTGGACCCCACAACCGCCTGAGGGAGCTGGGGCGCTACGGGAACGCTGGGAATCGCTTGCGGCGTTGCTCAGCGTGGCTGAGGACCTGGAAGCACAGTCAAACGCAGAGCCTGCGTTGGTTGAGGGAACTCTCCGAGGCAACCTCACCTTGCGCGATGTTTCAGCCGAGCTGGATCGACGCGCCGAGGCGCAACATGTACCCGCTGCCCAAGGTGTCACTGTCTCCACCCTGCACTCGGCGAAAGGTCTGGAATGGGACGCGGTTGCACTGCTAGGCATTCATGAGGGATCACTTCCGTTTGTCCTCGCGACCTCGCCCGAGCAGATCAGTGAAGAACAGCGCCTGCTGTACGTCGGGGTGACCCGCGCCCGGCGGCTACTCCGCGTGTCTTGGTCGAGAACTCGTAATGGCAACGGCCACTCGCGTGCGCCGTCGCGTTTCCTACAACCGGTGCTGCCAGACTCGTTCCGGGTACCAGCCAGGCAGCCAGCAGCCCGGCGCCGCAACCGTCACTCTGCGCTTTCATTGCACTGCCGGTCCTGCGGCGGCTCGCTCGCCGACGCCGCGGAACGCAAGATCGGCCGGCACCTCGACTGTCCAGCCACCTACAACGACCACACGATGGCACTGCTGCGCGAATGGCGACGCCAAGAGGCAGCCGAGCAGCAACTCCCTGCGTACTGCGTGTTCACCGACGCCACGTTGATCGCTATCGCCGAGGCGCGGCCCGGCAGCATGGTGGATCTGATCAAGGTGCAGGGCCTGGGCAAGACCAAGGCGGACAAGTATGGCGAGCATCTGCTGGCGATCATCGCTACCGAGGCCGAACCTACGAGATCATCTTCATGATCCAGGCCAGCTGAGCAGAAAAGTGTTTGCATCAGGTTGCGATGCTCCCCTAGGGTTTAACGAGGAGCCTTCTGCTCGGCTGAGCAGAAGGCCTGCATCGCCCGGCTAGGACGCATGAGAGGAGGGGTCGATGCATAACTGGCGGACGGCTCAGCTGAGCATGTCTGACCTCCCTCTGTCTCTGCGCGCGTCCATGCCGATCGGACCAGTCGCTACGGAGCTCGCTTTCGGCAGGCCAGGTGCCTATCTCCGCAATCCGCGCCGCAGGGGAGAGGTCTGTCCTCAGCTCACCGCTGCAGCCGACGTACAAGGCGGACGTATCGCCGGATTCGGCGCGTACGACGTCACCGACACCAAGTTCTCGATCCGTTTGGGGCCACCTTCCTGTAGTCCGCCGGTGTAATCCACACCGCCGCCTCCAGGGCCGTGACTCCCAGACATCCGGGATTCACGGCCTTCGTGTTTCCCGGCCAGATTCGAGGAGCCCACGGGGCACCTCATGATCTTCACGAAGTAGGCCGACATGTATGACGCAGGAGGTGGCCCAATGGTTGGTCCCCGACGGGGGCGGCTGGCCATCGCCGAGCTGCCTTGTCGATTGGTGGATCCTGATCTGTTCTTCGCGGAGGCGCCGGCCGACGTGGAGGTGGCCAAGGCTTTGTGCTTGGACTGCCCCATTCGCGAGGCGTGCCTGGCTGGTGCGCTGAAACGGCGTGAGCCTTGGGGAGTGTGGGGCGGAGAGCTGTTTGTGGGAGGGGTGGTCGTTGCCCACAAACGGCCCAGGGGTCGTCCCCGGAAATACCCAATCGCTGAGCCGTTCGCTCCTGCCGCGAAGGACGAGGCGGCCGCATGATCCGTACGACGTGCCTCGACGCAAGGAATTACGGCGATTCTCACATAAAGCAAGTCTGCGTGCCGCTAACATCGTCCGTGCTTGAGAGCTGCTCGCGCATGCCGATGTTCGCAGCTGGATAGCGGCTTGCACCATCAACACGCGGCACAGCGCGGAGGCTCCCCTTCGGGTCGACCGTGGAGTCCTGGCTACCCCGGCCAAGCGCGTGCCCGCGACCTAGACCCCACGCTGTGCCGCGGGTTGATGGTGCAAGCCCTTCTCATTTGTCGGCGTACTCAGGAAGGAACTCTTCGAGCACCCTGCCAAACGCTGCGCGCGCATTGAGCTGCGAAAGCACCGCCATACCTCCCAACCAAACCCGGTGGATGAGTAGGTAGCTCGGCGGAAGATTGAGTTTCATCGCGACCCCGCCTGAAGCATGCGGGTCGCGTACCCGGATGAACTGCTCGCGCATCCAGTCGCGATTGAACTGGAACTCCGGCACTGCGGCAGGCTCGACAAACGGGCTGAGGTAGTCGAGCAGATCCTCCGCATCGATGTTGGAGACCACAAAGCCCTCTTGACGCAACCCCTCAGCTACTCGCTGGGCGTCACCCCATTGGGCAATTCTCAGAATTCTTCCCATAGCTGGAGGAAGACCGTCAGGGAGCCGTGCAACCAATCCGAAGTCGACTACGCCCAGCCGGCCATCTTTCATGAGCTTGAAGTTTCCAGGATGAGGGTCGGCGTGCAGCAGCCCAGCCACGCTCGGCCCCGCAAAGAGAAATCGCACGTACTGCAGTGCCGCCGCGTTGCGCTTACTGTCTGACAGGTCCCGGGCGGAGGAAAGCGGTGCACCTTCCACCCACTCACTCACCATGACTTTGGGTGTACTTGCCAGCACCGGCGGCACGAAGAATTCATTGCTGCCGGCGAATCCCGACGCAGCTTGCTGTTGCGACCCCGCCTCGAGGGTGTAGTCCAGCTCTTCGGTGACTCGGGCAGTGAGCTCGTCCACCAGCGCGTTGACATCCATGCCGCCGGCCAGCGGGGCGAAGACCTTGGAGAGCCGTGCAATCTGCCGCAAGTCGGAACGCAGAGCCTCATCCGCGCCCGGGTACTGAACCTTGACTGCGACCGTCCGCCCGTCGGCCCAGGTGGCCTGATGTACCTGACCGATCGAGGCAGCCGCCGCCGGCAGCGGGTCGAAATGACTGAAGGAATCCCGCCACCGCGTGCCGAACTCATGAGCCAGCACAGCGTGCACCCGCGATGTCGGCATCGGCGGTGCAGCGTCTTGGAGTCGCGACAGATACGCCCGGTATGGGGCCGCTACGTCCTCTGGCAGCACCGACTCAAACAAGCTCAGCGCCTGCCCGAACTTCATGGCTCCGCCCTTGAGCTCACCGAGGACACGGAAGAGCTGTTCCGCCGCTCGCTGCTGGAGCTGCTCACTTACCTCTTCGGCAGGTGCGCCGCCCAATCGCCGGCCCAACCCGAGCGTCGCTCGCCCTGCAAAACCAAGCGGTAGCGATGCAAGTTTCGCTCCACGACGGAACGTAGAGCGGGCCAGCGAACTGCCGTCGGTCGCGCCGGGTAGATGCCGTTCCACGCCGTTGGCTGGCCTAGCTGGCTTAGCTGGCTCGTCGCTCATGGCCCCTATTCTGTCTGGCCCAGCCAACCACAGCCGCAGCTGGGATGGGCCGCCCAGCGACGCAACCGGGTCGCGTAATCGGGCCAGCTTAGTTCCAGCGTGGCACCGGCGGACTCAGGCAACTCGCCGTGCAGGAAGGCGAGTGCCTGAGCAGCCGCAACCGAGGAGGCCCAAGCAAGCAAGCTCGGCGGCGAGGCAATGTGCATACGCGAGAGTTGTCTAAGTACGGCTGGCCAGTGCGGATCTGCTGTGCTGCGCGCCAGATCCGCGCAGCGCAGGCACGAGGTTTGGCCGGCAACGACCAGCGGGCCGACGCTTACGCCTCTTCCCCAGCAGCGCACTACCAGATGTGGCTGGTCGATGCGCACGAGGTGATCGGTGATCACCCGATCGGGTTCGGGTCGCTCACAGGCAACGATGGTGAGATCCGGCTGCACTGCATCTGGCTTGGACCAATGGCTCAGCCGGGAGATCCGGGTGCCGGCATCGCCTAGTGCCGAGCGCAGGGCCTCTGCCCGTGAGGCCAGCACACCTGCCATGGGGTATAAGGCATGATCGGGCGGCTCGTCGTCGTAGACGTACAAGGTGCCAAGTCCGCTGGTCACCAGTAGGCGGGCGAGTTGATATCCGATGGGTCCCGCTCCAACCAGTCGTACCTCCAGCGGAGCCAAGGACTCCGAATAGGTTGCCGCGCCACGCTCGGCGAGCAGGCCAGCCGCGGCGAGCGCCTCCAATGCTCCCTTCGCCTGGGCAGTCGTAAGTCCAGCGGCTTGCGCGGCGCGACGCACAGCGGTGGCCGGCTGCGAGCCGTCTAGCGAAGCCAGCAACGTGCCGAAGCCCTGACCGCGGAAGACCAAGGCGGCGTCGGGATCGACACCTACCTGGAGCTCGTCGGTTGCGCGTTGTATGACCGGTGCATATGGCACGAGTCGCGGATGTTCGGGCAGATCCGGCTTAGCTCGGGATCGGGATGAGTTCACCGGGCCAGTTTGTGGGCAGCTCGCCGGTGCTGACGCACTATCCACAGCGAAAAAGGGAATTCGTCACACGCTTCTGGCTCGGACACGATTCAGGGACGGCCGCAGGCGGTCGTCCCTGATCGGTTGCGCTGTGTAGCTGTGTGCTAAGCCCTGCCGAGAATGCGGTTGAGGTTCGTGCCGCACACGGGACACACAGCCTTGGCCATCCGCGTGCCCTTGTCGTTGACGTGCACTTCGCCCGAGGCTTCCCGCTTTGCCTTGCATTTCACGCAGTAAAACTCGCCGCTGTACGTCTCCGCCATGACTTCTCCTTGTTCGATCTTGGTCCGCACACTGGTCACAGTCGCGGGACCTCGCGTTGCGTCATCGACTGTCTAAGGGCCACAGATGATGGCGGCCGTTAATCGCGACAAACGCATACCGCTTGGACGCCGGATACTTTACGCGAGCGGCAGGGAGCACTCGTGGGCCATGCAGAAAAGGACGAAACCTCCAGGGACATCGGGATCGCTAGCCTTCCCCTGCAAGCGTGCCGACCATCTGGAGGTTTCGTGCTCGGAACGCTATCCGCAGCACCTGCGGCCGTCAAACGGTTCTGACAAGTTCGGTTTCCACTGAATGTGGACAACTGTGTGGAAACGGTGTGCACTGCAACCGAATGCCTTGTGGACCGCGATGGTGATCGGATCGTGTCACGGCGGACCCCATGTGGAAACCTGTCAAGCAAGTGGTCTGATCTACTTTGCCTAGCTATTTATGTGCCACTCTCAAGTGCTGCTTTAGGCTTCGTCGCCCTCCGGCCTGTGCAGAGTTCGTGCCGTCGCGCGGTTCGCAGGCTGCCGCCGCTGACTGGCAGGTAGGTTGGCTCCTGCCATGCAAGGAAAGACATCGTGAGTCAGCCACGACTTCCACTTCCGGAGCCACGGCCGAAGCGGAAGCAGACCGGCCGAAATCGGCGGGAAGGCAGCAGCGAGGTTCCACATCCGGCGGGCCCTGATTCCGGCCCGCGGGTAGAGGTACGGCGGAGCAGCCGGCGTACCCGGACCGTGACCGCGTACCGAGAACGCGACACCATCGTTGTCCTCATCCCGCAGCGAATGTCGAAGGCCGACGAGCAGACCTTTGTGCGGGACATGGTCGAGAAGGTCCTCGCTCGGGAGGCTCGGGCGACAGCACCGCGTGGCGATGAGGCACTTGCCACCCGTGCTCGCGACCTAGCCGCGGCCTACCTCGCGCCGGCTCTGGACCAGATGCCACAGCCCGCGGGTGTCTTTTGGGTAACCAACCAACAACACCGCTGGGCCTCGTGTACGCCGAGCACAGGTCTCATCAGACTGTCTCACCGCCTTCAGCCCATGCCCGCCTGGGTCGTTGACTATGTGCTTCTTCACGAGCTAGCCCACTTGGTAGAGCCGACCCACTCCGATCGTTTCTGGCGCCTCGTCCGGCGCTATCCGGCAGCCGAGAAGGCGAAGGGTTTCCTGGAGGGTTATCTGGCAGGGCAAGGCCGCCAGCTCGAGGTAACCGATGCCGACTGAGCTGGCGGATCGTCGGCGTATGGCAGTCGTGTTGGCCCGATATGACGCCTCACGCGCCGCGCCAAACGGCATTGATCCCGCGGCCTTTGCCGATGCCTGCCTGCTTGACAGCTACGAGGTGGTGTCGGACCTTTTCGGGGTCACCTCAGGTATCGCGGGGCCCGCTTCGGTTGCCGAGATGCTCTGGCCGGGAGCGCTGCACTTGCCGGCCGACATCACGATCCCAACAATCGCACATCAGCTGGCTGGTGAGGCCGACGAACTGGTCGTGGTGCCTGCCGATGTGCCTGACTTGCCGGGGCTGGTACTGGCCAAGTTGTTCAAGGTCCTTCACAGGACCGATATCGCGATAGCGCCGGAACGAGGCGGGGATGGCTGTGCCGCAATCGGAGTATCGCTGCCGCTCGCGGATTGGATCCCCGATGACGCGTTCGACCTGGGCCACAATCCGGTGGAGCTGTTGACCACAAGTGCTCCCCGCCGGAGCCGTTACACAATCGCGCCCGCCTGGCACCGACTGCGAACCCCGGCGAATGTTGCTCAACTTGACCCCGGCCTAGAGGGGTGGGAGGAGACCCGGGCGCTGCTCGCAGGGCGCTCGCTGGCCGCTCTGATGGACGTGCGGTCAGCTCCCACGGCCCACGGAGACGTTGCAGAGACCCTGGCCGATCGCTTCCGCGCTCACGCGGGCAACGCCGAACACCTTTACGGATACGCCATGCGCGGGATGGCAGCGGACTGGGAGGCCGGCGGCCCCACCCGCATCGCATGTCAGGGATATGAGACCGCGCCACCTGGTGCAATGATCCAGCTTCGGCTGCTCGCCGGAGTGTTCCGGCTGGTCTTGACCGGCGAGGCTCCAGAGCTCGTCCGGTTCTACCCGTGCCTCGGAGGGACCGAGCCAGCGTCCCGATCCTGGCCGGTTATGCGCGAGGTGATCGCCGCGCATGTCGACGAAATTCACGCTGCCCTCGCGGTTGCGCCGCAGACCAACGAAGTGGGTCGATCCGCGACGCTACTCGCCGGTCTGTTCGATCTTGTCGCCGTTTCGGGCGTCAACAGCATCCAACTGCTAGAGCTCGGAGCGAGCGCGGGGCTCAACCTGCTGCTCGATCAATACGCGTTTCGCGGCGACTCTTGGAGATACGGCCCTCGCGACTCGAAGGTTCAGCTCACCAACGCAATCGTGGGCCCGGTCCGCGTTATGCCGTTCGAGATCGTGTCCCGGGCAGGCTGTGATCTGAATCCCGTGGACGCCGCCACCGCCGATGGACGGCTGCTGCTGACTTCCTTCGTCTGGCCGTTCGACCTGGATCGCCACAGGCGTCTGGAGGCCGCCCTGGCGATCGCTGCGTCACACCAGGTGCGGGTCGATAAGGCCTCTGCCAGTCAGTGGCTGCCGCGGGCGCTGACGGTCGCAGAACCACAAACGCTCACCGTGGTCTGGCATTCGATGACCCAGATGTACTGGCCTGCCGATGAGTTGGCAGCGGTCGAATTGATTCTCTCGAGCAGCGGTGCCCAGCGGCGACTCGCTGAGGTGAGTTTGGAGTTTGATCCGAATGGCCCACCCGGCGGCGAGCCCGAGCTACGTACCCGGCTCTGGAGACCGGATGCTGGCCCGACGCCTCATCAGCGCCTGATCGGCACAGCGCACTACCACGGCGTCCCCGTCACGCTTGCGAAAGAGGATTCCCTCAAAATCTGACGCCAGTTCCTGCGACACGCCGTCCAGGCCATCCGCACGCGGAACGAGTGTCAGTTTTTCAGGGAATCAGTCCCCTCCTCGAGCAGTAGGCGCTGCAATGCAGCCGCGAGCCAGTGTTGATAGGTCTCCGCGCTCCATCCGCGTTGCCGAACCAGGAGATCGTGGACGGACGTGGAGCAGAGGGTCCAGATGACGTCCCGTGCGTTCTCGACTGACATATCTGAACGCAAGGCACGGCGTTCCGCGAGCTGCGAAGCCAGTCCTCCCAACCCATGCAGGCGCCGTGCCTCCATTGCGTCCAATACGTCGCGCAATTCCGGGTCACTGTCGGCAGCAGCGACCAGCACTCGATACAGCGGGCCCGATCTGCCATGAACTCCCGGCTGGGTGGCTGCATAGAGCTCGAGCTTCCGACGCGGATCGGTCTCCTCGATGACAGCCCGAATTGCCGGGCGCTCCGCAGGTGGAGTTTCGGCTCTCTTTGAGCCTCCGGCGAGCGCCGACTCGATGACGGCCTTGAACAGCGCTGACTTGCTCCCGAACGCGCGATAGATCGTCTCGACGACGACGCCGGCCTCAGCGGCGATTGCCGGCATGGATGTCCCGACGTAGCCGCGCTCACGGAACAGCTTGTCCGCCGCGACCTCTATGTCACGACGCGTCTGGGCCGCCTGCTCGCGACGGCGCCTGGAGTCGTATTGCCGACGGGGCTTGACGATCTGTGCCATTAGATGGAATACTCCTGACATTAATTAAGCACCATTCCACTAAAATCTTAGCAGGAGGTTCAGAGATGACCGAGGAACTCAAGGCAAAGGCACGCCGAATCTGGGAGGAGATCTTCCCCAGTGGTGACGTCGAACATCTCGCGGAAGTGATCGCCGAAGATTCGGTCGATCACGGCGCGCGCCCTAATGAGCCGCAGGGGCTTGCCGGCGCTCAGCAGACGATGCTCTGGCTCAGAAGCGTGTTCAGCGACCAGCGGTGGGAGATCCATCAGGTCATTGGGGAAGGCGAAGTTGTGGCTGTCTACTGCACACTTCACGCTCGACACACTGGCGACTTGATGGGCATCCCGCCCACCAACCGCGAGTTCGCTCAGGATTACGTCCACATCCTGAGGTTCAAAGACGGCAAAGCCGCCGAGCACTGGGGGGTGCGCGACGATATGGCCCTCATGCGGCAACTGGGCGTCTTGCCCGGACGACCGGCCTCAGTCGCTGCGAGCTGATGCTCGCTACCAGCCCAACCGCACGCGCGCAGCCCGTACAAGGGCGGCGACGGAGTGATCCACCTCGGGCAGCTGATCATGAGCGAACCAGCGGACGTCGACCGACTCCTCGCCTACGCCGGGACTGACCGGGTAATTTGCAAGCACCAGGTAC
>JBKPAB010000180.1:0-28162 GCA_046726195.1 Actinomycetota bacterium
AGCGTGCACCCGAGCCCCATCCGCCCGCCGTACCAGTTCGACGCCCGCGGTGATGTTCCCCCACTGGTCGCTGCCTCCGAACTGCAGTGTGCAGCCGTACGTGCGGTGAAGTTCGAGGTAATCCAGCGCTTGCAGCAAAACGTAGGAGAACTCGGTGTAGGAGATGCCCTCCTCCAGCCGTTGCCGGACCACGTCACGATTCAGCATCCGGCTGATCGGGAAGTGTTTGCCGATATCGCGTAGGAAGTCGAGCACGGGAAGGGGGCCGGTCCAGTCGAGATTGTTGACGACTCGAGCCGGATTGGATCCGGAGAAGTCGAGGAACCTTTCGACTTGGCGACGGATACTTTCCACCCAACTGGCCACAGTTTCCTTCGGGTTCAGCACGCGCTCGCCAGTCTCTTTCGGGTCGCCGATCAGCCCGGTCGACCCGCCAACCAGGATCAAGGGGTGATGTCCGGCGCGTTGCAGGGCCCGGGCCACCATCAGCTGGACCAGGTTGCCGAAGTGCAGGCTTGGGGCTGTGGGGTCGAAGCCGACATAGAAGGTGACGGGACTGGCCAGGTGTTCGGCGAGCGCAGCTTCCTTGGTGGAATGGGCAACCAACCCACGCCACTTCAGTTCGCTGAGTACGTCGATCACGGGGCACCACAGTAGCGCCACTGGACTAGTTGATCGCTTCGGCGACCGGCGCAGCGCGGGCGAGACGCTGATTTGTGGTGATCAGTCGAAGGCCCAGCTGTCGGGCCAACTCCACGTACAGACCGTCGACAAGGCGCACCACATGACGCAAAGTCCACGCGCCGAGCAGAAGACGCGGCGTCGGATGTCGTTTGATGGGTAACTCCGAAAGCAGCAGGAGACTGTCAGCGGCCTCGCCGGCGTTGAGCTTGCCTGCGCGCTCTAGCCGTCCCAGCGCGGACAGGACTTCGGCATCCAGGTGTGCCGGAGCGTGCCACACGGATCCACGAAGGCGTGCGCCGACAGCGCTTGCGCGGGGGGTCCGCGCAACGAGATCGACCACCACAGAAGCGTCGATCACGAGTGGCTCAGACTCTGCCACCGAAATCCTCCCGTGCGGCCTCCAACGCCTCCATTGCCTCGTCATGACTCACCGAAGTGGGTGCAAGAGCCGACACGCGATCCAACCACTCGTCTGTCGACGAGCGCGCAAGCTCCGCCTCGACAGCGCCGCGGGCCAGTGCCGAAATGTTGAGCCCGGCGGTGCGTGCCTTGACGGCGAGATCATCTGGCAGGTAAATGTTCATTCGCGCCATACACACATACTACACACATTTCTACCTGTTAGCGCCATCACGCCTTCCGAATTCGACGTCGCCGAGTCGACTGAGGCTGTGGTACCAGTTCGAGCTCGGGCGGCGGGCAATCTAGGCTCGAGCGCCAGGGCCGCTCGCCGGCCAGCCAAGGCCGATCCTCGAGGCCCAGGTAGCCCGGCTCCCATGGCAGATCAGGATCACCACGGCGGAGGGTTTCTTTTGCAACCTCATTCGCGACAACACGAAGAATGAACAGTTCCCGGTTGTCCTTTTGCTCACCGACAATGATTCCGTTCATTTCGTGATCAAAGGTGAACTCGCGGAACTGCGGGTCACCGCTGTCCTTTGCGTGTGCTCCGCGACGCAAGAAGTGGTCGATGAGTTATTGCAGCCAAGCTTGGCCGGCATAGAACTTTTCCATCCCGTTCCAGCCAAGACAGCAACCATGCGGACACGGCTCCCAATGACACCAGTAGCCCGGTTGGCCCTTCGCGATCTTGTTATATAGCTCAACCTCGCGCTCTGAACTGCCCGTATGGGGGTCCTCAGGGTGAACGGCATACGGGCCTTCAGGCCGAAAGCTTCGCCGACTTCGGGCGAATGCGCGAAGGTAGTCGTACTCGGCCTGGTTGAGGTTGGGCACGATCTCGACGTGCCCGAGATAGTCGGTGTTAACGCCCATGACTGCTCCTTCAGCTCGGCTGCCTGGAGTATGTCGACGCGGTGGTGCGGCGTGCTGGTCCGACCAGGAACTGTGGATGGGGCGCCTCACCGGTACCGAGCTGTGGACAGCATCCAAGGCTCTCAGTTATGACAGCGGCCGCTTCCTCAAGGTTGTTGCGGAGAGGTTTTAGCTATCCACTCGTCCAGAGAAGCTACCGCGGCACTGACCTCGTCTAGCTGCTCCTGAACCTGCGGCAGCGCAGTGCCGCCGCGGCCAGAGCGGCTGTTGATCGAGCCTGCGACGCTCAGCACTGATCTGACATCGGCGGTGAGATGAGGCGAGATCTTGGCCAGGTCGTCGTCGCTGAGATCGGTCAGCTCGATTCCAGCGTTCTCGCAGCGGCGTACCCAAACGCCGACGATCTCGTGTGCCTCAGCGAAGGGGACCTGCTGGCGTACCAGCCAATCGGCAATATCGGTTGCCAGTGAGAACCCCTTTGGCGCCAGCTCAGCTAGCCGGTCCGCATGGAAGGTCAGTGTCGAGACCATGCCGGCTATCGCGGGAAGCAGGATCAGCAATTGATCTATGGAATCGAAGATCGGCTCCTTGTCCTCTTGCAGGTCCCGGTTGTACGCCAGCGGCAGTCCCTTCAGGGTCGCCAGTAGCCCGCTGAGGTTGCCGATCAACCGTCCGGCTTTGCCGCGAGTCAGCTCGGCGACATCGGGATTCTTCTTTTGCGGCATGATGCTTGAACCCGTAGACCACTCGTCGGCCAAGGTTGCGAATCCGAACTCCTGGGTCACCCAGATGATCACGTCCTCGCTCAGGCGCGAGAGGTCGACAGCGATCTGAGCACAGATGTAGGCCGCCTCAGCCACCAGATCGCGTGACGCCGTGCCGTCGATGGAATTGGCCACGCTGGTCCGGAAACCGAGCTCAATCGCAACGGCCTCTGGGTCCAGGCCGAGTGAGGTTCCCGCCAGAGCGGCAGAGCCGTACGGACTGACCGCGAGGCGACGGTCAAGATCACGTATCCGATCACAATTGCGCAGCTGCGGCCACGCATGGGCCAGCAGGTGGTGCGAGAGCAGCACTGGTTGCGCCTGCTGGAGGTGAGTGCGGCCCGGCATTGCAACACCGAGATGATCACGCGCCTGCTGGTGCAATGCATCGATCACGCCGCCAAGCCCGGCGACAACCTCCCGGAGCGCATCGCGCAGATACATCCTGATCAAGGTCGCGATCTGATCATTGCGAGACCGCCCTGCGCGTAATCGGCCCCCGACCTGCGAACCCACAAGCTCAACAAGCCGCCGCTCCAGGGCACTATGCACATCCTCATCCGTCGGGCGGGGCTGAAAGGTGCCCGCCGCGAGCTCTGACGCCAGGGTGTCCAGGCCCTTGATCATTGCGGCGAGCTGGTCATCGGTCAGCAATCCAGCCCGGTGCAAGGCCTTGGCGTGTGCCCGCGACCCGGATACGTCGTAGGGGGCAAGACGCCAGTCGAAATGTGTCGAGCGGCTCAGGGTTGCCATGGCTTCGGCGGCGCCAGTCTCAAACCTGCCTCCCCAGAGCCGCCCGCTGTGATCGCTCTCCGCGGGCTTCGGCGGAGGGGTCAAGACAGCGCGGCGTCCCGGCGCGCCGCGAGCGTGCTCGACATCCCATAGAGCGCGATGAACCCTCGTGCTTGCGACTGGTCGAACTTGTCGCCTTCGTCGTAGGTAGCAAGGCTGAAGTCATACAGGCTGGTGTCGCTGCGGCGGCCGGTCACCGTGGCCTTTCCAGCATGCAAGATCATCCGGACGTCACCGCTAACGGGTTGCTGTGCCTCGTCGATGAAGGAGTCAAGCGCCCGCTTGAGCGGCGAATACCACTGCCCGTCGTAGACCAGCTCTCCCCAGCGCTGGTCGATACCACGCTTGTAGCGGGCGAGCTCACGCTCGACCGTCACGTTCTCCAGCTCCATGTGAGCGGTGATCAAGGCGATCGCGCCCGGCGCCTCATAGACCTCACGGCTCTTGATCCCGACGAGCCGGTCCTCCACCATGTCCAGCCGCCCAACACCCTGCGCGCCGGCGCGGTCGTTGAGGATCTGGATGGCCTGCAGCATCGAGACCTTCTCATTGTCGATCGCAATCGGGTTGCCCGCCTCAAAGGTGATCATGATCTCGTCAGGCTCCCGGGGAATCGCAGGATTGGCGGTGTATGCGTAAACATCCTCGATCGGTGCGTTCCAGATGTCCTCCAGGAAGCCGGTTTCGACGGCCCGCCCCCACACGTTCTGGTCGATCGAGTATGGGGAGGCTTTGCTCTGTTGGATGGGCAGGCCCTTTTCTTCGGCGTATGCGATCGCCTTCTCGCGCGTCCACGCATAGTCGCGGACCGGAGCGATCACGCTCAGCTCAGGAGCCAGGTTGGCAATGCCGACTTCGAAGCGCACCTGATCATTGCCCTTGCCGGTGCAGCCGTGCGAAACGATCGTTGCGCCGTGGGATCGGGCCGCATCGGCAAGATGCCGGGCGATCAGCGGACGAGACAGGGCGCTGACTAACGGATAGCGATCCATGTAGAGCGCATTTGCCCGCAGAGCTGGTCGGCAGAAGTCCTCGGCGAACTCATCCTTGGCATCGACGATCACCGCCTCGACTGCCCCGCAATCCAGAGCACGCTGGCGAATGACGTCCATGTCCTCCCCGCCCTGGCCAACGTCGACGGCCACGGCTATTACTTCCCGACCGGACTCCTCGGCCAGCCAGCCGATGCAGACACTCGTGTCGAGGCCGCCGGAATACGCGAGCACAATCCGATTACTTTTGGGCCGATCACTCATTGGACTTCCTTCTCACTGTGGTTGGGATGGGGAGCAGCTGAGCCGTTGGCAGGCTTGCCGGTTCGGCTCATGATCAAAAACTGTTCGGCGAGGTCGCTGCCGCCACTGGGACTGCGGGTGATCAGCAGAATGGTGTCGTCACCAGCGATGGTGCCGAGGATCGATTCCCAGCCGACCCGATCAATCGCGCCGGCGAAGTACTGGGCCGCGCCAGGCGGCGTACGGAGGACGACCAGGTTGGCAGAGGCTTCGGCCGATACCAAGATCTCCGCGCACAACCGCGCCAGCCGCCCCTCGAAGCTGGCGAACTCACCGACGTGCGGTTTTCGGTCGCCACCCTCGGCAGGCACCGCGTAGACCAGATGCCCGCTGGAATCGCGCACTCGCAGGGCCCCGATTTCGACAAGATCACGAGACAGGGTGCCCTGGTTGACATGGACTCCATCGTCGGCCAGCAGCTCGGCCAGCTCGCTCTGGGAACGGATCTCGTGCTGCTCCAGCAAGGTGATGATCTTGGCGTGCCGGGCGGCTTTGGTGAGAGGCAAGCGGGAGTAGGTCGTCATCAGCCACTCACCCGTGCGTGCTCATCGAGGAAGGCGAGCAGCGCCTTTTGCGCGTGTCTACGGTTCTCGGCCTCGTCCCACACCGCCGACTGCGGCCCGTCGATCACCGCAGCCTCGATCTCCATGCCGCGATAGGCAGGCAGGCAGTGCAGCACGATTGCCTCGCGATCAGCTAGCGCCAACAGGGCTGACGTGACCGCATAGGGGATGAAGATTGATTGGCGATCATCGCGGGAGCCTTCCTGACCCATCGAGATCCAAGTGTCGGTGGCAACCACGTCCGCATCGGCCACCGCTTCCTTGGCTTCCACATACACCTCCGCGCTGCCTTCAGAGCTCCTTGCCAGGTCTTGAGCGCGCGTGACGACCGCAGGGTCGGGCTGGAAGCCGGGCGGAGCACCGATCCGGACATGCATTCCTGCCAGGGTGCCGCCAAGCAGGTACGAATGTGCCATGTTGTTCCCGCCGTCACCGACATAGGCCAGCGTCAGGCCTGCCAATTGCTGTTTGTGCTGCCGGATCGTTTGCAGATCCGCAAGCACCTGGCACGGGTGGTATTGGTCAGTGAGCCCATTGATCACAGGTACACCAGCATGATCGGCCATCTCCTGGAGCCGTTCTTGCCCAGAAGTGCGCCACACGATGGCAGCCACCTGCCGGCCGAGCACTCGGGCGGTGTCGCTGATCGACTCACCGCGGCCCAGCTGCGACAGCGCTGCGTCGATGATCATCGGGTGGCCACCCAGCTCAGCAATCGCAGTTTCGAATGAGATCCGGGTGCGCGTTGATGGCTTGTCGAACAGCACCGCGACCGTCCGCGGGCCAGCGAACTGGCGCAGCCGGTACGGATCTGCTTTCAGCGTGTCGGCGAGATCCAAGATCGCAAGCTGCTCGGCTGCACTGAGATCATCGTCAGCCAGGAAGTGCCTCATGATGACTCCTCGACAACCTGATCGAGAAGGGATGGCAGCACGCTGACGAAGCTGTCAAGCTGGGAGGAACTGACGATCAGCGCCGGCGCCAGCCGCACCACATCTGGCTTTGGAGCGTTGATGACAAACCCGGCGGCGAGCGCAGCATCAACCACGGCTGCCGCGATCGGCTGAGCCAAGATCACGGCTTGCAGCAGACCGCGGCCGCGTACGCCGGTGATCAAGGGATGACCTTGCTCCATGATCGTTGCCGACAGATGATCACCAAGCTTTCTTGCATGATCGAGAAGTCCGTCACGCTCGATGACTGCGATAACAGCCAGTCCGGCAATAGCCGCCACAGGATTGCCCCCGAATGTGCTGCCGTGACTGCCCGGACCGAGCAGCCGGGAAACCTGCCCGGTCGCGATACAGGCTCCAACCGGAAATCCGTTGCCCAACCCCTTGGCAACGGTGACGATGTCGGCGGCCACGCCCTCGTCGACATGGACCAGCCAACTGCCGCAGCGGCCCATGCCGGTCTGCACCTCGTCCATCCAGAGCAAAGCGCCCTGCTGGTCGCAGAGCTCCCGGGCCCGAGCAAGATAACCGTCGGGCGGAACCACAACACCGTTCTCACCCTGGATCGGCTCGAGCACCACTGCCGCCACGGTCTCATCGAGTGCCGAAGCCAGTGCCTCCGCGTCGCCATAAGGGACGAAGTTGACTTCGCCGGGCAGCGGCTCGAAAGGAGTGCGGTACTTCGGATTGTGAGTCAGCGCGAGTGCACCCATTGAGCGCCCGTGAAACGCGCCTTCGGTCGAGATGATCGTGTTGCGTCCGGTCATCCGAGTGATCTTGAAGGCCGCCTCGTTGGCTTCGGTTCCGGAATTCGTGAAAAAAACCCGCGCCTCCTCCGCGCAGGCCATACTGCTGAGCCGAGCAGCCAGCGCGACCTGCGGCCGGGTCGCGAAGAAGTTCGAGACATGGCCAAGAGTGGCGATTTGACCGGTCACCGCCGACAGCACCCTGGGATGAGCATGCCCGAGCGCATTCACCGCCAGACCCGAAAGCAGATCCAGATATCGCCGTCCCTCGGCATCCCAGAGGTAGCAGCCTTCACCCCGTACGAACACGCGCTTCGGCATGCCGAACGTGTTCATCACAGACTCCGCGTACGCGTCGAGCACCGCGGCTGAGGATGTCAAGCCGGACAACTCGCGGCTCAGCGTCATCGTGTCAGCGGTCATGACCGTACTCCTCGCTCAGGTTCAAGGGAATCGCCCACGCGCGCTCCCGCATCTTCGGGTGCGCGCGGCGGGGGTCCAAGGGGGTCGCCCCCCTTGCTAATCGACGTTGCACCAAAATCGCCGTTGTCAAGTTCGTGTGGCGGGATGCCTTCGTCCCGGGAGAACACGCGGCTGCCCAGCCGGACCAGTCCGTCCTGGGTCACCATGGTCCCGATACCGACATTGGTGAAGATCTCCAGCAGCAGTGCATGCGGCACCCGGCCATCGACCACCGTTGCTCGGGTGAGGCCGCCCTCGACAGCCCGCAGGCAGGCCTCCATTTTCGGCACCATGCCGGACTCCAGGTTGGGCAGCAAGCT
The DNA here is from genome assembly GCA_046726195.1 of Actinomycetota bacterium. Taxonomy (GTDB): domain Bacteria; phylum Actinomycetota; class Actinomycetes; order Propionibacteriales; family Propionibacteriaceae; genus Microlunatus. The sequence continues at coordinate 7,855 of JBKPAB010000180.1, forward strand.
GCGCAGCTCGGTAGCCGACAGCTCGGTGATCACCTCGTTGCTGTTCGGCCAATCACGGTAGAGTCCCGCCACGTCGGTGAGCACAACCAGCCGCTCGGCCCTGAGCGCTACAGCGAGCGCGGCGGCGGCCGTGTCGGCATTGACGTTGTGCACGACACCGTTCACATCGGGTGCGATGCTGGCCACCACCGGTACGCTGCCGGAGCTGATCAGACCTTCCACGGCTTCGGTACGCACCGAGACCACGTCCCCGACCAGGCCAAGATCGACCTCCGCTCCGTCGACCACGGTGCCCCGCCGCTGCGCGGTGAAGAGCCCACCGTCCTCCCCGGACAGCCCCACGGCGACAGTACTGTGGGTGTTGATCAGGCCGACAAGGTCCCTACCGACCTGACCGACCAGCACCATACGCACGACTTCCATGGCCTCCGAAGTGGTGACCCGCAGGCCGCCGCGGAACTCCGAAGCGATCCCCAGCCTTGAGAGCATCGTCGAGATCTGCGGCCCACCGCCGTGTACCACAACCGGATGAACGCCGCATCGTTTCATGAACACGATGTCTTGAGCGAATGCCCGCTTGAGGTCGTCGTCGATCATGGCGTTTCCGCCGTACTTGATCACCACGATCTTGCCGGCATAAGTCTCAAGCCAAGGCAGGGTTTCGGTGAGAATTGATGCCTTCTCGACCAAGGAAAGCGGCCGAGTCTCAGGTTGCTGCGGCGGCGACTGGGAGCTCATGTCGAGTACTCCGCGTTCTCTTTGACGTAGTCATAGGTGAGATCGTTGGTCCAGATGGTGGCGGAGTGGTTGCCGTTACGTAGGTCGACCTCGACGAGAACATCATGCCCGCTCAGGTCGACGAGGTCCCGCGGGTCGCCGATAGAGCCGTCGCGACACACCTGTACACCGTTGAACGCCACGCCGATACGGTCCGGTTCGAAGTCGGCAGTAGTCGTCCCTATGGCCGCCAGGACCCTGCCCCAGTTGGGATCCCGCCCGAAAACAGCACATTTGAAGAGGTTGCTGCGGGCGATGGCTCGGCCGACTTGTACCGCGTCCTGCTCCGATGCTGCGTGATCGACTCGGATTGCAATCGTGTGCGCCGCCCCCTCGGCGTCAGCCAACAGTTGCAATGCAAGATCATGACAAGTCTCGGTAAGCGCGGCCTGGAAATCCCTAGGTGTCGGACGGACGCCGGAGGCGCCGCTGCTCATCAAGATCACCGTGTCATTGGTCGACATGCAACCGTCACTGTCCACCCGCTCGAAGCTGTGCGAGCACGCGTCCGCGAGCTGATCATGGAGCAGGTCAGAGTCGATGACGGCATCGGTGGTCAGTACGACCAGCATTGTCGCCAGGCCCGGTGCCAGCATGCCGGCGCCCTTGGCCATGCCACCGATCGACCAACCCTCGTCGGCATAGCTGGTCTGTTTCGGCACCGAGTCGGTCGTCAAGATCGCCTCGGCCGCCGCCTGCGCGCCGCCACGACTGAGCAGCGGAACAAGATCGTCGATGGCTGGCGCCAGCTTGTCCATCGGCAGCCGCACTCCGATCAAACCTGTTGAGCACACGGCGATATCAATGGCGCCGATCTCGGCTTGCTCCGCCCTTCGCAAGGCATCCGCCACCAGCTCGGCTGTCCGATGCGTGTCAGCGAAGCCCTCCGGCCCGGTACACGCGTTCGCCCCACCGGAGTTCAAGATCACCGCGCGCAGCTTGCCGTCGCTCAACACCTGCTGTGACCAGAGCACTGGTGCGGCCTTAACCCGGTTGGTCGTGAAGGCGCCGGCTGCGGCGTAGTCCGGGCCGGTGTTGACAACCAGCGCCAGATCCTTGCCGCCGCTGCTCTTCAGACCTGCCGTCGATCCGCAGGCCAGGAATCCGGAGGCTGTCGTAACGCTCACGGGGCCACCCCGATCGTCGTCAGGCCAGTTGTTTCGGGCAGGCCGAGTGCCAGATTCATGCATTGGACAGCGGCGCCCGCCGTGCCTTTCGTCAGGTTGTCCAAGGCGGCAACCGCCACCAATCGGCCTGCGTCATGATCAACGGCGACCTGAACCTGAACGGCGTTTGATCCCAACACGGATTTGGTCTGCGGCCACTGACCCTGAGGCAGCAGGTGGACGAAAGGCTCATCGACGTACGCCTCGGCGTACGCGGCGTAAACCTGATCATCTGAGATCCCGGGCTCCGTGAGTGGAGTGGTGCAGGTCGCAAGGATGCCGCGAGACATCGGAACCAACACGGGTGTAAACGAAACCGAGGGCTTCGAGGCACCGCACGTCGCAAGGTTCTGCAGTATCTCCGGGGTGTGACGATGGACGCCGCCCACGCTGTATGCACTCGCCGAACCCATGAGCTCGGCGCCCAGGAGATGCGGCTTAGGCGCGCGGCCGGCGCCGGACGGACCGCTGGCCGCCACGATCACAACATCCCGAGCGGTGGTTAGGCCGTACGTGATGGCCGGCAGTAGCGCCAGGGTCGCCGCCGTTGGATAACACCCGGGGACGGCGATCGCGCGCGTTCCAGCCAACTTGTCCCGCTGACCCGGCAGCTCCGGCAGCCCGTAGGGCCAGGTGCCAGCATGGGCTGACTGGTAGAACCGATGCCACGCCTCAGCCTGCTCCAGTCGAAAGTCAGCCCCGCAGTCGATCACCAAGGTATCGGAATGGAGCTGAGCGGCCACCTCACCAGAAGCCCCGTGGGGCAGCCCGAGGAACACCACATCGTGATCAGCGAGCAGCTTTGGAGCGGTCTCACCCACGAGGCGGTCCCCAAGAGGTATCAGGTGTGGGTGGTGTTGGCCGAGAAGGGTTCCCGCGGTGGCGCTGGCGGTCAGCGCTCCGATTTCCACGTCGGGATGCGCGAGCAACAGCCGGAGCAGCTCTCCGCCTGCATAACCCGTGGCGCCCGCCACCGCAGCCCGTACAGTCACTCGCATGAGTATGCCATTCTCGACAACTTCATGCATTTCAACATCTCAAGGACCGGGCGACCAGGAACTTCTCGGCGTTCCGAACGCGCAGTGAGCCCTGCCTCCGGAAGTGGTCAGAAACGACACAGATCGTCGCCAGACCTGTGTTGGTTCTGACCACTTGCTGTGAAGGGAGCGGCCGCCAGATCTCATAAGCGCCTGACTACACAGTGCGCTGGACTGCCCCCAGGCGCTCAGCCGCCACTGCCACTGCAGCATCCCGCGCCTCGGCGGCCTCGGCGTCGGTCAGCGTTCGGTCCGGAGACCGGAATCGCAGCGCGTACGCCAGGGACTTCTTCCCCTTACCGACCTGGGGCCCGGTGTAGACGTCAAACAGCGAGATTGACTCCAATAACGGTCCGGCCCCCGCGCGCAGCGCCCGTTCCACCGCCGCCGCGGGCGTGTCTTCGTCAACGATCAGCGCGACATCCTCTTTTGCAACGGGGAAGCTGGAGATCACCGGTATGTCGCCTGTAACGGGCGCTGCGGCGATCAGAGCATCGAGATCGATTTCGGCAGCAGCAGTGCGGGCAGGCAAACCAAACGCCGACCAGACCTCCGGATGTAGCTCGCCGGCGAAGCCGATGCCATCGCCGGTCGGCAACAAGAACTCTGCACACCGGCCCGGATGCCAGGGTGCGTACTCTGCCGCACGGCGGGCCAGCCGCAATCCAATGGCAGCGGCGGCTGCCTCCACGAATGCAATCGCCTGCTGCCAGCCGGCTGAAATCCCAGGGCCCTGCCAGCCGTCCGGCTGCCAATGTCCGGTAAGCACGGCTGCCAGACGTCGGGGCTGCCGACCCAGCGCATGATCAATTTCGGCTAGCTCCTCGGCGGACGGCCGCTGGGACACCGGCGGTCGTGGTGCAGCCGTCAGCGGATCGTTGGCAAAGAAGACCGAGCCCGCCTCGAAAAGGGCCAGGTCCTCGTTGCCGCGACTGAGATTGCGGACCACCGCCGCAAACAACCCTGGCAGCACCGAGGTACGCAGATAGGGACTAGCTTCCGACAATGGATTGACGATCTTGTTCAGCCGGCGACGCTGGTCGTCGACCGGCACCCCCATGGCGTCCAGGTCGGTCACCGATATGAATGGGAAACTCAACACCTCGACGAATCCGCGAGCGGCCAGGGCGGCGTTGATCGCGCGCCGTGTCCGCTGACTGCGGGTCAGCCCGCGACCCACCGGCGCGGTCGGGATTACTGGCTCGATCGTGTCGAAGCCGATCAGCCGTCCTACCTCTTCGACGTAGTCGTAGGGATCTTTCAGGTCGGGCCGCCAGCTCGGCGGAGTGATTGTCAGCGTGTCACCACCGTCGGTGACCGTGGCGCCGATTGCCTGCACCAGCCGAACCACAGTTGCATGATCAACTTCGGTGCCGAGGATCTGCGTTGGGAGGGTGTCGGCGATCGTCGTGCTCGGCCGCGCCGGGACTGTCCCGCGTACGGTCTCCGCCGCCAGCAAGGTGCCACCCGCATGCTCAACCAGGAGTTGGGCGACGCGATGTGCCGCCGCGTACGTCGCCTCGGGATCAACGCCGCGTTCGAATCGCCGGGACGCCTCGGATGACAGCTTTTGACGTCGCGAAGTGCGGGCAATCGTCATGGCATCGAAGTGAGCCGACTCGATCACTACGTTGCGGGTGCTGAGTGAAAGTTCGGTGGTCGATCCGCCCATGACGCCGGCGAGTCCGGTGGGTCCGGAAGCGTCGGTGATCAACAAATCGTCCGGGTGCAGTGGGCGCACGATGTCGTCGAGCGTCGTCAGCTTCTCGCCTTCGGCGGCCTTGCGTACCACTATGGCGCCATCGAGGAGTCCCGCATCGTAGGCGTGGATAGGCTGGCCGGTCTCCAGCATCACGTAATTAGTGATGTCGACTGCCAGGGAGATGGAGCGCATCCCGGCGAGCTGGACCCGGCGGGCCAGCCAACGTGGGCTGGGCCGTCCGGGATCGATACCGGTAACGGTGAGCGCGACGAACAGGGGACAAGCGTCCGACTGGAGCTCCACAGGATAACCATTGTTCGTCTCGGCTGGCACGACACGATCCACCGGATCGGTGAACTCGACACCGACGGCTTGGGCCGACTCCCGCGCGATGCCACGGATGGAGAGGCAGTAGCCGCGGTCCGGAGTGACGGCGATGTCGAGCACCTCCTCACGTAACCGGAGGAGGGACGCTGCGTCGCTGCCTGGGGTGAGGCCGGACTGATGGAGGACCAGGATTCCGGTGTGATCATCGCCGAGACCGAGCTCCCGGGCGGAGCAGATCATTCCGTCGGAGACGTGGCCGTACGTCTTGCGGGCAGAGATGCCGAAGCCACCGGGCAGCACGGTGCCAGGCAATGCAACGACGACGGAGTCGCCGACCTCGAAGTTGTGTGCACCACATACGACGCTGCGGGAGCCCGAATGGTCGTTGTGCGGACCGACGTCGACCTGGCACCAGCGGATCGACTTGCCGTTGGAGTGGACCTCGACCTCGTAGGACAACACCTTGCCGATCACCAGGGGACCGGTGATTTCGGCCCCGACCTGGTCGACCGTCTCGACCTCAAGCCCTGCTCTGATCAGCGCCTCGGCGAGGGTACGACCGTCAAGATCATCAGGCAGCGCGGCGTACTCACGCAGCCAGCTCAGCGGCGCCCTCATCGCGCGGTGCCTAGAAGCGCGCGGCTGAAACGTACGTCGCCTTCGATCATGTCGCGCATGTCTTCGGCGTTGTTCCGCGACATCAGGGTGCGGTCCACCCCCATGCCGAACGCGAAGCCGGTGTAGATATCAGTGTCCACACCACACGCCTGGAGGACTCGCGGGTTGACGATTCCACAGCCGCCCCACTCGATCCAGCCTTCGCTCTTGCAGGTACGACACGGGTTGTCCGGATCACCGACCGAGGCCCCATGGCAGACGAAGCATTGCAGGTCGACCTCGGCCGATGGCTCGGTGAAGGGAAAGTAATTGGGTCGGAAACGAGTCCGCACGTCGCCGAACATCGACCGCGCGAAATGATCAAGCGTGCCGCGCAGGTGACCCAGCGTGATGCCCTTGTCGACAGCAAGTCCCTCGATCTGGTGGAAGACCGGTAGGTGGGTAGCGTCGTACTCGTCGGAGCGGTAGACCCTACCCGGACAGATCACATAGACCGGCAAGTCCCGGGTGAGAAGGGCCCGGACCTGGACTGGTGAGGTATGGGTGCGCAAGACGAGGCCGCCGTCCTCCGGCTCGACGAAAAGTGTGTCCTGCATGGTGCGGGCTGGATGATCGGGAATGAAGTTCAGCGCGTCAAAGTTCATCCACTCCGCCTCAAGCTCAGGCCCCTCAGCCACCTCCCAGCCCATGGCGATGAAGACATCCTCCATCAGGTTCATCAGCGCCGTGATTGGGTGAACGGCGCCCACTGGCTGGGTCTGGACCGGGAGCGTCACATCAACCCGCTCCTCCACCAGAATTCGGGCTACCTCGGCGGCCTTGAGCTGCTGCTCCCGCGCCCTCAGCGCCTCGTTGATCGTCCCGCGGGCCCGACCTACCCGTACGCCAGCCTCCTTCCGGGCATGCGGCGGCAATGCCCCGATCTCTTTGTTGGCGAGGGCGATCGGTGAGCGGTCGCCAGCGTGTGCCAGTCGGGCCTGCTTGAGTTCTGCCACCGACGTCGCAGTCGCGAACGCTGCCAGGGCCTGCGCCACCATGGCGTCAATGCTTTCGGCATTCAGCGGCGTGACCTGAACAGGGTCGTAGCTGGCGTTCGGGCCGGACATGGCTCCCCTCGCGGATGGACTGTGACGCACGGTGCGCCTGGGACAGTCTAGGAAGGATGCCCGAGCGCTACCACGGGGTTTAGGGAGTGGACCCATTCACTCGTTGCGCAGTGGCGGAGGCGTACAGGAAGACGGCGGCGGCGGTCGAGAGGTTGAGGCTCTCGGCACGCCCATAAAGCGGCAGCGCGACCAGCCTGTCCACCAATGCGCTGTGGTGCGGCTGCAAGCCCCACGCCTCATTGCCCATCACCCAAAGAATGGGTCCGGCCAGCTCGCCCGATTCAGCAAGATCATTGATCGTGTGGGGTGCAGCGGCGTCAGTGCCGAAAATCTGCAGACCTGATTCGCGCGCCCGGGTGATGGCTGCAGCCACCTTTACGCCAACCGCGAGCGGCAGATGAAAAAGACTCCCGGCAGTGGCGCGTACGGTCTTGGCGTTGTAAACATCGACGGAATCCTGACTGACCAGCACCGCGTCAGCGCCAAACGCATCGGCACATCTGATGACTGTGCCGAGATTGCCTGGGTCGCGGACCTGATCACAGAGCACAACCAGCCGAGGCTTACCCGCAAGCGCCTCGTCGGTAGGAACGTCGATCATCTTGCAGACCGCAACGAGTCCTTGCGGTGTCACGGTTGCGGCTAACTCCGCGACAGCGCGGCTAGGCGCGACAGAAATCCGGACCCCCGCGTCGTCCCCGGCATTGATCAAATCGCGGTGACGATCAACGCTGTCGTCCGCCGCGATCAGCTCGATAACCGCATCCGGCCGGCGCAGTGCTTCAGAGATGGCCTGGCGCCCCTCGGCAAGAAAACGCCGAGCCTCTTGGCGGTGCTTTCGACGCGACAGCCTCCGAGCGGCTCGCAGCATCCCCTGCGAGGCGGCAGGAAGCTCCTCAGGCAGCCGTCGCGTCGGCGGCAGGCGCATTCGCCTTGGCCACCTCAACCAGTGCGGCAAACGCCGACGGGTCATTCACCGCAAGATCAGCAAGGATCTTGCGATCAACCTCGATTCCGCCGGCCTTGAGCCCGGAGACGAAGCGGTTGTAAGTCATGCCCTCCGCCCGGGCAGCGGCATTAATCCGCTGAATCCACAACTTACGGAAATCGCCCTTGCGCGCTCGGCGGTCACGGTAGGCATACACCAGCGAATGGGTGACCTGCTCCTTGGCTTTGCGGTACAGCCGAGAGCGCTGACCGCGGTAACCGGCGGCCTGGGCGAGAACTTCACGACGCTTCTTTTGTGCATTAATAGAACGCTTGACGCGTGCCATTGCTGATGCTCCTTAGATCCTTGGGGCGTGCCCCTGCACGCCTCGGGGGTTCAAGGGGGTCGTCCCCCTTGCTCTGCTCATCGCGTGGGGCTCAGGCACTCCTGCCGAGCAACTTCTTCGCCTTAGGAGCATCAGCAGGCGACACCTCGGTGTCGCCGTCCAGACGTCGGGTACGCGTGCTGGGCTTGTGCTCGTTTAGGTGCATCTTGCCCGCCTTGCGATGCATGAGCTTGCCTGTCCCGGTAAACCTGAAACGCTTCTTGGCCCCCGAGTGCGACTTCATCTTTGGCATGTGTGATCCATTTCTTCTTTGCGTAGTGCTGTCAATCCGCGTCTAGCTCAGGTCTATGTCGGGATCGAGGTTGTCGGCCGGTCCGCGACGCTTCTTCGTTGCAGGCTCAGCGGCAGCCTGCGCCCGGCGATCGGCCTGCTCGCTCCGCTCCGCCTCCGCGTCAGCGAGCCGTTCCGCAGCGCGGCGATCGCGCTCTGCCTTGATCTCAGCACGGGCCTCGGTCTTCTTCTTCAGTGGACCGAGGACCATCAACATGTTCCGTCCATCCTGCTTAGGCGAGGACTCGACGAAGCCGTATTCGTCGACGTCGGCGGCCAGCTTCTTCAACAGGTTGTAGCCCAGCTCGGGTCGCGACTGCTCACGTCCTCGGAACATGATCGTGATCTTGACTTTGTCCCCCGCTTTCAAGAAACGCACGACGTGACCCTTCTTGGTCTCATAGTCGTGAGTGTCGATCTTCGGCCGAAGCTTCATTTCCTTGATCACTGTGTTGCTTTGATGGCGTCGGCTCTCACGCGCCTTCTGGGCGTTCTCGTACTTGAATTTGCCGTAGTCCATGAGCTTGGCGACCGGTGGTCGCGCCATCGGCGCAACTTCCACCAAGTCCAGCTCGGCCTCTCGCGCTAGGCGCAGTGCGTCCTCAATACGTACGATGCCGACTTGCTCCCCGGCCGGTCCGACAAGCCGGACCTCGGGTACGCGAATTCGATCGTTGATTCGCGGTTCGGTGCTGATATGTCCTCCAGTTGGTTGTAGGTGGTTGACCAACCAGGCAGCACCGAATCCGTGTGCGGCGACCCGAACGAGAAGGGTCTCCGCGCACGCGAAGACCCCGAAACCCGCGAGGACAGCGATTGCAGTCCTCGCAGACCGACCCGGCAACTGTCTTTGGCTGACGCTGTACGGGTGGGAGATCAGGTCTCCACTTGCGGATTCAGTGCACAACTGAATCGGTCGCAGTCAAGATATCACCGTGGGGCGGATCGGCCACACAAGCGCCACCTCGACTCTGCGTCCAACACGCTGCCGCATACGCGTATTCCCTGATCATGGCCGGATTCAGGGTCCGACGCGCGGGGACGAGCCGCCCTGGGCACTTGACCCGTACGTTGACCTGAAATAACCCGGCCGGGGGGTGGCGTTTCTCCGCACACGGCCAGGAACGCAGCTCAAGACCCCCCGCATTCGTGGACTTGTGCGGAGAGACGCAGAAGCTCGGGCGCCAGCGCCTGCCAGCTGCACCGACCACCATTTTCACTGCCCTTAGCCGTCCTCACGGGACCTCGAGGTTGACTTGAAAATCCCCCGACCACAGCCTGATGCGAACGTGTCAATAACCCACGCAGCGTGGGTTATTGACGCTGTACATGGCGTGCATGCCATGTACAGCGTGAGGAAGCTAGGTACAGCATGTGCCACTGCACGCCGACCACCATTTTCACGTCTGCCCAGCCGTCCCCGGTAACGCCTGTGGCTCCCACCAAATGTGCGGAGACGAGCGGATCTGGGCTCTTGAGGCGTACGTTTCCCACCAAAGGTGCGGAGACGAGCCGATCTGGGCCCTGAGGCGTACGTTTCCCAGCAAACTGCGAGCACTAGCAGATCGACACCGCCGTCGCGCCGGCACGACGAGCTGTACCCAGGTTGCTTGCGCTGTGCATGGCATGCACGCCATGCCCAGCGTGAATATCCCACGCAGCGTGGGATGTTGACGAGAGCAGAGTTCGCCGGCGAGCGGTAAGACGGGATCAATCGCGGGCCGGAAGGATCCAGCCGAATTCGCCGACGGCTAACTCGACCAGCCGATGGCCAGATGCCAGTTCTGCCAGGATGTCGCCTTCGAGTACGAGCGTGTGTGGGCCTGCCACGTCGATGAGTACGGCGGTCCAATCCTCGCTCCTGGCGGCCTGTGCAGCGACGTCCACCGTGACAGGTACAGGCCGGGCATCGGGCTGCCAGCTGTGGAGTGCATCCAGACCGGTAAAGGCCAGCAGCGCCCGGCGCCCGTCTTGGGCTTGGAGTGACACCACCGACATCTCCGCTTCCTTGTCCGACGCGAGCCCAGCGACTGTCTCTCCAAGGCGGGTTGCGGTGGCGACGACCGGTACCAGCAGTCGGTCACCACAGATCGCCGCAACGGCCCTGAGGTAGGCGTGGGGAGTGGCTTCGGTGGCCGCCGTGGCCATCAGGCGACGAGTCTCAGGAGATGCTGCACCAGTGTCACCGGGAAACGGGGAGGCTGTCAGCCGCCGCTGGTGATCCACGCCTCCACCTCTCTTCGCACAAGTCCGGGGCGCCCGGGTGCTCTCCCCCATCGCCACCGACCGTCGAGCGTGGCACATTGGGAGAATGCCTGCTGTTGACACCGTATTGCTCCCGCTCTGCGTTGGGCTCACACTGCTTGGGGTTATTGCCACTGGAGTTGCCTGGCGACGAGGCAACAAAGGCCGGGTCATTCAAGGCATCGGCTTGGCGCTGGCGCCGATCGCCCTCTATTTCAGTGGCCTTCTCAGGTTGCTCTGGAATGCCATCGTCGCATTCGGGACCTGGGCGTCCAAGATCATCTTGTCGCCCGCCGTCTGGTTCGGCCTGTCATTGCTCGGCCTTTGCATTGTGCTCTGGGTAGTGGGCGGCGTGATCGCCCGGCGGTACGCGACTCGTCAAAGCAAAGCCGCCGATGCCCAGTCAACAGCCAAGGCACTGCCCGCCAAGAAAGCAACTGGCAAAGCAAGCCGCAGCCAGCCGCCAGTCGATGAGGAGATGGCCGAGATCGAGGCCCTCCTGAAGTCCCGCGGCATCGAATGACCCCGAGTTGTCAGAAGCTGGTTGAGGTATAGCTCAACCAGCTTCTGACGACTCGGCGTTAAGGAGCCGCGAGGAAACGGCGGTGGCGTACTCGGAGCTCGTTCACGGCTTCTGTCGCGAGGTGGCCGTCGACTGTCTGGATGCCCATCATTTGCCGCTTATCTGCTTCGAGATCAGCCTCGAAAGGGCGGCCGTCGGCAGGCTTGAGCAACAGCAACGCCCATGGATCACCTGGGCGCAGGATGATCTTGTGGACCCGCTCCCACGGCACTGCGTGTACCCGCAGACCGTTACGAATCCGTAGACCGGTCGCATCCGCGCGGACGTAGCTGCTCGCCAGCGCCACCATCACCGCGACGAGGAATCCCAGGACAGCAAGAAGCGTCAACAGCTGCGACAGCGTGAAGAGCGCGCGAATCTCAGCCGGCATGAGGAGCCAGCCAATGGCTGTGAGAGCGCAGAGGGCGACCGTGGCGATGATCACGATCATCCGCACCCGATGGGGACGGGCTACATAGACGCTGTGATCGAGATCCTCCTCAGCCACAGGTCACGACACTAGATGCGGCATGCGGCGATGTCCGTGACGAGAATCGCCCTCGCGCCCAACGCCCACAGGTCATCCATGATCTGCTGCGCATCCGCTCGCGGCACCATGGCGCGAACAGCCCGCCAACCTTCCTTCGCCAACGGAGACACCGTAGGTGACTCCAAACCTGGCGTGATCGCACAGGCATCCTCGACAAGGGCGTCGGTGACGTCGTAGTCCATCATCACGTAGTTGCGGGCGACCAAAACCCCGTTCAACCGGCGCTCCAGCTGGTCCAGGCCGGACGGCGGCTCCGCGCCCGCACGGCGGATCAAGATCGCTTCGGAGCGCAAGATCGGATCGCCGAACAGCTCCAGCCCGGCTTCCCGCAGAGTGGTGCCGGTTTCCACCACATCCGCTATAACATCGGCCACCCCGAGCCGGATGGCAGTTTCCACGGCACCATCCAAAGCAATGAGACGCGTCATTACCCCAAGATCGTTGAGATAAGACTCGACCAGCCCCGGGTACGACGTAGCCAGCCGAAGATCATGCAACTGCTCCACCGACATCTTGCTGCCTTGCGGCGCTGCGAATCGGAACTGGCTGCGGCCGAATCCCAGCGGTAGCACCTCGATTGCGTGCGCACGGGAGTCCAGCAGCATGTCCCGGCCGGTAATGCCGACGTCGAGGGTTCCCTCGCCGACATAGACGGCGATGTCTCGCGGGCGCAAGTAGAAGAACTCGACGCCATTAACTTCGTCGAGCAGCGCCAGCTCCCCATCCGAGCGCTGAGCGTAACCAGCCTCCCGCAGCATCTCGGAGGCGGGCTCGGACAAGGAACCCTTATTGGGTACGGCCACCTTGATCAGTGGCTTCTCCATGCCAGGCAGGGTCGAATTCACGGCCCTCATCCTAAGTGGGCCCTCACAAGCGGCTGTAGATATCTCCGAGGTCAAGATCAAGGGCCAGCATCAACACCTGGATGTGGTAGAGCAGCTGGCTGATCTCCTCGGCGGCCTGTTCCTTGGACTGAAATTCGGCGGCCATCCACACCTCGGCTGCCTCCTCGACGATCTTCTTGCCGATCTCGTGTATGCCGGCGTCGACTCGGGCAACCGTCGAGGAGTTCTGGTCGCGACTTTCAACCTTGGCAGACAGCTCAGCAAAAAGGCTGTCGAAGGACTTGGCGGCCGGCACGCCGGCCAGCCTAGTGAACGACCGTGACCTCAGCCGACGGTTTCCACCGCTGGCGAGGTGACTCCAGGAGGCGCTTCAGCTCGCTCCCGACGTTCGATCCGTAGCCACGCCACAAAGCCGACGACACAGAACCCGCCATAGACGATGTACATGATTGCCGACGGGTAGTACCCGGCGATAAGGAGCAGTGGAACGCCGACGGCGTCAACCGCAATCCAGATCAGCCAGAACTCGACCCAACCACGAGCCATGCCGTACGTCGCCAGGATCGAGCCGGTCAAGATCCAGGCATCGGCGAGCGGACCCCAAGACCCCAGCGCCTTCAGCGCGAAATAGAAGATCGTGGTGAGAGCCACGGCACCAAGTAGCAGCTGTAGGCGCCCACTCGCGCCGGCCCACCGCGGGCGTACTCCGACACCCTCCGCAGCGTGCGACTTCCGGTACTGATACCAGCGCACCCAGCCGTACACGCTGACAATGATGAAGAAGATCTGGCGGCTCGCCTGCCCCCACAGGTCGAGCTTCTGGGGAGTGTCGAACGGGCCGCCGATGGCGGTGCCGACGAAGACTGTGAACAACAAGACGTTGCCCACAATGCCAACAGGCCATGCTGCGACCTTGCGCCGCATGCCCAGCAGGGCGCTTGCCAAACCGAATCCATTGCCGATGATCTCCCGCCACAGAATGACGCTCGAACCGACATGGAGCTCGGCCTTCAGCAACCGCAGGAGTACTTCTTGGAGATCCATTTGATCCTCCACTCATCCGGTCGCACGAATGCCGGGGTGGAGGAAACACATACCGTCGCATAGCACTACACGACGATGATGCGCTCGCGTGGACCTCCCATCCGGACTTTCACCGTCGGTTGTGGAGTTTCACCACATCCACCCACCGCTGGAGGCGGAGGGGTCGCGGACTGTTACCGCCGGTTCGGACTTGCACCGACCCCGGTACACGCGCGAGTTCTCAACTCGTCGCGCTCACTGTACTCCGACTTGTCAGCATGAGTGGTTGCCCCAGCGACCGTGGACGCCGACAAGTCGAGTAGTTACAGGACTACGCCGAGCAGGGCCTCGCAGGCGCGGGCGACCAGTGGCGGCGCTTCAGCGTCATCACTATCGATGGCGGCCGACGCTCCGGCCCACGCGTCCACAGCGGCGAGAGCAGAGGGTGCATCCAGGTCCTGGGCGAGGGCGGCGCGCAGTTGGAACAGCACCTCGTCGGCGTTCAGGCCAGCAGCCAGGCGGACTGCTTCACGCCACCGGGCGAGGCGCCCCTGTGCGGAGGACAGCAGCTCATCGCTCCATTCCCAATCGTCGCGGTAGTGGTGCGCGAGCAAAGCAAGCCGGATGGCCATGGGGTCTACGCCAGATGCACGCAATGAGGAGACGAACACCAGGTTGCCCTTCGACTTCGACATCTTCTCGCCGTCCAGGCCAACCATGCCGCTGTGCAGGTACGCCTTGGCGAACGGTTGGTCGGTGGCGACTCGACCCTGAGCTGCACACATCTCGTGGTGCGGAAAGATCAAGTCAGTGCCCCCAGCCAGAACATCAAAGCCGGGCCCGAGACGATCAAGGGTGATAGCTGTGCACTCTATGTGCCATCCGGGTCGGCCCGCGCCGAGCGCCGACTGCCAGCTCGGCTCCCCCTCCCGCGCATGGCGCCATACCAGGGAGTCGAGTGGAGCCTTCTTGCCCGGCCGATCCGGGTCGCCACCGCGCTCGGCGAAGAGCGCTATGGCCTCCTGCTCCGAGAGGCGGGCGAGCGATCCAAACTCTTCATCACTTGCCTGCGCGAAGTACAGGTCCTCGAACTCGTTGTCGTCCACTGAATAAACGGCCTGGCGCCGCCGCAGTTGATCAATCAAGTCCACGATCAAGGACATCGACTCGATTGCACCCACATAGTGCCTTGGGGGCAGCACGTTCAGTGCCGCCATGTCCTCTCCAAAGAGCTGAGTCTGCTGCTCCGCGAGGGTCGCCCACTCGATGCCGGCTTCGGCTGCACGCTGTAACAGTGGCTCGTCAATATCGGTCACGTTTTGGACGTGGTTCACGTCGAGGCCGCGATCACGCCAGACACGATTGAGCAGGTCGAAGGCGATGTAGGTGTTGGCGTGGCCGATATGAGTTGCGTCATACGGAGTGATTCCGCAGACGTAGATGCGTGCCGTACCGGTGTCAGGGCCGACTGGTACCAACTGCCGCTCTGCGGAGTCGAATGCTTGCAGCGGATGGAGTGCCGTTGCCGGCGGAAGCCGGGGCACCGGACGGGAACTCCAAGCCTGCATGGCGCCACACTATCCGGCGGGGCTTCGGCGCACCCTCAAAACGGCGGCCACGGGATCGAGGGCAACTCGCCCCGGGGCCGTGGCATCCGCCGCCGGGTGAGTAGCCAGTCCGCACGGCGCACCAGCGCTGCAATCTCGCGGTCACTGAGCAGCTCGCCGAGCTGGTCGGGCGCCTCATCGCGAGCCTTGCGAACTGAGGCCAGCTCCCGCCCATTGAGCTCACAGCCTGCCCATCCCCAGAGCAGGGTGCGCAGCTTGTGATCAGTATGGAAGCTCACTCCATGATCAACTCCGAAAACCCGGCCACCGCTACCGAGGATGTGGCCACCTTTGCGATCGGCGTTGTTGATCAACACGTCAAACACCGCGAGTAGGCGGAGATCGGCGACATCGGCGTGGATCACTGACACCGGACGATCATCGCCGTCAAAACCCTCCACCGAGGCAAACCAGCCATGCTTTGGGAGCGCCGAGCTTGGGACAAGATCAACAAGCTTGTTGGTGGCGGCTTCGTCGGCCTCAACCCAGACCTGAAGCGACCCTGGTCCGTACGGTCCCTCCATCAACACCGTGACTGGCACGCAATCAAAACCTCCGATTCGGGAGACCTCGTACGCGGCAACCTCCCGCAGCCCGAGGGTGCGGTGCGGGAAGTCCCAGAGCGGCCGCTCCCCCTGCAGCGGCTTGTAGACACACTCGACCGGCTTATCGCCGAGCCGCAACTCCGCCAGGTACGTGGCGTTTGACGCATGAAAAAGCCGGCCGGTGATCTTCAGTTCCGCTTGGCTCAGCTCTGCTGTCAGTGCGGGATGGGGTGGCCGAGCGTCACCGTCGTTCAGCCGGTCAAGATCAACAGTCACCGCGGAATCAGTCGACCAGCGGCAAGCGGTAGCCATTGGCCCGTGGACAGATGTGCCCATGCGGGTCGATCGGCTGCAGGCAGAACGGACAAGATGGTCGGCCAGCAGCAACCAGGGCTTGAGCCCGGGCGACGAAATCCCTCGCGTACGACGCGGTGATCTTGACCACAAAGACCTCGTCGGCCTCGATTTCGTCAGGCTCCTGGGCGGCTGGGGCTGGCGGTGCCACGGTTTGCTCTTCCTCCTCGACATCGACGTTGGAGAACAACTCGATGACGATGCGGTCGATGCTCGGATCCCAGGCGATGGTCATCGTGCCAACCCGAAATTCCTCATTGATCGGGGCATCCAACGGATCGGTGTCGCGCGGCTGGGATGAAGCAGGCGGAACGTTCACCTCGCCCGCACTGCGCCGCCGCACTTCGTCGAGCACGTGATCCAGGTGTTCGGCCAACACCGAGACCTGCTGCTTCTCGCACACGACGCTGGTAATGCGATTTCCTTCTCGCGCCTGCAGGAAGAACGTCCGTTCTCCCGGCTGACCAACCGTGCCTGCAACGAACCGATCGGGCGCGTCATAACGGTGCACCAGAATCGCCATGCGTAACAGGGTAAGTCAGTTGCTCAATACGCTAGGAAGGATTCGGCGTACCAAGATCCCCGCTAGGACGCATCGTCGGCCACACCGTTCGCGCCCAGCCCGCCTCCCACCGCTACCTCGTTCGATGTCTTGCGCCGGCGGCTGCGCGCCTTCGGCCGTGGCGGCGCCAAGAAGGCCGCCAGATCGACCGTCGTGGAGTTGGCGGTGATCAGGTAGGGGCGGGCCGCGGTGTAGCGAACGATCGAGATGGATCCAGGGTCGACGATAATCCGTTGGAAACTGTCCAGGTGCATCCCGAGCGCGTCGGCCAAGATTGCTTTGATCAGGTCTCCGTGCGAGACCGCAGCCCAAATAGCCTGAGGTCCATGCTCGGCCTCTATTCGCGCGTTCCAGCCGCGCACAGCCCCGATTGCCCGCGCAGACATCTCCGACATTGATTCGCCGCCGGGAAAACGTACGGCCGAGGGTTGCTGCTCCACTGCACCCCACAGTTTGTCCTTGCTGAGTTCACGCACCGACTTGCCGGTCCATTCTCCGTACCCACACTCCACCAGGCCCTGCTCCACGGCCAGGACACAGCTGTCGGACTGGGCTGACAGCAGCGCCTGAGCCGTCTGCCGGCAGCGACGCAACGGTGAGGTGACGATGGCTCGCAGCTGCACGCCTGATAAGCGTGTGGCGAGCTCGGCAGCCTGCTGCTCGCCGATCGCATCCAGCCCGACCCCTGGCGAACGGCCGGCAAGTATCCCGGCCGTATTCGCCTGGGTTCGGCCGTGGCGGATCAGCAGGACCGTGGTCATGGCGCCGAGGCTACAGAGTGATCGAGCGGTACCGACCGCGTACGTAGCACAGCAGGTCGTCGGCCAGATCGGATGGAATCTGGACCCGCTCCACGACTGCTCGCAGCAGCAGACCCCAGCCGGCATGATCAGAGCCCGGCTTGAGCCGTGCGCCGATCCAGCCAAGGGAGCCATCCAGTATTGGGCCCCAATCGGTGTTCTGCCAAGCGCCAAGTGTGAAGGGCCCACCAGGCGCAGGTGCCGTGCCGGCGAAAGCATCGGCTAAGGCGCGCTGCTGCCACCCCAGCAGGTTCACTGTGAGCGTCTGACTGTGGGCCAGCACGTCTGCCAGCGGAGACTCCTCGTCGATCAACCCGACGACTTCTCCTGGCTCGCCGTCGGCGACCAGGAACGAAGAAAGCGTCCAGCCGGCCCGCTTGCCGTCGGCAGCGGCTGCCCAGATGCTCACTGGGGACGCCATGCGGCCACGGAAACGGCGAAGCGGCTTCCGGTCCTGCTCGCCCGCCGCAAACGGGTGGCTGTGGTGGATCGTCACCTCAACAGTTCTACACGCCGCTAGCCTGTCGGTTCGCCTCGGCGACTGCACCAAGGACGTGTGGCATGGATCACGCCCAGGCCACGAACTGGCGACCGGGTTGCCTTGTCACAACCTCTACCGTGGACCGGTGCCCGCGCGAGCGAGGTAACGAGGCGAGGAGCGATATCGATGGGCTGGCTGGAAGCACTGGTGCTTGGCATCGTGCAGGGCCTGACGGAATTCCTCCCGATCTCCTCCAGCGCTCACCAATCCATCGTGGGTCAGGCCTTCGGGGGCTACGACCCAGGATCGGCCTTCACCGCGATCACTCAGCTCGGCACCGAGAGCGCCGTGATCATCTATTTTCGCAAGGACATCTGGTTGATCATCAAAAACTGGACGCTGGCGCTGATCGGTAGGCTGCCGCGCAACGATCCCGAGGCCAGGCTGGGCTGGCTGGTGATCATTGGATCGATCCCGATCATCGTGCTAGGGGTGACATTCCAGGACGCGATCGATCACGGCCTGCGCAACCTCTGGACGACGGCCGCGATGCTCGCGGGCTTCGGCATCATCATCGGGGTGATCGACCGCGTGGCCCTGAATGCGCGACCACTGGAGTCCCTCACCTGGGGACACGGTCTGTTTCTCGGATTGGTGCAGTCACTTGCCTTGATTCCTGGCGTTTCCCGATCTGGTGCGACCATTGCAGGCGGGCTGGCGCTCGGCTACCAGCGGGTAGCGGCCGCCAAATACTCGTTTCTGCTGGCCATACCAGCGGTCGTTGGCTCCGGGCTGTTTAAGCTGGGCGACGTCTCATCCGACCCGGTGCCGCCGGCCTGGGGCCCGATCGCGCTGGCCACCGTGATCTCGTTTGCCATTGGTTACGCCGTGATCGCCTGGTTGCTGCGTTACGTCAGCACCCACACGTTCCTGCCGTTCGTGATCTATCGCATCGCACTGGCGGCGCTTGTGGTCGTCTTGCTACTTACCGGGGTTTTGAGCCCCTTCGCCCCGATGTGAGGCGCGCGTACATCGGCCAGGTGGATGATCGTTTATGAGCCGACTCCTGAGCGTTCCAGCGCTTCGGCGGCGACAGTAAGGGCGTTGATCTTCTCATCGACAGAGTCGCCGTGTGGGGCCAAGGCACAGGTTGTCACGCCCGAAGCGGCCAGAATCTGGAACCGTTCGGCGATCCGGTCCCGATCGCCGAGCAAGGATGTCTGGTCAATGAAGTCGAAGGGAACCACGGCCATGGCGTCGCGCTGCCGGCGGGTCATGAACAGGTCCTGCACCATTACCGCGGCCTCGGCGAACCCCATGCGTACCGCAAGCGCGTTGTAGAAGTTCCGCTCGCGGCTGCCCATGCCACCGATATAGAGGGCTGCATAGCCACGGACCTGATCGGCGCAGGCGCGGGGGTCAGCACCCACAACTAGCGGGACACTCGGGACGATGTCGAAACCGTCGAGGCTCTTGCCGGCCCGGGCGCGACCGGACCGCACGCGCTCCAGCTGCTCCGGCGCAAACCCCGGAGCGTAGAAGATGGCCAGCCAGCCGTCGGCGAGTTCTCCAGCAAGCTCGAGATTCTTGGGCCCGATCGCCGCAAGATAGATCGAGATGTGCTCGCTTACCGGTGAGATGGTCAGCTTGAGCGGCTTGCCAGCGCTGTCAGGCAACGGGATCTGGTAGTGCTCGCCGTGAAAGGTAACCGTCGAGCGCGAGAGCGCTGTTTTGACCACCGCGAGGTACTCCCGGGTCCGGCTCAGCGGTTTGTCGAACCTCACGCCATGCCAACCCTCGGAGACCTGAGGTCCCGAAACACCGAGTCCCAGCCGAAAGCGACCGCTGGTCAGGACGTCAAGGCTTGCCGCAGTCATCGCAGCCATCGCAGGAGTTCGGGCCGGGATCTGCATGACCGCGGAGCCCACATCGATTCTCGAGGTCTGCGCAGCGAGCCAGGCGAGAACGGTGGGACTGTCCGAGCCGTACGCCTCTGCCGCCCACACAACTGCGAAGCCGAGGGACTCGGCATGCTGAGTCAGCCGCAGCTGCCCGTGCGGATCGTCTGATCCGACCAGATAGCCGAGGTTGAGCCCAAGACGCATGTCAGACACGCTAATGGCGTGCTTGATTGCGTCGCTCACTGGCGTTCGCTCCGCGCGGATCGCGCTTAGTCGCCGCCTACTTCGTCGTCGCTCCGGGACGAAGAACATGTCCCCTCGCTCCTCCTCAGCACGGCGGCGCGCGATCCGATAGGCAGTTAGGGTCTCCCACATGGAAACTCGGCAGGTCGGGTGCAGTGGGCTGCGGGTGTCGCGGCTCGGGCTGGGCACCATGACCTGGGGCCGTGATACGCCAGCCGAGAACGCTCACGCCCTGCTAGCGATGTTCTGCGACG
>JBKPAB010000181.1:0-10053 GCA_046726195.1 Actinomycetota bacterium
GTGACGGTGAGCTTGTGTAGCCATCGTCCCCCAACGAGGTGCCAGACTTCTCTCCCGATGAGGATTCGGAGTGTGAAATCCGTGCGGAAGCATGGTGTCTGTGGAGTTGACGACGTCCCGGTTACGCTTGCGTGATTTCGAGCATGGCGACTTCGAGGCGGTGCATGCTTTCGCCACCGACCCCGCCGTTGTGAGCTATATGGAGTGGGGCCCGAACACTCCAGAGCAGACTCAGGCGTTTCTGCGCGAAGCGAGAGCAAGTACCGACGTTTCTCCGCGTCGGCGCTATGCGTTCGCCGTGGTCCACTCCGATGCAGAAAGGCTGATCGGGTCGATCGAGCTGCGGGTGGTCAGCGGTGAGCACCGCCGAGGCGAGATTGGTTATGTTCTGGCACATGAGTGGTGGGGGCATGGTTATGCAACCGAGGCCACTCGCCGGTTGCTCGCCTTTGGCTTCAGCGAACTGGGCTTGCACAAGATCTCCGCAACCTGTGATCCGGAGAATCGCGCCTCAGTCGCGGTCCTGACAAAGAACGGCATGCACCAGGAGGGAGTGCTTCGCGACCACATCTATGTCCGGGGCCAGTGGCGAGACCGACTACTGTTCGGCGTCATCGGCCGGCGCGCCAACGCCAGATCCTGGAAGGAATCGGATGGATCCCTTCTGACACCTCCGGAGGTGTTTTGGGAATAGGACTAATTGAATAGGACTAATTAAGGTCATATCAATCAGAGACCCTTTCGGTGAATAGACGAAGGGGTCTTCAGCAAGTTGGCGGCAAGTGCAGCTGGATTCGAGTCGGCTCTGGCAATGGGTGTACTGACAGGACATTCCTCGCCGACGGCTATGACACTAGTCTCGGGTGGATGGACGACCGGGCCGAGGTCCGCGACTTCTTGATGTCGCGCCGGGCGAAGCTGACCCCGGAGGACGCTGGCCTACCTGGCGGCGTAAACCGGAGGGTGGCGGGTCTGCGGCGTGCCGAGGTTGCGGTTCTCGCCGGTGTCAGCGTTGAGTACTACTCCCGGATCGAGCGGGGCAATATTGCTGGTGCGTCGTCGTCGGTGCTGGATGCGATCTCCCGTGCACTGAAGCTGGACGATACCGAGCGGGCGTACCTGTTCGATCTGGCGCGCGCGGCCGACGGTGTCACGCTGTCTCGGCGGGCCCGGCGTCGGCCCGATAAGCAGGCGCCGTGGCGGCCTGCGCTGCAGTGGACGCTGGAGGCAATCACCGAGGGGGTGGCATTCGTCCGCAACTCCCGGATGGATCTGCTGGCGACCAATGCGCTCGGCCGCGCCTTCTACGCGCCGATGCTCGGCGACGGTGGCCGCACTGCCAACTTGGCCCGGTTTCAGTTCCTCGATCCCTCCTCCCACGACTTCTACCCTGACTGGGAGCTGTTCGCTGAGATGTGCGTGGCGGTCATGCGTGCCGAAGCCGGCCGGGATCCGCATGACCGTGCGATGCAGGATCTTGTCGGAGAGCTCTCCACCCGCAGCGATGTGTTCCGCCGCCTGTGGGGTGCCCATGACGTTCGTACCCACGGGGCTGGCACGAAGCGGTTCCGTCATCCTGTGGTGGGCGAGCTGGTGTTGGCCTACGAGGAGCTCGTGGTCACTGCCGATCCGGGTTTGGCGATGCTCATCTACACCGCCGAGCCAGGCTCGCCTTCGGCCGAACGTCTGAGCCTGCTGGCCTCGTGGGCAGCTGGCATCCCTAGCTCCGGGCCGGCGGCCGACAACGCCGAAAGATAAGGATCCGACTGGTCAGTGATTCCCTATCAATACACCCATTAACAGAGACTCCCTCACGGCGCGGAGATTGGCTTTTCTAGAGACGGGAACACCCCCTGCCTCGACCCCTCGCCCAGGCTGATGAGATATGGCTTGACCGGCAGGGCTGTGGTCCTCATAGATGTCGCCCATGAAAGTTGAAGGAGATCGTCGTGCGTGGTGCTGTGATGTACGCCCCTGGTGATGTCCGGGTGGAGGAGCGCCCGGATCCGCAGATCCTGAAGCCGACGGATGCGATCATCGGGCTGCCTGCAACCTGTATCTGCGGGTCGGACCTGTGGCCTTACCGAGGAGTCGATCCGGTCGAGGGACCATCCCCGATGGGACATGAGTACGTCGGCATCGTCGAGGAGGTCGGCGCTGAGGTCACTACGATCAAGCCCGGCCAGTTCGTGATCGGCTCCTTCTTCGCCTCCGACAACACGTGTGAGATCTGCCGGTCCGGCTACCAGAGCTCCTGCGTGAACCGGGAAGGAATCGGGTCGGAGGGCGCCCAGGCGGAGCGAATGCGGGTTCCGCTGGCGGACGGCACCCTGGTGGCCACTCCCGATGTCCCGGCCGACGACCTCATCCCGAGCTTTCTGGCTTTGTCCGATGTGCTGGGCACTGGCTGGTTCGGGGCTGTCGCCGCTGAGGCCGGACCCGGCAAGACGGTTGCCGTGGTCGGTGATGGCGCGGTCGGTCTGCTAGGTGTGCTGGCCGCGAAGCAGCTCGGTGCGGAGCGGATCATCGCCATGAGCCGCCACCAGCCGCGGCAGCAGCTCGCCCGCGAGTTCGGCGCCACCGACATCGTTACTGAGCGCGGCGACGAGGGCGTGGCCAAAATCAAGGAACTTACCAACGGTTTGGGCGCGCACTCGGTTATCGAGGCCGTGGGCACCCAGGAGTCGATGATGCAGTCCATCCGCTCTACCCGCGCCGGAGGACACGTCGGCTACGTCGGCGTCGCACACGACGTCGAGCTGCCCGGGGAGGAGATGTTCTTCTCCCACGTACACCTGCACGGCGGCCCCGCTCCAGTGCGCCGCTTCCTGCCCGAACTGATCGACCTGATCTGGAACCGCAAGATCAATCCTGGCAAGGTCTTCGACCTCGAACTACCCCTGGAACAGGCCGCCGCCGGCTACCAGGCCATGGATGAGCGGCGCGCGATCAAGGTCCTGCTGCGCCCCTGACACGTCGTTTGATGGTGCTTATGTCGATGGAGTACACGAACCTTGGCCGTAGCGGGCTGCGGGTGTCCCGGCTTGCTCTGGGCACCATGAACTTCGGGATGACGACAGATGAGTCGGTCAGCCATCGCATTCTCGATGAAGCTCTCGAGCGCGGTATCAATCTCGTGGACACCGCCGATGTGTACGGCGGTCCGCAAGCAGCCGACATGGCGCAGGGATACGGGATCTCTGAGGAGATCATCGGGCGATGGTTTGCCAAGTCCGGCCGTCGCAACGACATTGTGCTCGCCACCAAGGTCTACCAGCCGATGGGGCTCGGGCCCAACGACCGCCGGCTGTCCGCGTTCCACATCCGGCGCGCCTGCGTGGCGAGCCTGCGCCGGCTCGGCACCGACCACATCGATCTCTACCAGATGCATCACGTCGACCGGACCACTCCGTGGGAGGAGATCTGGCAGGCGATGGAGCAGCTCGTCCGCGAGGGAAAGATCACCTACGTCGGCAGCAGCAACTTCGCCGGGTGGGACATCGCGGTCGCGCAGGCCGTCGCGGATCGTCGCGAGTTCCTCGGTCTGGTGTCTGAACAGAGCCTGTACAACCTCATGACTCGGGCGATCGAGCTGGAAGTGATTCCCGCCCTGCGGTACCACGGCATCGGCCTGATCCCGTGGAGTCCTCTCGCGGGTGGCGTGCTCGCCGGCGTGCTCAACGGAGAAAGCGGCGAACGACGAGATCACGATCACGTCCAGGACCGTGTCGCCGCGCTGCAACCACAGGTCGACGCCTACGAGGCGCTGTGCATGGAGCTTGGGGAGGAGCCCGCGAACGTCGCGCTGGCGTGGCTGCTGCATCAGCCGGCGGTCACAGCCTCAATCATCGGCCCGCGCACCGTCGAGCAGGTCGGCGCCGCCCCACGCGCCCTCGAAATCACGCTGGATTACGCCACCCTGCAGCGCCTCGATGAGATCTGGCCGGGACCGGGCGTCGCGCCGCAGGCATACGCGTGGTAGACGACTCAACTCGACTGACACAGGAGGACTGATGACTGTTCACTACGACTTCGCGGGCACGGTCGCGCTCGTGACCGGCGCCAGCTCCGGGATGGGGCTTGCCACCGCGCGCGCCTTCGCCGAGAGCGGCGCCGCCACCGTACTCGCCGACAGAAACGCCGAACTGGTGCAGCAGGTCACCGAGGAGCTTGCGTCGGAGGGGCACACAGTGCTCGCCGTGGTCTGTGACGTGACCGACGAGGCCCAGGTGGAGGCCATGGTGCGCGCTGCCGTCGACCGCTTCGGCAGGCTCGATATGGCGTTCAACAACGCCGGCATCATGATCCCCACCGTCGACGCGGCGGACGAACCTGCGGACCGCTTCGACGCCGTGACAGCGGTGAACCTGCGAGGTGTGTGGGCGTCGATGAAGCACGAGCTCGCCCAGATGCGGCAGCAGGGAAGCGGCGCGATCGTGAACTGCTCCTCCATCGGGGGACTCATCGGCAACCCGGGACGGGCGTCCTACCACGCCACCAAGCACGGGGTCATCGGACTGACCAAATCCGCAGCCATCGAGTACGGACCGCGCGGAGTGCGAATCAACGCCGTCTGCCCCGGCACCATCGCCACCCCCATGGTCGAGAGCATGACCGCCGCTGGCGAGCTGGATCCCGAGGCTGCAGTCGCCGCCTCGGCCATCCCCCGATACGGTCGACCCGAGGAGATAGCCGCCGCCGTCCTCTGGCTCTGCAGCCCAGCAGCGTCCTACGTCACCGGCGTCGCGCTGCCGGTCGACGGCGGATACACCGCTCGGTAGAAGGGGCACGTCGGATGCGTGTGCATCTCCCGCGGTGTCGACCTCATTGGCCACGACTTCCCTGACACCTTGATCAACCAGCCACGAGGGTGAGACGGTAAGGCGACGACCGGAGGAAGGGAGGCGTGATGCCGAGGTTCTTATTCGAAGCGTCCTACACGGTGGAGGGTGTGAAGGGTCTCCGACGCCAAGGCGGAAGCGGCAGACGTGAAGCTGTGGCTAGAGCCGTCCAGAGTGTTGGAGGACGGCTTGAGCACTTTTACTTCGCCTTCGGCGATCATGACGCCTTCGCCGTCGCCGATCTTCCTGACAATGAGAGAGCTGCCGCTGTCGCGCTTGCAGTTAGCGAGGCGGGAGGCGCGAGCGTACGGACACTCGTGCTCTTGACGCCTGAAGAAGTCGATGCGGCCACAAAACACTCGGTCGAATACCAGCCACCAACCGAGTGGCAGGAGGCGCGCCACTTCTGACGAGTCCGGCCTGGGCAAGCATGACTCGGTCGGGCGGAGAAGCAAAACGGGCTAACGTGCCTTTGGCGCGGACCCGATTGATCGTTGGGTCGTGCGGGACTGACGGAAACGATCACTTCGCCAGGGGCGGCCTTGTTTCGCGTCTTGAGACGGATAACGAGGGTGTGCCATGGCAAAAAGAGCCACCTTTGCCATCCTGAGATGGCAGGCGTAAGTCCAATCAACCAGTTGGCGTTCGCCCGGACTCTGCATGCTCCGGCATGTTGCCGCCTCATCCGTCCGAGTTGGGGGAGACTGCATTCGATGGCTGACTCGAACACTCCCAGGGGTGGTGCACTCCCCAAAACGAGCCACGAGGCCGGTACGGCACCCGTTGCCGGCCCACCTGCCATTGACCCGGCCGCTGTGATCCGCTCAAAGCGGTACATCGGAGCGCTTGTGCTTGCGGCGATCCTGGGTATTCCCATTTCAGTCATCGCCTATGGGTTCCTTGCACTGGTCGCGGGGATCCAGCGATTGTTGTTCACTGATCTGCCGAATCAGATGCTCGGGGGGCCCGCACCGCCATGGTGGCCGCTGCCCTGGTTAATGTTGTGCGGGCTGCTGGTCGGGCTGACCATCAGATACCTCCCCGGCAACGCAGGACACTCACCCGCTTTTGGCTTTCAAACGGGGGGTGCGGCTACTGGACGCGAGCTCCCAGGTATCACTCTCGCTGCCTTGGCCACACTCAGCCTCGGCGCCGTGCTCGGGCCGGAGGCCCCCCTGATCGCGATTGGTGGCGGGCTTGCCGCTTTGACGGTACGCCTTGCAAATAAGGACGCGCCACCGATGGCCCTGATGATGATGGCGTCGGCTGGCAGCTTTGCGGCGATCAGCTCACTGCTCGGCTCACCTGTGCTAGCTGCGTTCCTGATCATGGAGGTGGCAGGAGTCAGCGGGATGACGCTCAGTCTGGTCGCGCTGCCAGGTCTGCTGGCCTCAGGCATTGGAGCGCTGGTCTTCGTCGGTTTGGACAACTGGACCGGTCTCGGCAGCTTTTCGCTTGCGCTGACCTCCGTACCGCCAGCCGTGCCTCCCACCTTGGCCACTCTGGCCTGGGCGTTGGCCATAGGGGTGGCAGGCGCGCTTCTAGGGTGGTTGATTCGCTCGGTCGGACTGTGGCTTCGTCCGATCGTGCATCTGAATCGGGTGTTGGTCACCGCGGCACTTGGCCTGCTCATCGGTCTCATAGCCATGGCGTACCAGCTCATTTCCGGACGCAGTTTCACTCAGGTGCTGTTCTCTGGACAGGATGCACTGCCTGAGCTGGTCGAGCACGCGGGTGACTATTCACTCGCCGTGATGATCTTGCTCATCGCCTGCAAGGCCATTGCCTACGGGTTGTCGCTCAGCGCGTTTCGGGGTGGCCCGGTCTTTCCCTCGATGTTCATCGGCGCCGCGGTCGGTATTGCAGCCAGTGCGTTGCCCGGCATGAATTTGGCGGCGGGAATTGGCATGGGCATCGGCGCCATGTGTGCCGCTATGCTCCGGCTGCCACTAACCTCAACGTTGCTCGCGGTGCTCCTGATGGGGGTCGATGGTGTAGCGGTGACGCCGCAGGTCGTCGTCGCAGTCGCCGTGGCCTTTCTCATCAGCAATCTGCTTCCCGCTCCAGGACCCAAGACGCCAGAGCCCGCTTAGTTGCCCTTGACGCTGACGTGCTCGACGACGATCTCCGCCGGACGATGCGTGTCCCTATGGTTACTCCAGAGGGCTTTCTGCATCGGGCGCGGCGTTGCTGGTTTGTCCCGGCTGCCGGGCTTGCCCACGCTTCACCGCATCAACAATGACCCGAGCTCCTAACCCGATGATCACGACGCCAGCGACCATCTGCCCCATGACCAGGATCCGAGCCGACTCAGTCGTCGCAGTGATATCACCAAATCCGACTGTGGCGAACACGGTGACCGTGAAGTACAAGGCGTCAGTACGCGTGAGCGGCTCGCTGAAATTCGCCTCAGAGATCCCACCCATGACGTAATACGTCCCGGCAAAAAGCAGCAGAAACAACGGAACGCTCGTTGCTAAGGCTCCTACCGCGCGCAGCGCCGGATACGTTGCCTTGACGATCGAGCGGACCTGATAGACGACCAGTACGACAAGCGCTAGCAGCCCAACCGCGAGCTGCGCGACGGTCACACCAATCGAGGAGGGATCGAGCGGAATGAGATAGTAGACCGCCACCAATCCGACCGTGGATCCCAATGCCCGTAGCAAAGTCGCCACGACCCTGCCGAATCGGCGTCGAGCCTCGCGCCGCGCGTCAGGACTAGGACCCGCGCTCTCTGTCACGGAGAAAGGCTAACCGGGGCACGCCGGGTGCGACCGAAATTGCGGCTCAACACCCGCAATGTGCCCTGAGCCCTTCGACAAGCGCGCCCACTACGGTGACGTCTGTGGGATTTACCCAAGCAGAGTTGCAGTCCTTCCGGAATGCATCGGTTCCCGACCTGGTGGGTGAGGGGTTGAAGCTGCTCTTCGTCGGCATCAATCCAGGCCTGTGGACTGCGGCCACGCAGACTCATTTCGCCCATCCCGGCAACCGTTTCTATCCCGCGCTGCGTCTCGCCGGCATCGTTGATCGTGATCTTGATCGAGGTGAACCGATGACCGATGAGGACCGTGCCTACCTCATCAAGCGTGGTGTCGGGATCACCAACCTGGTGAATCGCGCGACTGCGCGGGCCGATGAGCTCTCCCCCTTCGAGCTGCGCGCCGGACGCACCCGCCTTGAGGCATTCGTCGGCCTCCACCATCCGGTCGTTGTCGCGGTCGCGGGCCTCACCGCGTACCGTGCGGCCTTTGCCGACTCGAAGGCCAAAGGTGGCGAGCAACCTGATCTCATCTCCGGTGCCCGGCTCTGGGTGGTCCCCAACCCCAGCGGGCTCAATGCTCACGAGACGATCACCAGCCTCGCCGAGGCGTACGCCGAGCCGGCCAGAATCGCCGGAGTGATCACCTAGCGACCTGTGGCCCCCAGCGCCACCGTGATTTTCGGCGATGTGCTGTTATGTGGGGCATGACTTCGGGCGCGCTCACCAGGCTTGGCTACCCGATTGTCCAACACACCCTCGGCAATGGGCTGCGCGTCATCTCCAGCCCAGACCACATCGCGCCCTCGGTGGCAATCAACATCTGGTACGACGTCGGTTCCCGAGACGAGGAAGCGGGCCGTACCGGATTCGCTCACCTCTTCGAGCACCTGATGTTCCAAGGTTCGGCGCACGTGGCGTCTGGGCAGCACATCGCTCTGCTTCAGGCCGCCGGCGCAGTCGTCAATGCCACGACCTGGTTTGACCGGACCAACTACTTCGAAACCCTGCCGACTGGAGGGCTTGATCTGGCCTTGTGGTTGGAGGCCGACCGGATGGGGACGCTGCTGGAGGCACTCACCCAGGAGAATCTCGACAACCAACGCGAGGTAGTGAAGGAAGAGAAGCGGCAGCGCTATGACAACGTGCCGTACGGGGATGTCCAAGAACTACTCGACACCTTGACCTTTCCGCCGGACCATCCGTATGGCCACATCACGATCGGCTCAATGGAGGACCTGGACGCAGCCACGTTGCATGATGTGCACAGCTTCTTCCGGCGCCACTACGTGCCGAACAATGCGATCTTGTCCATTGTTGGCGACGTCGAGCCTGAGGATGCCTTCGAGCGCGCCGAGATTTACTTCGGACATCTCGCTCCGGGCGATAAGCCGCCCAAACCTCAAGCCCAACCGCTGGAACCGCTTTCCGGAGTCCCGCGTATGGAGACCTCCGGCAAGGTGCCTGCCGAGGCGGTCTATTTCTCCTGGCGGCTACCGGCCCGAGGCGGCCGGGATTTCGATGCGCTCGACCTCGCCTTCAGCATTCTTGGTCATGGCCAGACCTCACGGCTGCACAAGCAACTGATACGTGGCAATGAGCACGCCGAAAGCACCGGCGCCTCAGCGATGGGCCTCATCGGTGGTAACTCATTCGGCTTCAGCTTTGCGCGGGCTCGCGACGGTGTAAGCCCCGAGCAGCTCGAGCAGGAGATGGCAGAGTTGATCGACGAGCTGCGCACCGACGGCCCAACCGAGGACGAGCTGCGGCGAGCAAAAGCCCAATTCGAACGCCACTGGCTGCACGAGCTGGCCCGTGTCGACTCACGCGCCGATGCGCTCGGCGAGTACGCGACCTTGCACAGTGATCCGAACTTGATCAATTCCCGGATTGCCGACATCACCTCCATTGACGAAGGCGACATGCATAATGCGGTGCAGCAATGGCTTCATCCGAACCAGCGCGCAACATTGATCTGCCGGCGGGAGGAGTTATGAGAGACTTCCTGCCGCGCCCGACGATTGCACCTGCAGCTGTCTGGGAGTTTCCGGCGCCCATTCGCGCCCGGCTGAGCAACGGCATCGAGGTGATGATCTTCGACTTGCCTGGCCAGCACGTGATCTCGACCCATCTGGTGCTGGATTCACCGCTCAACGCAGAACCGCGCGACATCGAAGGCGTCGCAACCATCTGCGCCAGAACACTGGACGAAGGAACGCTGCGACACAACGGCGAGGAGTTCGCCGAGCTGCTGGAGACTGAAGGCGCTGGTTTCGGAGTTGAGCTTTCGCTCTCCGGAGTGCAGCTCATCCTCGACGTCCCCGCATCGCACCTTGATCGAGCACTCGAGCTGTTCGCCGAGGCCGTCACCGAGCCATCACTCGCGAGCCGCGACGTCAACCGTCACGTGCAGCTCCGACTGGCCGAAATCGAACAGGCACAGGCCAA
>JBKPAB010000182.1:0-5693 GCA_046726195.1 Actinomycetota bacterium
GAATTGCCGATCCGCGCCGATCATGTCGGCTCCTACATCCCCACACGGGCAGGCGAGCACGTCAGCGTACGACTGACCGAGCTCGACGGAGCGGACCAGGTCAGCATCGAACCAGTGAGCGATCCAGTTCGCGGGGTGGGCTGATGCGCCACCTGCTGTCTGCAGCTGATCTTGATCGGGCCCAGATCACCGAGATCTTGGATCTCGCAGAAGAGATGTCACTCGTGCAGGGGCGCCCGGTCAAGAAGCTGCCAGCGCTGCGGGGCCGTACCGTGGTCAACCTTTTCTTCGAAGACTCCACGCGGACTCGGTCCTCCTTCGAGATTGCCGGCAAATGGCTGTCCGCGGATGTGATCAACATCAGCGCCAAAGGTTCCTCGGTATCGAAAGGTGAATCGCTGCGCGACACCGTAATGACGGTCGCAGCCATGGGCGTGGATGCGCTGGTGATCAGGCATCACGCATCGGGCGCACCGTGGCAGGCCGCCCGCTGGATCGATGCCCATGTGCTCAATGCCGGTGACGGAACCCATGAACATCCCACGCAGGCGCTGCTGGATGCCTTTACGATCCGACGACATTTCCGCGAGTCGGTCCCTGATCTGGCGAGCTTCGCAGGCAAGACGGTGGCGATCGTCGGGGACATCACCCACTCCCGAGTGGCACGGAGCAACGTCTTGCTGCTCAACACGCTGGGCGCGCAAGTGATCTTGGTCGCGCCGCCCACGCTGCTGCCGGCCGGAATCGACAGCTGGCCGGTGCTGGTGTGCACCGACCTTGATCAGGTACTCCCCCAGGCCGACATCGTGATGATGCTCCGGGTGCAGCGGGAACGCATGTCGGGCGGATATTTCCCCACACCACGGGAATACACGATCGGCTACGGCCTGACCCGTCCGAGGCTAGAGCTGATGAAGCCGGGCGCTGCCATCTGCCATCCCGGACCGATGAACCGCGGCTTGGAGATCTCCGCGGACGCCGCCGACGCCGCCAACTCGTTGATCTTGGACCAGGTTGCTGCGGGCGTGTCGGTGCGGATGAGCGTGCTGTACGAGTTGCTGGGAGGCTCGGAGTGACCGAGCTGCTCATCCGCGGTGCCGATCTCATTGGCCGCGGGCGGTCGGACCTGCTGATCCGCAACGGTCGTTTCGCGGATCCGGCGGATGCGCGTCGCGACGCGGATCAGCTTGATGCCGATGGGCTGGTCGCGCTCCCGGGCCTGGTCGACCTGCACACCCATTTGCGAGAGCCGGGACGGGAGGACGCCGAGACTGTGGAGTCCGGCACGCTGGCCGCCGCGCGCGGCGGCTTTACCGCGGTGCTCGCGATGGCCAATACGACTCCAGTCACCGATACAGCGGAGGCGGCGGAGCACATCGCGCGGCTAGGAGCTCGCGACGGTCACGCTCAAGTCGTGCCGGTGGGGGCCGTAAGCAAAGGACTTGACGGACTCGAGTTGGCTGAACTTGGGCTGATGGCCCGATGCAGCGCGGGCGTACGGGTGTTCTCCGACGACGGACACTGCGTGTGGGACGCACGCCTGATGCGACGAGCGCTGGAGTACGTCCGGGCCTTCGACGGGGTCATTGCACAGCATGCCCAGGACCCACAGCTCGCCGGAGCGGCGGCCTGCTGCCATGAAGGTGAAATTTCCGGAAAGCTCGGACTCCCGGGATGGCCTGCCGCGGCCGAGGCCGGCGTGGTCGCGCGAGACGTGCAGATCGCCGAACTCACCCGATCTCGGCTGCACATCTGCCACGTGTCGTGCGCCGAGACCGCCGACGTCATCCGGTGGGCCAAGCAGCGTGACATCAATGTGACGGCTGAGGTTGCGCCCCATCACCTGATACTCACCACGAGTGAGGTACTCGGTTATGACCCGACGTACAAAGTGAATCCTCCGCTGCGGCCAAATGAACATGTCGAGGCGCTTCGGGAGGCCCTGGCAGACGGGACGATCGATGCGGTGGCGACTGATCACGCGCCACATGCCAGGCACGACAAGGAGCACGCGTTCGCCGAGGCGGCGTTCGGCATGCTGGGCCTGGAGACTGCGCTGGCGGTTGTGATCGAGACCATGATCAACTCGGGCATGCTGAGCTGGGGTGAGCTTGCGAAACGGATGTCGATCATGCCGGCGTACATTGCACGGCTTTCCGATCAGGGCCGTGCCCTGGCCGCAGGTGAACCGGCCAATGTGGTGCTCGTCGATCCCGCTGCCCGGGCGGTTGTCGACCGAGACGCCTCAGCCTCCTTGTCCCGCAACAATCCCTGGCACGGCCGCGAACTCCCCGATCCGGTAGTTGCGACGGTGTGGCGGGGCCGGGTCACTTACCAGAAGGAACGGTAATCGGCCGCCTCGGGGGCCGCGTGGCGATGGCAACACCCACCAGCGAGAGCGTGCCGCCGACAATCGCGAGCAGTGGCGGCACTTCACCGAGCAAGAGCCAGCCGAGCAGAATGGTGATAGGCGGCACGGCGAACGTGGTGACACCAAGCCTTCCGGCGGTGCTGTACTTCAGGGCGTACGCCCACGTGGAGAAAGCCAGCGCAGTTGGCACCAGTCCCAGGTAGACGACTCCGAGAATTTGCAGCGTGGGCGCGGCAGCGAGGTCACGAACCAACTCCCTAGCAAATGGCAGGCACGCGATGGTCCCGATGAGGCACGCCAACCAGGTCACCTGCACGGCGGGTATATGGCGAAGCACCACCTTCTGTGCCACCAAGGCAATCGAATACAGCGTGGCGCTCAGCACCACCAGAAGAACTCCGACAAAGTCGGCCGCTCCTGTGCTCGTGGCAATTCCGATGATCAAGGTGCCCGCGAATGCGACCAGCCCGCCGATCACGAGCATTCGTGGAAAGCCTTCACCGAGGAGGATGCCCGCAAGCACGCCGATCAGGATGGGCGCAAGCTGGATCAACATCGCAGCCGTGCCCGCGTCCACATGCTGCTCGCCGGCATTCAACGCGACCGTATAGCCAGCAAACCAGGCGACTCCGATGACTGCGGTGAGCGCCCATTCCCTGGTGCTCAGGCGGACCAGCTTGCGCCCGATCATCATGGCGCTGAGAGCGAGGCTGGCCACCAGCAGGCGACCGAGGGCAAGAGCGCCAGGACCAATCTCGTGTGCCGCGTATCGGATCACCACGAAGGCTGAAGCCCAGGCGAGGACCGTAATCGTCACCGCAAGAGCGGGCAGCCAGCTCGAAGCCGGTCTGTTGATCTTGGTCTGCCCGGTCTCCCGCACCGCGCCGGTCATCGGTCCAGCATTCCTTGGCCTCGGCGCTAAGCACAAGCAGACTGACCTTCGCCACCACCGACTTGTCAGCGTGTGAGCGTGCTATAGCCCGCTGAGACGCTGACAAGTCGGTACGCGAGTCAGACACGACACTAGGCTGAGGCGCATGCCGGAGTGGTTACCAGACAATCTTGCCGAACTGGTGTTGTTCAGGCCGATCCGCATCGTGCTCTTGATCATTGCGGCGCTTGTGCTGCGGCACGTTCTTCACCGCATGATCAAGCGGGCGGTTCGGCAGGCGGTCGACCGGCCGCTGAGCTCGCGCTATCAGGTGGCCCAAAGAATGATCGAGGCCACAACGGTGTCCGCCGCGCGCCGCAAGCAACGCCTTGAAGCGCTCGGTTCCCTGGCCTGCAGCGCAGTGACCTTCGTGATCTTCCTGGTCGCCATTTTAATGATCATGGCCGAACTGGGCTTCAACATCACCACCATTGTGGCCGGCACCTCGGTCGTCGCAGTGACCCTAGCGTTCGGGCTGCAAAGCATTGTGAAAGATCTCGTATCGGGTGTCTTCATGCTGGTCGAGGACCAGCTCGGGGTAGGTGACTACGTCAACATGGAGAAAGCGTCAGGCGTGGTCGAGGGCATCGGCTTACGCATCACCGAGTTGCGCGCCGACGACGGCACCGTCTGGTACGTCCGAAACGGGGAGGTGCTCGCGCTCGGCAACTTCAGCCAGGGTGGTCCCGGCCATCCCCCGGCCCAGGCCGCACCTGCCGAACCTGCGTAATCGCTAACACCAGCTGCGGGCGGCCACAGAATTCAACCCACGTGGGTCGCCTCGAGCGTGATCGTCGTCCCGGTGATTGCCTGAGAGACAGGGCAGTTTTTCCTTGCGTCCTCAGCGGCCGCTTCGAACTGCTCCGCGGTGATGCCCGGCACCACCCCTGTCACGGTTAGCTTGATGCCGGTGATGCCTTC
The DNA here is from genome assembly GCA_046726195.1 of Actinomycetota bacterium. GTDB lineage: Bacteria > Actinomycetota > Actinomycetes > Propionibacteriales > Propionibacteriaceae > Microlunatus. The sequence goes on from JBKPAB010000182.1 coordinate 4,224, forward strand.
GCCAGGCTGGAAGGTGACATCGGCGCGGGTGTCAAGCGAGGTGGGCGGATTACCGGCCTGAGCGAGGCCATGTGCCAGAGCCATCGAGAAGCAGGTGGAGTGGGCGGCCGCGATCAGCTCCTCAGGGCTGGTATGGCCCTCCGGCTGCTCGGCGCGCCACCGCCAGCTGACCTGGAAGCTACCGAGGCCGGACGAGACAAGCTCCACCTGCCCCTGGCCATCCATCAGCGATCCCTCCCAGTGGGCCTCTGCGGTGCGAACTGTGGCCATGAATGACTCCTCCCGATGAGCATGTACAGGCGTACGGAGTCTCATCCTGCCAGCCGGTCGACCAGGTGATGGAGAATGGTCCAGATGTCCGAGCATGCACCTCTGCAAACCTTCTACGACGCCGTCGGCGGTCATGCGACCTTCGTTGCACTTGTCAAGCGGTTCTACGAGGGCGTTGCCACTGATCCGCCGTTGCGCGCGCTGTATCCGGGAGCTGATCTTGCTTCGGCCGAGGAGCGGCTGCGGATGTTCCTGGAGCAGTACTGGGGAGGTCCGACCACCTATAGCGAACAACGCGGCCATCCAAGGCTGCGGATGCGCCACGCTCCGTTTGCGGTGACGCCGGCGATGCGGGATCGCTGGTTGAAGCACATGCGGGATGCGATCGACTCAATCGAGCTAACACCACAACAGGAACACGAGTTGTGGACTTACATGGAGCGGGCCGCGTACTCCATGGTGAACACCTTCGACGAGCATCCGGGCACGATTCCGGGGCTCCAGTTGTAAACCCACCTCGCGGATTCTGCCGTCATCACTGAAAGGTCCGCGTCTGTCATGCCGAAGCAGCTAGCTCCCCGGCTCATCTCCTGGGCATCGATCCTCGACCCTCAGACCGAGGCCCAAGCCATCCGGGCCGCCAGCATGCCCTTCATCCATCCCCACATCGCACTCATGCCAGATGCCCACCTCGGCAAAGGCGCGACCGTCGGCTCAGTTATCCCGACTGAACGCGCGATCATCCCTGCGGCCGTCGGCGTCGACATCGGCTGCGGCATGATAGCCGTCCGGACCCAATTCCAGGCTGCGGAACTTCCCGCGAATAGAGCCCCCCTGCGGAAGGCGATCGAGGCATCAATCCCGCTGGGGGCAGGCGCGTACAACACCCGCATCTGGCGCCACGAGACCTCGCTGCGAATCGCTGATCTTGAATCACTGGCTGTCAAGCTCGCTGTCTCCGTCGACAGCTACGCCGCCAACTGGCGCGACCAACTCGGCTCACTCGGCTCGGGGAACCACTTCATCGAGGTCTCCGTTGATCAAGACGGCCACGTCTGGCTGTTCCTGCACTCTGGCAGTCGCGGGATCGGCAACAAGATCGCCCAACATCACATCGCGCAAGCGCGAGATCTCATCAAAACCTGGCGGATTGGCCTCCCTGATCGGGATCTGGCCTACCTCGTCGAAGGCACCCAACAC
>JBKPAB010000183.1:0-6644 GCA_046726195.1 Actinomycetota bacterium
TCGGCGGTGGAGTATGCAGCAGGCCAGCGCTTGTACGGACACGTCGCCGGAGACCTGCTGTGGACTTTCGACAAGGCCGCGCACGGGCACAGCTTGCAGACACACATGTGGGGTCGGCTGCGCCGAGCCTGACTAGTGTCACCGTCGTGCGGCTCTGAGGCCTTGATGAGCTTCATCCCAGGCGGCCCGGACCTCAGCTGGGATCCGGCCCTTGTCCGGAACAGCCAAACCGGCTTCCCGCGCCCAGCTGCGGATCGCCGCTGGCTTCGGTTGCAGGGGCTGCGCGGTTGCGTACGCGTCCACGGCCCGGCTGAAGCTTTCCTCCAATGTCGATGTACCGGCCGCGAGCTCTAGCTCGTACTGGCATGCGCCCAGCCAGCGATAGGTCCACTGCTCGGCGAGCGGCCGGGTTTCGCAAAACACAATCGGCACGGCAGGAAACTGGGCCTGGATCTCGGCTAATTGCTCGGCCGCGACCGAGCCAGTTACATAGGGGTGCTTGAAGATCTTGCTGTACCCCTCCTCGACTATTACCGCAGCTCGCGGCATCGCGGCCAGCTCGGCCATCAAGAACGTCATCCGCCCGGTGATCATCGAGGAGATCAAGTCGGCGACGGTCTTGCGCTCGACCACAGCCACGATGGTGCCGTCCACCTGCACCGCGTAGTCGCCGCAGGGCAGCCGTTCGCGTACCGTGGTTGCTTGCTGTCCGCTGAATCGGTAGGGGTACTTCTCTCCTGAGTCGACGAGGATCTCAAGCACTTGACCGTGAGCTCGAGCAGTCGGGATGTGGATGCCTGGGCGAGCCTGCTTGGTCGTCTTCGGTGATTGCCAGAAGATCATTTCTCGACCGCGGGCTCGGGTGATCACGAATTGGGAACGGTTTTCACGAGCCCGATCGACGACCAGATCAATGGCGGCGCCGCGGCGGGTGCAGCGGCGTACCGGCAGCCGAACGACGATCTCAGCGTCAGCGGGCCAGCCCTCGGCTCGGTGGCAGTAGAGCTTCGACGTGCGTGGCCAGGTATCCCTGGTCTTGACCACAATGCCAGCCGTGCCGAGCGGGATCCGGACGAGGTAGGGGAGAGACGATTCTTCCTCCGGATTGAGGGCGATCAGCAGATCGTCGGGCACGTTCCTACGATGGCAGACGTACGGGAAGAAATGTATCGACGGGAGTGCTGAACCGACCATGAGCGCAGTGGTGGCCCAGGTGGGGCCAGATGTCGGTGTGCCCTGGCACTACGGCGACCCGATGCGTGAGCAGCGGCTGCTGGAAGCCGGAGAAGGTGTTGTTGACCTGTCTCACCGCGGTCTGATCACTGTGACCGGCCCCGATCGGCTGAGCTGGCTGCACTCGCTGACCACGCAATACCTCGAAGGGCTTGAGCCCGGTCGCGGCGTCACCACGCTGGTGCTATCGCCGCACGGCCATATCGAACATGTGCTGTACGGGGTGGATGACGGCGAGACGTTCTGGGCGCACACCGAACCAGGCGCGGTCGCGGCACTGGCGAGCTGGCTCGACAGCATGCGCTTCTTGATGCGAGTCGAGGTGAGGGACAGGAGCGCTGATCACGCGGTCGTGTGGTCTGCCGCGCGACTGGCCGGTGATCACCTGGTGCGAGTCGGTCCAGACTCGCTCGGTGGCAGCGAGCTCTTGGTTGCGCGCGATCGGCTCGACGAGGTGTTGAGTCGCGCTCCTCGAGCAGGCACGTGGGCCCTCGAAGCCCGACGGATCGCCGCGGGGATTGCCAGGATCGGCCTCGACACCGACCACCGCACCATCCCCAACGAGATTGGTCTGCTGGGGGTTGCCGTGCACCTGGACAAAGGCTGCTATCGGGGCCAGGAAACTGTGGCTCGGGTTCACAATCTCGGACGGCCGCCGCGGCGGCTGGTACGCCTGCACCTGGACGGAAGCGTCGACGCGCTGCCGGCTCCCGGGGACCAGCTTGAGCTCGATGGGCGTGCCGTCGGCTTCGTCGGTGGCTCCGCGCGGCACTTTGAGCTCGGCCCGATCGCCCTTGGACTGATCAAGCGTGGCACCCCCGTTGCTGCTCAGCTGATCGTTGCCGGCATCGCTGCGGCACAGGAGCCTCTGGTGGATCCCGAGATCGGCCTTCACGTACGGCCCGTGCTCTAGCGGGACGGCACGTACACGTACGGCCCAGACCGTTGACGGAAACGCACGTACACGTACGGCCCAGACCCTTGACGGAAACGCACGTACACGTTCGTTCCACTCACTCTGCACACGTTGCAACATGTGTATCGCGACTGGAACGAACGTATACATGCGTTCCTGACCCGCGAAGTGGAGGGGCTGCGGAGGAGGGCGGCGCTAGCCGCCCAGTCGTGACAGTGTCTCTTTGCAGGGCCGCATCTCGCCCACCCGTTCGCCGGCACCTAGCACCGGAGCGCTGGCCTGATCGTCCAGCGTTTCATGATCAAATCCCAGGCGCTGGAGTACGCCGGCCATGGCCACGGGGCGGGCCCGGGGATGCCCATCGCTGATCTTGATTGCGATACCGCGGCCGTCGGCCAGCCCGACCGCGTAGACCGACTCGGCGCCCGACTTCGCGATCAGGTCCGGAATCGCGCGGTGCAGCTCGAGCTCGTCACGCCGAGTCCCTGAGACAAACTCTGGATGGCTCCGGATCGCCGTTGCGACGTGATGCTCCGCACCGTCGTGGGCGCTCGCGATGCGCCCGAACGCGCGAGCGAGCGCATACAGCGAGATCGCGTATAACGGCGCGCCGCAACCGTCTATCGCGAGATTCGTAGCCTGTTCGTGAGCAAGATCATCGATGGTCTGCACGATCGCCAGCTGAGTTGGATGGTCAGGATCACGATAACTTGCAAGGTCGCCGCCGTTCAGGACTGTTGTCCTGATCATGCCCGCATGCTTCCCCGAACAGTTCATCGCCAACGGAGATTTCGCGGCACCGCTGCGAATGGCGTCATCTCGGGCCTGCTGGTCCAGCGGCCATTCCGCCGGCATCTGCAATGCGGACTCATCGAGCCCCGACATGGACAAGATGCTGCGTACCCCTTCGAGCTGAAAGGGCTCGCCAGAGTGCGACGCGCAGACCAAGGCCAATAGTTCCCCTTCAAGATCAAGGCCAGCTCGTAGCATGCCGACAGCCTGCAGCGGCTTGTTGGCACTGCGGGGGTACATCGGAGCGAAGTCGGCACCCACCGAGGAGGCCAGACTCCCATCCGGGTTGGTGATCGCCACCCGTCCGCGATGAACGCTTTCCAGGAAGCCGTTGCGGACGACCTCGACCAGGACAGGGTCTGATTCGAAGGGGCTTACCACGACCTGACCATACGTCCGACCATCTCGAAGCGGCTTTCATTTTGCGGTGGGCGAACGCAGTTGCGCGTTGTCGCCCTGCGGCGCCCCAGACGGCCTAATCTTCTTGATGTGGATTGGCATTCCTACGACGCCGCGTTGTTCGACTTGGACGGCGTGCTGACACCAACCGCTGAGGTGCACAAGCGGGCTTGGCAGCAGCTCTTCGCTGCCTTCTTAGCCAAGCGCGGAATCGACCAACCATACGTTGAGAGCGACTACTTCGATTACATAGACGGCAAGCCACGCTACGAGGGCGTGCGCGCATTCCTGGCTTCACGGGGGGTTGAGCTCGCTGAGGGCGATCCGAACGACAGTCCTGAACTCGAGACGGTTTGCGGCCTCGGCAATCGCAAGAATGAATTCTTCGCGGCGGTGTTGGGCGCTGAAGGTGTCCGACCTTACGACGGGTCGGTCAAACTCCTTGATCATCTCGCGAACTACGGGACCAAGATCGCGGTCGTCACCTCCTCACGCAACGCAACCGCCGTCCTGGAGGCTGCGGACTTACGCTCTCGGTTCGACGTGATCGTCGACGGCAATGTTGCCGCCGAGAAGGGACTCCGTGGTAAACCGTCGCCAGACACCTTCGTGGAGGCGGCGGATGAGCTCCAGATACCGGTGGATCGCGCGGTCGTGTTGGAAGATGCGGTCTCAGGAGTCGAGGCTGGGCACGCCGGAGGCTTCGGTCTGGTTGTCGGCGTTGACCGCGGGGTCGGTGCGGAGCGGCTTACCGAGTCCGGCGCAGACGTTGTCGTTGCTGATCTTGCTGAGCTGGTGGGATCATGACTTGGCGCAGCCCCGACGACCCGATCTTTGCGGCCGACCCGCTCGACCGCAACCGTTTCCCCATCGATGAGTGGAAGTTCACCGAGGCGGAATATAGCGCGGATGATCTTGGTGTGACCGAGTCGCTATTCGCGGTCGGCAACGGCTACCTCGGCATGCGGGGCAATGTCGAAGAGGGCAGGGAGACTTTCGCACACGGCACCTTCATCAATGGGTTTCACGAAACGTGGCCAATCCGCCATGCCGAGGAGGCATTCGGCTTCGCGCGAGTGGGCCAGACCATCGTCAACGTGCCGGATAACAAAACGATCAAACTGTACGTCGACGATGAGCCGATGCTGCTGTCGGTAGCCGATCTTGAATCGTACGAGCGCTCGCTGGACTTCCGCGACGGCCTGCTGCGTCGGGATATCGTCTGGCGGACGCCAGGAGGCAAGCGCGTCAAGCTGTCCTCGACTCGCATGGTGTCGTTCACCCAGCGCCACCTAGCGATCATGACCATGGAAGTCACCATGCTGGACGCCGAGGCTCCAGTGGTGATCTCTTCCCAGACCCTCAATCGCCAAGACGGTCGCGATGAGTACCACGTACGATCCGCCGCGATGGGCACCGGGGTGGATCCGCGTAAGGGCGCAGCCTTCGAGGCTCGGGTGCTCGAGCCGCAAAGCCACTGGTGGCAAGATCAACGAATCATTCTCGGCTACCGCTGCGCCAACTCCAAGATGACCCTGGCCGTGGGAGTTGATCATCAGATCATCACCGACAACGACTATCGCACGTTTACCAGTGCCGATGAAGACACCGGCAAGATGGTCTATCGGGCACAGGCGAAGCCGGGCCAGCCGATCAAGGTCATCAAAGTTGTCGCCTACCACACCTCACGCGGAGTGCCTTCTCGCGAGCTCGTTGATCGCTGCCGGCGCACTCTTGACCGGGTGCGTGAGCACGGCGTGGAACTGGAATTCGCCGACCAGCGCGAGTGGCTGGACGAGTTCTGGGCGCGGTCCGACGTCGTGGTGCACGGTCAGCCGGCCCTGCAGCAGGCGATTCGCTGGAATCTGTTCCAGCTCGCACAGGCTACGGCGCGCGCCGAGCAGTCCGGGGTCCCCGCCAAGGGCGTGACCGGTACGGGCTACAGCGGCCACTACTTCTGGGACACCGAGATCTTCGTGCTTCCGTTCCTCACCTACACCTCACCGCACATGGCACGCAGCGAACTGCGTTTCCGTTACAACATGCTCGGTGCAGCTCGTCGCCGCGCGGAAGAGCTCGCCCAAAGTGGCGCACTCTTCCCCTGGCGCACCGTCAACGGTGAGGAGGCATCGGCCTATTACGCGGCCGGTACCGCGCAATATCACATCGACGCAGACATCGCCTATGCCTTGTGGAAGTACGTCGCCGCCAGCGGTGATCAAGACTTCATGAATCGGGAAGGCGTGGACCTTCTGGTAGAGACCGCGAGGCTTTGGGCTGACCTCGGCTTCTGGAGGGAGAACGGCAGCGGCCGCCGCAGCTTCCACATCCACGGTGTGACAGGACCCGACGAATACACCACGGTCGTCAACGACAACCTCTTCACCAATGTGATGGCTCGGTTCAACCTTGCCAAAGCGGCCGAGCTCCTCCGGCAGCTGCAGCGAGAAGTGCCACGCGCGTACCGCCGCGTGGTGGAGCGGCTCGAGCTTGCTGACGTTGAAATCGATGAGTGGGCCCGCTGTGCGGAGGCGATGTCAATCCCGTACGACGAGGTCACCGGAATCAATCCGCAGGACGCGCACTTCCTTGATCGGGAAGTGTGGGATCTGAAGAACACGCCGCCAGAGAAGCGGCCGTTGCTGTTGCACTATCACCCGCTGGTGATCTACCGGTTCCAGGTGCTCAAGCAGGCCGATGTGGTGCTCGCCATGTTCCTGCAGGGTGATCATTTCAGCAATGAGCAAAAGCGCAACAACTTCGAGTATTACGACCCGATCACCACCGGCGATTCCACGCTGTCCGGCATCGTGCAATCGATCATCGCTGCCGAAGTTGGATACCGGGATCTCGCGCTCCGCTACTTCTACAATGCGGTGTTTGTCGACTTAGCCGATCTGCACGGCAACACCAGCGACGGAGTTCATGTGGCCTCCACTGCCGGAGTCTGGGACATGCTGGCCTATGGGTTTGGCGGCATGCGCGACTACAACGGCGTCGTCACCTTCGATCCCCGGCTGCCTGAGTCGTGGACCGGCCTGACATTCCGGATCACACTCCGTGGCACCCGAGTGCAGGTGGATGTCACGAGCCGCGAGATTGCCTTCACAGTCGTCGAAGGTGAGAGCGCCGAGCTGGCGGTTCGCGGTCAACACTTCATGGTCTTCGCCGGCCACCCGGTACGCGTGCCGCTGGCTCACCAAGGCCCGTCCATCGATGGCCCACTCCCCTCCAAGACCGTCGATCGGCGACCCGACGGGACGCTGATCACAGCGTCGGTGCCACAGGCAGTCGTACTGGGACG
>JBKPAB010000184.1:0-5113 GCA_046726195.1 Actinomycetota bacterium
ACGACCTGCGGTGTGTGCGGCGGGCGGATCTCTCCCGGCGAGGCGATCACCGACACCGGGGCCGCGGCGTCCCGCCGCTGGGCGCACGTCAGCTGCCCGCCCGGGCTGTTGGACTTCACCAGCGAGACCCAACCGCCGATCCTCGAACCCGTGGCCGCTCTCTCGGTGTGGACCGACGGTGCCTGCTCCGGCAACCCCGGACCAGGCGGATGGGCCTGGGCGACCCCGGACGGCCGGCAGGCCTCGGGCGGGTCGCCGCGTACCACGAACCAGCGCATGGAGATCCAGGCGGTGCTCGAGGCCGTACGTGCCCTGGACGGCCCACTGCTGGTGATGAGCGACTCCACCTACGTCGTCAACTGCTTCCGCGACCGGTGGTGGCAGGGCTGGCTAGCCCGCGGCTGGCTGACCAGCGCCAAGAAGCCGGTGGCCAATCGGGACCTCTGGGAGCCACTGGTGAGCGAGGTCCGGTCCCGGGGAAATATCGACTTCCGCTGGGTCAAGGGGCACTCCGGCGACCCGATGAACGACCAGGTGGACCTGCTCGCCGTCGCGGCTGCGCAAGCCCAGCGGTGACTCTTAAATACTGCGACGACATGTCCGCAGCGGATTGGATCGTCCACGCCGACATCCCCTGGGAGCAACTGGTCAATTTCGGCCCACCGGGCTTCCGGGCGTGCGCCCGGCTGCGCTTCATACCCGACCCCACGCATCCCGGCCAAGAGGAAACAGACGCCATCATTGCCGAAGATCACCCGTCCGATATCGAGCAGACACGACGAGCGATCGAGCATCTGCGCCGCTTCACCGCCACACCCGAGGACTGCTACTTCTGCGTCTGGGAGGGTTATCCCATCCAGTTCCCGCCCACGGTGCTGCACGGGCCGATGGTCACCATCCCGCATCGGCGATATTTCCTCCTCCACGGATCACTGACCGACTTCGGCAGCTGGGAGGAAACCTTCGGCAGCTATGAATCTTTCCCGCCCGCCTTCGCTTGGCCGGCCGACCACAACTGGTGCTTCGCCCGCGACGTCGACCCCCACTGGGCCGGAATCGGCGCCGAGCAAGCAGCGATTGACGCACTTCTCGACGTCCCTGAGCTCGACGTCGTCCCAGCCCAACCGACCGAGCCTCAACCCACCTATTACTAATCGAACATCCGGCTATCGACTTGGCAGGGATCGTGGTAGCCCGAACCATGGGAGCACGCTGTTGTCGAAGCGGGTCATGGCGCAGATCCGGTCGCCGGAGAGGGTGAGGACGAGGAGGCCGATCCCGTGGCGGATGCCGTTTGGTGTGCGCAGGTAGGCACCGAACGCCGGCTGGCCGTTGGCTCGCGTCGGGACAAGATCGAACCTCCGGCCTGCCCCGAAGATGCTGCCGCAGAAGCGTGCCGCGACGTCTCGGCCCTGGTATTCGAAGGGCATCGGTGGCATCGAGATGAACACGTCGTCGGTGAGAAGGGCCACCAGCGCGTCGAGGTCGGCGGACTCGTACGCGCGGACGAACTTCGCGACGATCACATCCTCGGATGGGGAGTTGGAGGCGGGAGGCGGTTCGCGGTCGGCCGCCGACGCCCTTCGGCGCTGCAGGCTGGCGCGCGCCCGTTTTAGGGCGCTGTTGACCGATTCGACGGTCGAGTCCAGCATGTCGGCCACCTCGTACGCGTGGAATCCGAGGACGTCGCGCAAGATCAGGACGGCAAGCTGGCGAGGCGGCAGGACCTGGAGAGCGGTCACAAAAGCCAATGAGATCGATTCGGTCTGCTCGTAGCGAGCCTCCGGGCCGAGTGGTACGTCCATCGCACCTTCAAGAAGGGCGTCCGGAAACGGCTCCAGCCACACGACCTCGCCTAGCCGGGTCGGCTCAGGCGGTTCAACCTCAGGCACGTTCCACCCCTGGGCCGGGCGTCGGCTGGCCGCGCGCCGCGCGTTGAGGCACCGGTTGGTGGCGATCTTGTAGAGCCAGGTGCGGAGTGATGCGCGACCCTCGAACCCTCCCAGGCCTTGCCAGGCAGTCAGCAGGGCGTCTTGGAGGGCGTCCTCGGCGTCCTGGAAGGATCCGAGCATCCGGTAGCAGTGCACCTGCAGCTCTCGGCGATACGGCTCGGTCAGCTCCCGGAACGCCTCGCCGTCCCCGGCCCGCGCCCGTGAGATCAAGTCTGATTTTGTGGGCCTTACCGTACGCGTCACCTTCTTCCTGCAGTCGTCGCACTTCCATCCTGTATAGACACCGGCCGAGGGGTGAACTGGGCGGTGTTTGAGCGCCCACTTTCCCGACGTCGCGGTGTCTCCATCACTGACGGACCAGGGCGCACAGAACGGAGCCAGCGATGATGCTGAAGGACAAGGTTGCGGTGATCTACGGAGCCGGGGGCGCCATCGGCGGTGCTGTCGCACACGCTTTCGCGACCGAGGGCGCCAAGCTGTTTCTCACCGGTCACGAACTGGCATCCGTCGAAGCGGTCGCAAAGGACATCGTTTCCGCCAGCGGATCCGCCGACGCGGCAGAGGTCGACGCTCTCAACGAGCAGGCTGTGGACAGGCATCTGGAGTCCGCGATCAATAAGGCCGGCCGCGTCGATATCGCATTCAACGCCGTCGGGATCTCAGATACCAACATCCTGGGTGTTCCACTGGTCGAGCTGGATGTCGAGCAGTTCTTACAGCCGATCACGACGTACACGAGGTCGTACTTCCTGACCGCGCGCTTGGCGGCCCGGCGGATGATTCCGAACAAATCGGGGGTGATCATGACCGTCACCACACTCCACTCGAGGACGGGCTTCCCTTTGGTGGGAGGCTACGGTGCGGCTCAGGCCGCGAAGGAGGCACTCACTCGGGATCTATCCGCCGAGCTCGCGCCTCAGGGCATTCGCGTGGTTGGTCTGCGGCCGCAGGCGATGCCGGAATCGGTCGGATCAAGGAGACGCTTCTTCGAATCTCGCGCCAAGGCCTCGGGAATGACCTGGGAGCAGTTCCAAGATCGGCTCGCTAGCAGGACCCACCCGCAGCGGCTTATGACGCTGGAGGAGATGGCGAATGTGGCGGTCTTCGTGGCTTCCGATAAGGCGAGTGGAATGACCGGAACGATCGTCAATTTGACCATGGGCAGTCTGGACGACTAGCGGCGAGCGGCCGCGTGCCCTGCGCCCCTGAGCCCTTCGACGAGTTCAGGACGGCGCCTGTCGAAGGGCCAGGCTTCGACGGGTTACAGTCCGAGGGTGAGCCGATGGATGGACGACGCGGTGGAGAGCTACCTGACCGAACTGGCCAGGACGGAACACGAGGACCCGGTTCTTGTCGAGATGGAGGCCAGGGCCGCTGAGCACAGGTTCCCGATTGTGGGGAGGGCGACCGGCCGCTTCCTCGAACTCGCCGCACGAGCCGTCGGCGCTCGCCGGGTGATGGAGCTCGGGTCCGGATACGGGTATTCGGCGTACTGGTTTGCGCGGGCGGTAGGGCCGGACGGCGAGGTGGTCTGCACGGATGGCAATCCGGAGAACGCCCGGCTGGCCGAGGACTACCTCAGCAAGGCGGGCATGTGGGAGCGGGTGCGCTACCGGGTCGGTGATGCGCTCCATGGGTTCGCAGAGGAAGCGGGCGACTTCGATGTCGTGTACTGCGACGTCGATAAGGACGGTTACCCAGACTGCTGGCGCGCGGCCAGCGACCGCATTCGGGTCGGAGGCCTGTGGCTTTGTGACAACACGATCTGGAACGGATACGTGGCAGGCGGAACCGATCGGCAGCACCCCGACCGCTGGACCGCCTTCATTCGGGAGCACAACTGGCTGGTAGCCGAGGACAAACGGTACGTTGGCAGCATCGTCCCGATCCGAGACGGCGTAATGACAGCTTTACGGATCGAGTAGACGCGAGGTCGATCCGGCGGCGCGCTGTCCGCATCAGTCAGAGAGAATGGGACAGCAAAGCGATGAACAGACCACGCCAACACACGAGAGCGCCAGCGAAAAGCTGGCGTCTTCCCCGTTGGCTGGCGCGCATTATGACGCCGATCGTACTTCTGCTTGGACACGTTGTCGTGCCGTACCAACTGTCGTTGCTCTCAGCCCGTTACGGATGGGCTTATGGAAGCCCAGGGTGGCTCAATCTGCTCGGAGTCATTCCCATCGGAGCAGGTGCAGCATTCCTCGTTAGGTCTTTTCGAGTGCGCGGACCTTACCGGCTTGCGCGTAGTCCGATGTATTCCTTCGGCATGCTGATCTGGCTGGGCTGGATCATCTTTTATGGCAGCGTTGCGGTCTTGGCAGGCACCGTGATCATCTGGGGCATTGTGGCCCTGCTGGCGGTGCGGTGGGAGCAGCGGAACCTGGAGACGCGATTTGGTGAGGCGTATCTCCATATGTTCACTACCGTGTCGGGCGATCGAAGGGAGTGAATGTGCTGCTTCCTGACAACGCGTCCGGGACCTTCACCTTCCTGTTCACCGACGTCGAGGGCAGCACCCGCCTCTGGGAGCGCTTCCCGCAGGCGATGAAACGTGCCCTGGAGCGCCACGACTCGATCCTGCAGACCGCAGTGACAGCTGCCGGCGGGAAGGTTGTCAAGACGACCGGCGATGGCCTGATGGCCGTCTTCGGATCCGCAGCTGAGGCGGTACGCGCCTGCCTGGCTGCCCAGCGCGGGCTGGCTGCGGAATCCTGGCCGGAGACCGGGGCATTGCGCGTGCGGATGGGGTTGCACTCCGGTGAGGCACAGCCGCGGGGAGATGACTACTTCGGTCCTGCGGTGATCCGCGGTGCGCGGATCATGGCGGTCGGCCACGGTGGCCAGGTGCTGCTCTCCGGCGCGTCGGCCGCCCTGGTGGCCGACCAGCTTCCCGACGGCGCCGCCCTGGTGGACCTCGGCGCCCATCGGCTCAAAGACCTGGGGCGGCCTGAGGAGCTCTTCCAGCTGGTCCACCCGGCGCTCCCTCACGACTTCCCGCCGCTGGCGACGCCCGACCGCCGACCCAACAACCTGCCCACCCAGGCCTCCACATTCATCGGGCGGGACACCGAATTGCGGGAGATCCGCGCCAGCATCGAGCGCGAGTCGGTGCGTCTGCTTACCCTCATTGGTCCAGGCGGCACTGGCAAGACCCGGCT
>JBKPAB010000185.1:0-4490 GCA_046726195.1 Actinomycetota bacterium
GTCATCGGCGAGGCAGGGGCCGCGGCCGCAACGCCAGCGCCCGAAGCTCCGCCTCAGCCCGAGGCCGCACCGGAAGCCGCACCCGAGCCTGCGCCAGAACCCAGACCCGAGCCCGCAGAAGCTCGTGAGCCCCAGCCTGAACCAGCCCAGCCTGAACCAGCGCAGCCCAAGCGAGCACAACCGGAACCAGCACAGCCCGAACCAGCTGAGCCCAAGGCCCCGCCAGTCGCCGCGAAGGCCGGCGCTGCTGCTGCCTCGGCGCCCGCAGTCGCCGATTCCGACACGACTTATGTGACACCTCTGGTGCGCAAGCTGGCCAAGGAGCACGGCATCGATCTCGCCTCACTCAACGGAACCGGGGTCGGCGGCCGGATCCGCAAGCAGGACGTGCTGGCCGCCGCGGAGGCCGCCAAGCAGGCGGCTGCGGCCCCAGCACCACAGGCTCCGGCGGAGCCGGCCGCCACTGCGGCTCCGGCACCAGAGGCTCCGGCCGCCGAAGTCAGCACGCTGCGTGGCACCACGGAAAAGATGACGCGGCTGCGCCAGACGATCGCCAGGCGCATGGTCGAGTCCCTGCAGGTCTCAGCCCAGCTGACAGCGACAGTCGAGGTGGACCTGACAGCCATCTCCGGCATCCGCGCCAAGGTTAAAGATGACTTCTCCAGGCGCGAGGGCGCGACACTGTCCTACCTGCCGTTCATCGCGAAGGCTGCTGTCGAGGCGCTGAAGGCACATCCGAAGCTGAACGCGACCATCGATACCGAGGAGAAAACCATCACCTACCCCGATGCCGAGCATCTCGGCATTGCCGTGCAGACCGAGAGGGGTCTGCTGGTTCCGGTGATCAAAGATGCCGGTGATTTGAGCATTTCGGGCCTGGCCAAGCGGATCGCCGACTTGGCGGCGCGTACGCGGCAGAACAAGGTCACACCCGACGAGCTGACCGGCGGCACGTTCACGATCACGAACTACGGATCCGCAGGGACCTTGATGGATACCCCGATCATCAACCAGCCTCAGGTAGCGATCCTGGGAACCGGCGCGCTGGTCAAGCGGCCGGTGGTGATCTCCGACGAACGCCTGGGCCAGGTCATCGCTATCCGAGACATGATGTACCTATCGCTGTCCTATGACCACCGGCTGGTCGACGGCGCCGAGGCGGCACAGTTCCTCAGCACGCTCAAAGCGCGGCTTGAAGGGGGCGACTTCGGAGCAGAGTTCGGGCTCTAGGAAGCAGGCACAACTCATGAAGGTCGTCATCGTCGGTGCCACTGGATGCGTCGGGACAAGTGTTATCGAGGCGCTTGCTGCAGACGCCGCAGTTACCGAGATCGTTGGCGTTGCCCGCCGGACTCCGTCGTCATGGCAGCCGCCGAAGACCCGGTTCGAGGCGGCGGACGTCCGGTCACCACAGATCGCACAATCTTTTCAAGGCGCTGACGCCGTCGTAGTGCTGGCCTGGGCGTTCCAGCCGACGCACCAGCCGTTGACCACCTGGGATATCAACGTGCTCGGCAGCATGAACGTGCTGCAGGCAGCCGCCGATGCCGGCGTCGGGACGGTCGTTTATGCGTCGTCACTCGCTGCTTACTCACCAGGAGCCGGCAGGCATGTTGACGAAAGCTGGCCGACACACAGCATGCCAACGGCGGCCTATGGCCGGGAGAAGGCATACCTGGAGCGTTATCTCGACGCCTACGAGTTGCGTAACCCGGGGATTCGGGTAGTGCGGCTGCGCACAGCTTTCATTTTCAAGCGCTCGTCGGCCAGCGAACAGCGGCGGATCTTCGCTGGGCCGCTGGTGCCGCGGGCATTGCTGCGTCCCGGCCGGCTGCCGATCCTCCCATTCCCCGCCGGCCTGCGGTTCCAAGCCATGCACGGCGACGACGCCGGCGAGGCGTACCGGCTCGCCCTGCTGAGCGATGCTCGAGGTGCTTACAACGTCGCTGCGGACCCGATCATCGATAAAGAATCGTTCGGCAAGCTGCTGGAGACACGTGCCATCGAGGTGCCGAAGCAGGCTTTCGCGGCAGCGATGGCAGGTGCCTGGCGACTTCGTCTCATTCCCGCGGACGAGTCGCTGCTCAAGATGTTTGTCTCCTTGCCGACGCTTGATGCCAGCCGGATTCGGAATGAGCTGGGCTGGCAGCCTAAGCGTTCGGGGGCGGATGCGTTGAGCGAGGTAATGCAGGCGATGGCCGAAGGTGCCGGCGGCCCAACTCCGCCACTGCGGCCCTCCGGAGCCGGTCGACACTAGACTCAGCGCCATGGCACTGGCCTTCCTCGATCTGGGACTGGGTTGCGAGCACGTCGACTACCAGGCGACGTGGGATCTGCAGCGCGCCATCCACGCCGGGGTATCGGCTGGCACTCGACCCGACACTGTGCTGCTCCTCGAGCACGCCAGCGTCTACACCGCAGGAAAGCGAACCGAGCCCCACGAACGCCCCGTCGACGGCACCCCGGTGATCGACGTTGACCGCGGCGGCAAAATCACCTGGCACGGGCCAGGTCAACTCGTGGGTTACCCGATCGTCCGGCTGCCTGAGTCAACCCTCGTCGTCGACTACGTACGGCGACTTGAAGAGGCCTTGATCTCGGTGCTCGCTGACTATGGCCTCACCACCGGTCGGATCCGAGGCCGTTCCGGGGTCTGGCTGGCGGCAGACAATGAACGAATCGAACGCAAGATCGCCGCGATCGGCGTACGGGTCGCGGCCGGCACGACGATGCATGGCTTTGCGCTCAATGTCGATCCCGATCTTCGCTACTTCGACCGGATCATTCCCTGCGGGTTGACCGGGGTGGGCGTTACGTCCATGGCCGCCGAGCTGGGGCGGCACGTCACAGCGAGCGAGGTCGCGCAGGCAATCCGGCCCCATCTGCAGCGCTACTTGGCGTTTGAGGAGTACGTCCAGTCGCCGGACATCGGCTCGGCACCGGACACGACCCCGCACAGAGTTGCAGTTGGCGCGGCCTGACCCGCTCAGGTCGGCCGCCGGGGGACGCCGGCGCGCCGTCGTGGCGCCGCCCACCGTCGAGTACGCCGTCGAGGCGTACAGCCTGCGCAAGGTGTATCGCACTCGCAAAGGCAAGCAGGCCGCCGTCGACGGGCTGGACCTGCGGGTGCCGGTTGGCGGGATCCACGGCTTCCTTGGTCCCAATGGCTCGGGGAAGACAACAACGATCAGGATGCTGCTAGGACTGATTGCCGCTGACTACGGCCACATCCGAATCTTCGATCGCGAGGTGCCGCTCGACATCAACGAGGTGATCGACCGGGTAGGTGCCATCGTGGAGCAGCCCAGGTTCTTTCCGTCGTTCTCCGGGCAACAGAACCTTCGGATGCTTGCCCGCGCGATCGGCGTACCCCGGCGCCGGGTCGATGCCGTGCTTGAGGAAGTGGGATTGGCACGACGCCGCAGAGACACGTTGCGCAGCTACTCGCTGGGGATGAAACAGCGCCTGGCGATAGCCGCGACGCTGCTCAAAGACCCTGACCTGCTGATCTTTGACGAGCCGACCAACGGCCTCGATCCTGCGGGCATTCGTGAGATCCGGACCATGATGTTAAACCTGGCCCGCCGTGGAAAGACCGTGCTTTTATCGAGCCACATCCTCAGCGAGGTGCAGCAGCTCGCCGACACGGTCACCATCATCGGCCGAGGCCGGCTGCTCGCCGAAGGCCGAGTCAGTGACATCCTCGCTGGGGATGGGCAGTTGTCGGCGCGTGTCGGAGTGTCTGACCATTTGCGGGCCGCCGAGGTGCTCGCGGCCTCGGGCTTCACAGTGGAGCCGCTACCCGGCCGACTTCTCAACGTCAGTCTCCCCAATCACAAGCTCGACCCCGCCGTGATCACGCGACTGCTGGCCGACCAAGGCCTGTACGTCTCCGAGCTCGCTCCCATCCGTCCAGACCTCGAATCGGTGTTCTTGAGTCTGACCACGAGTGATCATCTGGGGGCCACGCCACTGCGACGCCGGGAACCACGGCAACGTCGCCCGCCTGATCGCCAACGCCGGTCGGAACGCCAGCCGCAGCCGCGCCCGCAACGATGGCGTCAGCCAGAACTCCCCGATTGGAGTGGTCGCCCGTGACGCGGCTGGTCTGGGCCGAGGTCACACGGCTGCTCAGCCGACGGCTCACCGGCATCGCCTTGATCATCCTGCTCCTCGGGCTCGGCGGTTCCCTGCTGATCGTCAACGATGCCCTTTCGCCCCTGACCGGTGAACAACTCGCCGCCGCCGAGCGCGCGTACGAACAGGCACACAAGGACTGGGTGGATAACCATGAAAGCTACGAACAAGGGTGCCGCGACAGTGGCGGTGCGGCGGCGGAGTGCACCATACCCGAGCCAACTCCGGCCGAATTCGCTGTGGAGCCAACACCGTTCGCCGATGTCGTCAGGACAGTGCTCGAGCTGTCGACGGTCCTAGTCGCGCTCGTCACATTCCTGATCGCCGCAAGCTACATCGGCGCCGAATACAGC
>JBKPAB010000186.1:0-13713 GCA_046726195.1 Actinomycetota bacterium
CCAGTCCCCGGTGCAGGTCAGCCGCTTCCGGAGGCATCGGCTCGGCCCGTTCCATTAGGAACTGAATGAACTGCTCGAGCGTACTGAAGGCCTCGCGCAGTCGCCCCAGGGCCATTCTGACTTCACTCAGAACGAATGTGGTGCTGATCGCGTCGGGCAGGTTGCCGGCTGCCCGCAGCTGGCTCGTGTAATCGGCGAAAACCCGGTCGGCGGTCTCCAGCTCTCCACTCGCCCATGAGGTCAGCCCCAGGAGCGCGGTCGCCTGTCCGCGCCTGAGCGGGTCGCCATCGGGCAGGAGGTCGAGGGCCCGTTGGGCGTACTTCACAGTGCTGGGTGCATCGCCGAGAGCCTGGGCGTGATAGGCGCGGCCGATCGCGATGGTCGCTGGCAGCGACCGAAACTGTTCTTCGTCGGCGACGACCATCTCGGCAGACGATCCTTCCTTCAAGTGATCGGCCCGTTCCAGCCATCGTTCGGCATCCGTCAGCTTGGCCTCGGCGACCTCCATCGCACCACTTGCCAACAGCGCATAGGCATACCAAACACTGAGCACAGGCCGGGCGCGCACCAGGTCGTTGGGCAGTGCCTGCACCCAGTTCAGCCACGTTGTCGCGCGGGAGCCTTCCTCGGTTTCAGGCCATGCCAGCTCGATCAGACCAGCGGCCCGTTCGAAGTCCCTGCCGGCCAGTGCGTGGCTGATCGCACCGGACGGCAGACCGTTCTGCTCGTACCATGCGCTCGCCCGTCGATGCAGGCCGGATATCTGATCGGGCTGCGCCTCCATCAAGCGCGCTTGCAGAGCGTCGGCGAAGAGGGGATGGTATCGATACCACTGGCGGTTGTCGTCGAGCGAAGCAACGAACAGATTGTTGCGCTCCAGGGCAGCCAGCATTACTTGGCCATCGTTTCGCCGGGCGACGGCATCACACAGGGGCCCACTCAGCTGGTCGAGAATGGCGGTGTGCAGCAAGAAGTTGTGGATATGTTCGGGCTGCCGCTGCAGCACCTCTTCAACCAGGTAGTCCAGCACGAAACGGTGGCTGCCCGTGAAGGCCCGAATAAGAGGGCCGGTGTCTGATCGCCCCCGCAGAGACAGGGCGACCATTTGCAGGCCGGCGATCCACCCTTCGGTGCGATTCTCCAGGGCGGCGATGTCTTCCGACGCTAGGTTCAGGCCCATCCCCTGGTTGAGGAATTCCGCGGCTTCGGTGGAGGTGAAACGCAACTCTCCTGAGCGGAGTTCGGTCAATTGGCCCTGGGCGCGTAACCGGGCGAGGGGCAGACGTGGATCCTCGCGGGTGGAGACGACCAGGTGCATCTGCGACGGCAGATGGTTCAGCAGAAAGGCGAGTGTTGCATCAATCGGTCTTGAATCGATGACATGGTAGTCATCGAGTACCAGGGTCACGCTGTCCGATGTCGTGGTCACCTCGTTGAGCAGGGCCGTGAGAATCGATTCGGTGGGCGGTAGTTGGGGAGTTTGGAGCAGCCCCAGCACCCCTCTTCCAATACTCGCGTCAATCGTCTGCAACGCAGCCACGACGTACGCTAGAAAGCGGGTGGGTTCACTATCCCCCTCGTCCAGGGACAGCCAGGCCACCGGTCGTTCGGAAACGGCGGCCCACTCGCTGAGCAGTGTGGTTTTTCCAAAGCCGGCGGGAGCAGCGATGAGGGTCAGCTCCCGGCGCGTGCCCTCGCTCAACCGGTCGATGAGATGGGGGCGGCGGATCGTGTGAGGTCGAGGCGGGGGGACATACAGTTTGGTGGACAGGATTGTCGTGGACACGAGTCCCGCCTTCGACTGCACCGGCATTGACACCATTGGCTCCGGATCCGCAGCACGATTCGGTGAACTACGGTGGTTGTTCCCACCTGACGCGCATCGTATGCGTTGATCCGTGCGAATTCGAGCTGCGAACGCCTTCGGGGAAATATTGATCCGCGAACAGATCCGCGACACGTGTCCGCCACCTCATTGCGGCGCTGCAACCCCAGGTTGTCGACACCTGATGCCAATGCACGACATCGACTGCTCAAAACCTCACCTCGTCGAGTGGGCGTGTACCTGCGGGGCAAGACACATAAGCTCTCGGCCAGACTAGGCGGGCACCTCCGACGTGCCAGCCGCCGCCGTCGGCGAAGGCGGGAAGATCAAAACAACCACGGCGGCACCGGCGGAGGAGACCCTGGCGGCAGCCAACCTCACCAGCTCCCTCATCATTGACCGCCACTGTGCGTGAGGTAGTCGGCCCGCTCGCCGAGCAGGCCGCGGCCGGGGACCTCAAGGTCAACATCGCCGCCGTCCTGCCCTCTTGCACGCCGCCGACGGCCTCGGCACGCTTGCCAGCGGCCAGGCCAAGGGGAAGATCGTCGTTACCCTCGACAACTGAGCCCACCACATCCGACGGGGTGGGCTCAGCACGACCGAAAATCGTCTGACGGCACGCCCTAGGCAACCGAGCGTCAGCACCATTTATGCCCGGCCTCCGAGCCGTTCACCGAGACGTTCCGGCGAAGCTCTTGCCGCGCCGCAAGTCGACCGCTACTGGGGCGCGTTCCAGCGGGGCCGTGTGTCATACACGGAAGTTCTATTGGCATTGCCATTCGGGCAGCGAGCCCTATTCGCTTAGCTTGGGTATGGGTCTGACCACCATTTTGACCACCATTAGCCTTTGTCCACAGAAATGCACCTAAGTCCAGAATCCTTATCTCTAAGGAAAATTGGACGTCGGGGGACGTTCGTGGCCACGCTGCCGATCTCTGGGGGTCAAGGGGTCGCGAGTTCAAATCTCGCCAGCCCGACCATGAAACACCTAGTGGGAGCCATTTCGCATGGTCCGTATCTGATCCGGCGGAGGCTAATGCAGTAACGGCTGCAGTAGCTGCGTTCACCACGGGAAAACCTCCCCAAGTCGCGCTGCGGCCTCACGCTGCTGCTCTACAGCCACATATGAGTAGATGTCTGCTGTGATGCCGTACGAGGAGTGTCCTAAGAGCTCCTGCACGACGCGGATGTGAGCACCTGAAGCAATCAGCGCCGAGGCTGCGCTGTGCCTCAGCGTGTGCAGATGGACGCCAGTCAGCCCAGCACGCTCCGCGATGCTGTCGAATGCCCTGAGCGCGTTCCTCGGGTCTGTCGGCGTGCCGACGTGTGTCGGAAACACCAAATCGTCGTGGTTTGGCCACGGCACCCAGGCGACCGCTGCGAGCCGCCCAGCAGCCTGCGTCACCTTGTGTCGCCGCAAGGTTTCGACAACGGGGGAGGGGAGCGACACAAACCTGCGGGACCGCTCGGTCTTCGGCTCATCGAACACCAGGGCACGGTCCACGCGGGCGAGCGTCCACTTCACACGCACATGCCCTGTGGCTAGGTCGAGATCGCGCCAGTGGAGCGCCAGTGCCTCGACGTAGACCAGTGCCAAGCATGAGCACGATGAGAGGTTGCAGCCGATCACCCATGGCTGCCTCGAGGAGTCGCCCAACCTCGCTGGGTGTGAGGTAGCGGGCTTCGCCGCGTTTGATGGTTGGACACTTCACAGCTCCGGCGACATTGCTCGAACAACAGCTATGTGCACTGCCCGCCGATGATCGGTTGGTTGTGCTTCATGAGCTCGTCATCGCTCGAGGCTTAGCTGGCCCGACCAGGCGTCAGGTGCGCGCTCAAGTTTGTAGCAGTTTCGGGCGTCGATCACGCGAAATGACCTCCGGTTTCTCATCAGACACAATTCTTCGCGCGTTATCAAAATGTTCATCTTGGGCGTCTTGCGGCACGGATCAACAGACGTGTCTCCTGCTGTGATAGCGGGCTGCAGCGGGTGCAGCCCGGGAAAGGAGAAGTGCCGTGAAGCGCAGAATCATCGTGGCGATCGCGGCGGCAGTGCTAAGTCTCGGGGTGGCTGCTCCAGCGGCCTACGCCGATCCGGACTTCGGGCCAGGCAACAGCTCCAAGGGCCCGAACGACGGGGGGGCGAAGTGTCATCCTCCGGGCCAGACGGTGAACGAGCCTGGCTGCAAGTAGGAGCAGGAGCACTGAAGCACTGTGTGGCCTCGGGATGCCTTCCCGAGGCCACACTCCTGCTCGAAGCGATCAGGGAGCCGGAAGCACCGCTCTCGATCTACTCGTGGGAGAGCGGCCTTAAGTTACGGTGTTCTATTACCTCTGACCTCCCTAATGGAGTACTAGCGACCAGGAGGACGTCCCCACATCCATCACCGACACGGCCCACAAGCCGGAAGAACGCCTTACTACGCCGAAAGACCACTGCGGCGGCGCCTTCGTCGCTGACGTGCAATCCGTGTCGGCGGGGTGCAGGCTGGTCTAGGCGATGCATCGAGAGGACTTGTCGCCGACTGAGTCAGCCCATTCCGCACAGCCCGCGTCGCGTAGCATGACTGAGCATGGTTCAGGACGGTCGAAGGTGAGGACTACGCCCACCCGGACGACGGTTGATCTGTCGTCTTATCCGGACCTTGTGGTCATATACCTGGGAATGCGGGTCAATTCCCTGCGGGGCGTCAAGACCCTACTGTCGTTCGGCTCGAAGATCCGAATGTCGGTCGAGGCCCGGCCGGACGGGCTGTTGCTTCACGAGAATCTGCTGTACTCGGCGTTCCCACTGCACGCCGGTATGCGTCAGTACTGGCGCGACTTCGACTCGTTGGAGCGTTGGGCACGGTCCTTGCCGCATCTGCAGTGGTGGCAGAAATTCCTCCGCGACAGGGGCGGCACTGGGTTCTGGCACGAGACCTACTTCCGCGGTGGACAAGTGGAGTCCGTCTTTATTGACATGCCGGTGACTGGCTTGATGAAAGTGGGCTCAGTAAGGCCTGCACGTGGTGCGATGTTCACAGCTCGTAGGCGCTTGGGGCGGCAGGAAGGAAGCGAGCCACCACCGGGAATACCTGAAGCAGAGCTCTACCAGCCGTGACGTACAGGGATCCGACCGCTTGGGGCGGCGAGCCACCACCGGGAATACCTGAAGCAGAGCTCTACCAGCCGAGACTTACAGGGATCCGACGACTCCAGGAGAAATACGTACGACCGTGGAAGTGAACACTGTCCGTAACCCGATAACCGAGTACGACACCATCGCTATTGACACTGGCGGCCCGACACTGACGGCCACTTCCACGCTGTGGTGCAATGACCACATTCGCTGAACTCAACGGGACCCGTTCTACTCTCAAGATCACTAGGCAGTACCGGCTGTGGAGACACCGTTAGCCCATATTGAATCACGCCGAGCTGATGGTCCGGGGGTGTAGTACTGAGAGGGTCCGCGCTTCAATCGCGTCCTCGCGAGGAGAGTGAGACTCGGCGGGGCGTAGAGGTTGCGTCGTACCTCCCGGGAGATCAGCCATGACGCAGGGTCGTGCCTCAGGCACCGGCCGCAGGCTCTGGCCTCCCATGGCAAGGCGGCGGCGCGTGCCCAACCCGAAAGGCCTCCACCAGCTGTGGAAGCCCGCGAGCTGCGCGGACGACGTCGACCCCGTTGTAAGCCTCGTATCGGACGTCGTCGCGGTTTGCAAGCACGGGGATGTGCTCGTGCGGCAACCAATACCTGCGAGCGAGTGGTTCCGCCCGCGGGTCATCGACCGCGAGCAGTGCACTCACGGCGTGGTGCTCGAGCCATTCCCGCACGTACCGCTCGTTGGTTCCAGTGCGTGCCGCCAGCTGCGACGAGGTGGCCGCACCACCTTCCGCGAGCGCCCGATACAGCCCGAGTCGTTCACCCAGATAGATCGTGTAGAGCTCCAACGCCCCCACGGCATCGTTGAAGAGTCGCTCGCGCAGTGCGTTCGTCCGATCAACATCGGGACGCGGATCTCCGGCATGGCGCCTCGCTTCGAACGGTTCGGATCCGCCCTCGGACAGCACTTTCACCTCCGATGGATAAGCGTGCAAAGTCCCCAAGGAATCGTCTCAGCCACATGGCCGAATCCGCCTAGAGCATTACGGGGACTTGAGGACAGGCCCAGCAGGACCCACAAAGAACGAACCGACACGACAACGGATGCAACCTCTGGCGTCCCAGAATTTTGCCGATCGCTTGAGCCGGATGGGGGCCGTTGAGTGGAGCTGATGCTGGTTGCACTGCAGCTCAGCGCTGACGAGGTTCTCGTCGCTCTAATCCTGATCATCGCCTTTCTCATCTGGGCGCTGCACTGATGCGCCGCGCCGGTCCCTCTTCCCAGATGAAGTGGCCGCCATCGACGACAACGAGGCGGCTGGTGGGTAGCCGCTCGTCGAGAAACTCGGCGTTGGCGAGCGGCACAACGCGCTCGTGGCGGCCGTTGATGATCGTGACCGGCGCCGCGATCTGCGGGCAGCAGATCGGCAAGCGCATCCTCCGGATACCTGCGGAGATAGCGCATCGACTTCACGAAGCGGTCACCGTCGGAGCAGGCGAGGTAATCCGCCTGAATGTCGTCAGGTATCCCGCCCGCGATCGTCTCCACCGCGGCGTTGATGATCGCGCGGGGATCCACCCTGCGATACTTGTCGGGGTCGAGCAACCACGACACCAACGGCTCACCGAGCTGAATCGAACCCGCAGCTCCGCCGGTGCCCACAATCACGCTCGCAATCCGCTCCGGGTACGGTGCCGCCGCGAACATTTGCGGCCGCGGTCACCACGTCCGGCGCGACGATGTGAGGCGTACCGAGACCCGGCGCCGGTATTGAGCTGGGCGAGGAATCCGCCAGAACTTTCCCGATAGACGAAGGGGTGTTTGGGGGCCGTTGGGATTGGGCTCGTCATCGCCTCTGGCCTATCCTCCCGGGCCGGCAGTGGTCGTCACGGTACATGGGCGGGATGCACGGCGTCTTTGAAAATCCCCGCGGAATGGTGGTTCGGTTGCTGCGTCGGCGCTAGGAGGGGGCGAGAAGTCGGCCGTCCTCGGCCAGACCGGCACGCAGTTCTCTACGAGAGCTGATACCGAACTTGGTGAACACCTTGCTGAGATGCCACTCCACCGTGCGGGCGCTGAGGAAGAGTTGCGCGCCGATCTCCGGGTTCGACAAGCCATCTCGAGCTAGCCGGGCAATCTGCTCTTCCTGGGGTGTGAGCTCCTCGCGGTTTTCGGGGCTTCGCTTGCGCACCTTTTCGCCGGTTGCGAGCAACTCGCCGCGGGCTCGCTCAGCGAAGGCCTCCATCCCGATTGCGACGAATGCGCCGTAGGCGGTCCGCAGCTGCTCACGCGCTTCCGCCCGACGGCCCGTGCGGCGCAGCCATTCCCCGTAGAGCAAATGCGCACGGGCAAGTTCAGGACGGAGTTGCGTATGGGTAAGCCGATCGATCCCTTCGCGATGTAGGTCGGCGGCCCCGGCCCCGTCGCTCAGGAGCGCGCGACAGCGGGCCTCGATGCCAAGCGCGAACTCGTTGCCCGCGGGCTGTGTCGTCTTCGCCAGCCGGTCCAGCGTGTCGCGGGCAAGCTGGTGATCGCCAGCGCGCGCTGCCGCCTCGATCAATTCCGGCAGTGCAAATGTCGTGACCGACGGGTCCAAGGTATTCATCGTGGCTTGCAGCGCCGCCGCCTTGGCCTCCTCATAGCGGGCCAGACCGTTGTACATGACAGCCGCCGCCCAATGCGCTGGAGTCGCTGATGTCCTCTCCCCAGAAGCCGCGGTTTGGCGGATGACTCCAGCTACCAAGGCAGAACACTCTTTCTCCCGACCCTGGAGCGACTGGAGCCTCAGCAGCGTGAATGGTGGGAAGTGGCTCCCGGTGGCCGCCGTGATGCTGTCTGTTTCCGCGGCGATCGCGGCCGCACCAGCGAAGTCGCCGGTCCATGTGGTTGCGACGCCCAGCGAGTAGAGATGGAGCGGCAGCTCCGCGAGGGCACCGGCTTCCCGGACGACTTTGACAAGCCTTGCTGAGATCGCCAGGAGGCCCTCGTGGTCCCACATGGCGGCGGTGGCTTCGGCGCCAGCTATGCCCCACCGAAGCAGTTCCTCATCCGACATGTCGGGGATGACTTTCGCTGCTCGCCGCAACGTTGGCGCCGCGGCCGCGAGTCCCTCTTTGGCGAGCACGGCTAAGCCATCGAGAAGTATGTGGTGGGGACGCGGCTTGGCGGGCTGTGGAAGGGCCAGGATGGCGTCAGCGATCTCCCGGAAGCGACTTTGCGGGATGGGCCCGGGCTGAGTGGCCGCGAACCACGCGGTCATGTACGTGTGGCGCGCGAGTTCGGCGTCAAGGCGCTCGAGCCTCCGTCCCGCGCTGAGCAGGAGCGGCGGAGCCTGGCTGCCGAGCCCCGAGGCCCATGCGACGTGGCCTCGCACGAGGTCCAGCCGTGCTCGCTGGAACTTGTCGAGCGCTCCGGTCTCCGCCGTGGCCAAGAGCCCCAGCGCCGCATCAAACTCGCCTGCCTGCAGGCTCGCCTCCGCCGCGGCCAGCGCACGCTCCGCGCGTCGTGTCGGATCTGCCGTGAGTGCGACGGCGCGCTGCAGGAAGGCGGCTGCCGCGGCCACTCCGCCGCGAGCCTGCGCCCGGCCCGCTGAACGCTCCAGCTCGGCGGCGATCTCCTCGCCAGGTCCGGGCATGGCCCTCGCCCGGTGCCAGGCGCGCCGGTCGGGGTCGATCTCGGGGTCGGTTGCGTCGGCGAGGGCGCGATGTACGCGATGGCGGTCTTCGGCGGCTGCGGAGCGGTAGGTGGCGGATCGGACAAGTGGGTGTGCGAACGCGACGCGCCGACCCAGTTGCAGCAGACCCGCGTCCACTGCAGCGTCGGCCGCAGCCATGTCGATGCTGAGTGTTTCGGCGGCACTGTGCAGCAGCAGCGGATCGCCCAGTGGCTCCGCGGCCGCGGCGAGCACCAGCAGTTGCGTCTTGGAGGGGAGCAGGCGGAGACGCCGGACGTAGCTTTGTTCGATCTTGCTGACGATTGGCTGGCTGTCGGGCAGCCCGAACCCGCCAGCGAGGTCTGCCACATTCCAGCTGCGCGGAAACTCAAGCAGCGCAAGCGGATTGCCGTGGCTCTCGGTGATGATCTGGAGGCAGACCGCCGCATCGAGCGGCCCGTACAGATTGCTCAACAGCAGTGCACGCGAATCGCTGTCGCCGAGTCCACTGATAGGCATCTCAGGAAGTCCAACAAGGACGTCCTCCCCGATGCCGGTACGGACTGCGCAGACGACCGCGATCCGCTCGGCGAGGAGGCGGCGGCCGATAAACCCAAGAATTTGCGCCGAGGCGCCGTCCAGCCAGTGCGCGTCATCGACGATACAAAGGAGCGGCTGGTCCTCGGCGACCTCCGCGAAGAGCGTGAGCGACGCAAGCCCTACGAGAAAGCGGTCAGGCGCAGCACCGGCGCTTAGTCCGAACACGGTAGCGAGCGCTTCCTGCTGCGGGTCGGGCAACCGATCGAGGTGATCAAGCAGCGGCCCACAAAGTTGATGGAGGCCGCTATAGGGAAGCTCCATCTCCGATTCCACACCGACGGCACTCGCGATGTGCCAGGCGGCCGCTCGGTGAGATAAATACTCCAGCAACGCACTCTTGCCAACACCTGCGTCGCCGCGTAGCACCATGACCTGGCTCGTACCGGAGATTGCGTCGGTCAAAAGCCGATCGAGCGCCTCGCACTCGCTCTTCCGTCCGAAGAGTCTCGGACCTTGAACCCGACCCTGGTTCATCGGCGGCCTCCAGGCGCCAGCTCTTCCTGGCAACCCCGAACTCAAGCCGGCACCAAAGATGATCGTACGGCCCGCCGATGCGCACGACCAGGGCCCGTACCAGGGAGTCCTACGGGCGCGACGGAGTCGTCCAAGCGCGAGCGTGGGTCTCAGACACAACCCAAGGAGGCGCTATGAGCGTCACGGCAGTACGCGGCGACGCGAGTAGCAGCGCGAAGGAAAACGACGTGGACTTGAAACTTGAGGTTGTTGTGATCCCGGTCTCCGATGTCGACCGTGCAAAGGAGTTTTACTCCAAGCTTGGGTGGGGCTCGATGCCGACTTCCCTTTCGATAACTCGCTGTGGCGCACGGCAGCCGCGCACGGCGGGCACGAGAAGCGGATCGGACAGACGGACGAGAAATGGGCCCACTGGTACACCGAGTACATGATTGCGGAGCTCGCCGGGACGGAGCTTCCGACGTGACCGACTACGACGTCATCGTCGTCGGCGCCAGCTCGCCGGGCGAGCACTGTGCCGTGGCACTCGCCGCAGGAGCACGTGTCGCTCTTGTCGAGCGTGAGCTCGTCGGCGGCGAGTGCTCGCACTCGGCCTGCATCACAGTTGCCGAAGACCGAGACGTACGCCCGGGCCTACGGCGAGAGCAAGGGATTCCTGATCGTGCTCTCCGACCGCCAACACTTGAGCGGCGCGTACGCCCTCGGCCGAGAAGCGAGCGAGTGGCCTCAACAGGCGACGTTGGCGATTCGCGCCCACTGCCGATCGAGGTGCTGCGCCACACGATCCAGCCGTTCCCGACCGTCTCCGAGATTTACAACGAGGCGCTGAAGGCGCTGCGGGCGGAGATTGCGACGGCCCGGCAGCCGGCGAATGTTGGCGCGAGATGAGTCGTCCTGGACGAGTCCTCGAATTGGCTCGGCTCTGGAAGGAGCCATGGTGACCTCGACCACCCTTTCGCCAGCGCAGCGGGAGCGGGACATGCTCGGGCAGACCGTCGTCGTGATCGGGGGCAGCGCCGGTATTGGTCTCGAAACGGCTCGGCTCGTCCGTACCAGAGGAGCGTCGCTAATCCTCACAGCACGGAATCCCGACCGTCTGCACCGTGTGGGTTTGGAGCTTGGAGCTAGCATCGCGGCCTTCGACGCCACCGACTTCGACCGGCTCAAGAGGTTCTTTGACGAGCTGCCTACACCGATTGATCACGTGCTGGTCACTGGCCCTGGTCCGTCCTATGCGCCGCTGGTGGAGTTCGACATTGAAGGGCTACGCCGCGACGTCGAAGCTCATCTTCTGCTGCCGCTGGAGGTCGCTCGGAACGCCGCCGGCAAGGTTAGGCCGGGAGGGACACTGCTTTTCATGGGCGGCACCGGCGGCCGACGCACGGCACCCGGCTTCTATTTCCTCTCGGCACTCACCGCCGCGGGTCCCGCCCTCACAAAGAACCTCGCGCTCGAGCTCGCGCCAGTCCGGGTGAATCTCATCGCCGCCGGATTTGTCGACACACCGTTGTCCGCAAAGCTTCTCGGTGACCAGCTGGACGCGCGCCGTGAGCAGCTCCGTACCACGCTGCCGATCCGACGGGTGGTCGGTCCGACCGATATCGCCGCACTGGCGGTCCACCTCATGACAAACACGGCGGTCACCGGCGCAACCTTCGACATCGACGGAGGTCAACAGCTCGTCGAAAGATGAGACGCAAGGAGCGCGCCATGAGTTCGGCGTCGGGTGATCCAGGGCACCGACCAGGGACTTTCACGGGGGCGACGGATCAGTCGAAGCGACACACTGTCACCTAATACCAAGCGACCAAGGGTCAGCATGGGGCAGCACTGGCCATTCCTTGTCGTTCTCGAACCCACCCCACCTGCAACGGAGGTCGTCATGAGTAGCACAGTCGAAACCGGCACCGAGATTCGCACCTTTAATGTCGACATTCCGGAAGAGGAGCTCGCTGAGCTGCGCCGCCGTATCGATGCGGCGCGTTGGCCATCCAAGGAGGTCGTCGAGGACCGGTCGCAGGGCGTGCAGCTGGCGACGTTGCAGGAGCTCGCGCGCTACTGGGGCACCGAGTACAACTGGCGCAAGGTCGAGGCGAGGCTCAACGCGCTCCCCCAATTCACAACCGAGATCGACGGGGTGGACATCCACTTCATCCATGTGCGCTCGAAGCATGAGGGTGCGCTGCCGCTGATCATGACGCACGGCTGGCCGGGCTCGGTCCTGGAGTTCCTGGAGATCGTGGGCCCTCTCACCGACCCGACGGCGCACGGCGGGCGCGCCGAGGACGCCTTCGACCTGGTAGTGCCGTCGATGCCCGGTTATGGCTTCTCGGGGCAGCCGGCGAAGGCTGGCTGGGGCGCGGGTCGCATCGCGCAAGCTTGGGCGGAGCTGATGAATCGCCTTGGCTATACCCGCTACGTCGCTCAGGGAGGTGATCAAGGCGCCTCCGTCACCGACGCGATGGCGCGTCAGGCGCCGAACGGGCTGGCTGGCATTCACCTCAATTTCCTCAGCGCCTTCCCGACCGAGGTGTTGGCGGCGATCTTCAGCCCTGAAATCGGAGGGGGACTATTCAAGCGGGTCGGGGTAGCTGTGGTCGCATCCCGGGCCGAGAAGGAACACGCCGCTTTGGAGGCGGTTGCTGGCATCTTCATGAGTGGCTACATCGCAGAGATGAACACGAAGCCGCAGACGGTTGGCTACGGCTTGACGGATACACCGGTCGGGTTGGCGGCTTGGATACTCGACCACGATGCCGACAGCTACGAGAAGATCTCCAGCGCCTTCCTCGACGGACAGCCTTCGGGAGGGCTGACGCGGGACGCGATTGTGGACAACATCACGCTGTACTGGCTGACCAACACCGCAACCTCGTCCGGGCGCCTGTACTGGGAGAACGCACAAGTCATCAATGCTTCCCTTGCGTCTGGGGAGAAGGCCCCCGAACTGTCGCTGCCGGTGGGCTTCACGGTCTTTCCCGGCGAGATCTTCCAGGCCCCGCGGAGCTGGGCCGAGAAGGTCTATCCCAACCTGACCTACTGGAACGAGGTCGACAAAGGCGGGCATTTCGCCGCTTGGGAAGAGCCGCAAGTATTCGCTGACGAGATGCGAGCCGCGTTCAAGTCACTCCGCAAGGGCGGTTCCTCATGAGCACCACCGCCCAAACCGTCACCCAGGTTCGCCCCTTCAATGTAAGTACGCCGGAAGATGAGCTGATAGACCTCCGTCGACGCATCGCGGCGACGCGTTGGCCCGACCGCGAGACGGATGCCTCGCAAGGCGTGCAGCTCGACACGATCCAGGCACTTGCCGCCTATTGGGCCACCGATTACGACTGGCGCACATTCGAGGAACGGTTCGCGGCCCTGCCGCACTTCATCACCGAGATCGACGGGGTGGACATCCACTTCATCCACGTGCGCTCCAGGCATGAGGATGCGCTGCCGCTCGTCGTGACCCACGGGTGGCCGGGCTCGACCATCGAGCAGCTCAAGATCATCGAGCCGCTCACTAACCCCACGGCGCACAACGCGGACCCGGGGGATGCATTCCATTTAGTGATTCCGTCACTGCCCGGCCACGGGTTCTCAGGCAAGCCGCGCGAGACTGGCTGGGACCCGATCCGCATCGCAAAGGCCTGGGTCGTGCTGATGGAGCGCCTCGGGTACAGCCGATACGTCGCCCAGGGCGGCGATTGGGGCAATGCCGTCACCGAGCAATTGGCTTTGTTGAAGCCCGAAGGACTGCTAGGCATTCACACCAACATGCCAGCGACCGTTCCGCCCGACGTGTCGAAAGCACTCGCCACCGGCGGTCCAAAGCCAGACGGTCTCTCGGCCGAGGAGGAGAAGGCATACGAGATCCTGAAGCACTTCTTCGCAACCGGTGTGGGCTACGCCAACGAGATGGCGAACCGTCCGCAGACGCTCTACGCCATCGCGGACTCGCCGGTCGGCCTGGCGGCCTGGATGCTCGATCACGACGAGCGCAGCTACCAGCTCATCGCACGCGCTTTCGCCGGAAATCCGGGAGGCCTTTCACGAGACGATGTTCTCGACAACGTCACCCACTACTG
>JBKPAB010000187.1:0-10796 GCA_046726195.1 Actinomycetota bacterium
TCTCGGTTGGGGTGCGGGGTGCGAGGGTGTCGGGTCGGATGAGGGTGTGCGGGTCGCCGTCGCCGACCACCTGCAGGTACAAATGATTCGCGGCCCGGCCACGGGTGAGCATCGTGTACAGCTGTTGCCGGGACTCTTGCCCGGTGACTAGGCCGTGCATCGTGTCGGCGGAGACGCCTTGGGCGCCGTGGATGGTAGTGGCATAGCCCAGCCCGGTCGAGGTGGACGTAGTCGGCTGGCAGTCGGATGGTGCGGTGGCTGCGGTTGTGTGTGACGGTGAGCCCGCCGCTGTTGGTCACTGCGATAATCGTCCAGCGGTCGCGGTTTTTGACCCAGTCGGTTGGCGCGAGATGGAGTCGGCGGTCGTTGGTGCGGGTGATGATCACATCTCCGACACTGGCCTGGTTTCCATCCGCTAAGCGAACCTCGCGGCCGGCCGGGTGACTGCCAAGGAAATGATCACGGGCTTGTCGGTTGAGTTCGGTCACAAGCTTTCGGGTGGGCGCGAGCATGATCGCGTCGAGTCCTGCGGACCGGTCAGAAACCCAAGCCGCGAAGACATCCTGCGTGGTGGTCGCGAGGTCGCCGACATGAACGCGCCTGTGATCAAGGTAGAAGTCAAGTGCCTCTGGTTTACCTTCTCGAAGGGCGAGCGATGCTGCGGCTTCACCGGGGTCGGTGAAGCGATGCAGTTCGGTCAGGTGGAGGGCGCCGTAGGTGTGCTTAATGTCGCGGAGGACGCCGCCGGCCCCGATCGCGGCGAGTTGTTGATCATCACCGACCAGGCGCACCAGCCAGCGTCCGTCGAGGGTCTGCACCTTGTTCGCTGCCGCGACGTGGGTGTGCAGATCGGGGTCGCCAGCCCGGCTATCCCGATGGGTAAAGGCTGTTGCGACCAGGCCACGGACGTTGACCTGCTGGATGCCTTGCGGCCCGGTCCGGGTGAACAGCGCATGCTTCTCGATGAACGCCAAGGCGTCCTTGATTGCGGCCTGATGGGCCCGTTCGATCACAGCCGCGACCGCCGGATCAGCGACCGCCCATAAGGTCGAGACCGACTTCACCGGGGAGAACGTCAAGTCATATCCGGCAACTGTCTGGGTCCGCGGCCGCGAGTCTTTCGCGATCTGTCCCGCCAACTCCCGGGCATCGATCGGCTCCCGCCCGTGCTCGGTCTGGAAAAACTCGCGGGCCACCTCGGTCCGCACTCGGGCCCGATCCGCGGCCGGCAGCGGCGCGTCCGTAGGCAGGCCGGCCGCGCTGTTGATCACGGCAATGCGCCTGGCGACCTCGAGCCGGAACGGGCTGACGTTGCCGTCGATAAGCCTGAACGGAGCTCCAAGACGGGCCGCATCCTGGAAGTCCCGCAGGGTGAAGTCCGGTCCTTCCAGCTGCTGCTGTCGGAGCGCGGCCAATGGATGCAGACCGGAGCCGAACAATGCTCGCATCTGCTCGGCGGTCACCGGGTCGCCGGCCGTGAGGCCGTCGATCCCGCCCAGGCCGGAACCGATCCACACCCCCGGCGTCTCACCCCGCTCGGTGTAATAAGACGCCAGCCCGGTGTGACCTTTTTCGGTCGCGTCCAAGGCTGCGACCTGTCGGGTCAGATAGTCATACCCGGCCCCGGCTGTGAGCTCGTGGATGCTCATTGTCACACCCACCCGAAGGGGGTACATGCCGCTGGAGCGGTCAGGCCGAGCCGAGCTACTTCCGGCGGTGCATGGGGTGTGTGGCACATGGCATCTTGAGATCGGTAGGGGTACGTCGAGTTCCTGATAATCAAAGGGCGATCGCGTCGGACCGCTCATGTTGGAGACGCAGCAGTACGAGCAGTTGAGGTTGCAGCGCGATGCCGTCTTCAGGACGAAGTGCAGCGGCATCGCATCGACGTGCCTAGTTCGATTCGGCCCGATCTCAACAATCACATCTCCTGCAGCACGCTCAGACGCTCGGTGAATCGCCCGAACGCGTCCTCGCGGGCGACGTCAACGCACGTTCTCTCGACAGTGATGTTGCCGGGCCAACCACTAGGAACCCTCGAGCGGAGGACCAAACAGATAACCAAGGTAACGAGCGGGATCCGGGCGAGCCAGATAACGCGTGCTCCGAAGATCAGCAGTGAGACCGCATTCGCAGGAAAGGCACCGACCAACGACCAGCCCGTACGCCGGTGCACCGCACACTCCTGCTGCAGCAACGCCCAAAGGTTGGCGCCGAGGGGTCGCCGCCGGTAAAGGTGGCCGGCTACCTAAGCCTGTTCTCGTTTAGGAAGGAGTCTCTGATGGCAAAGTTGACTCGTCGAGCCGCAGCGCTGCTTGGGTGTTCGCTGATTTTCGCTGTCGTGACCGCGTGTGGGAGCGGCTCGGCTCCGGTGCTGACGGGAAGTGCTGCGACTGCATCCGCTGCACCAACACCGGCGGCCTCCGCACCGAGCGATTCGCTTCTCCCAGAGGGCACATACCGAACGCCGGAGCTGACCCGCGAACAGCTGATCGCCGCGGGAGTGAAGGCTGGCTTCACCCGGGCGCAAGCCGAGCAAGCACTGGCGCGGGACCGGATTAACCAGACCGCGACCTTTACCCTCACGCTGGAGAACGGAAAGTGGACCCAGTCCTACGCCTATGACGGCATCCGTGAGGGGGTCGGCTTCGAGGCAACCTACAAGGTAATCGACGACAGCACAGCCCTCGTTACCGAATCGGGGGGCGACGAGACTGTCTTCAAGTACGCGCTGGATGGAGACGCCATCCGGATCAGCTTCAGAAACGCCGATCGACAGGAACTGTGCGAGGCCGACCCCAAGTGCCCGCTGGGCTTCATCGTCTGGGAGAGCGCGCCGTTCAGCCGGATCTAGCACAACACCTGCTGGAGCCAGACCGAGGACCAAACCGAAGGCCGCACGAACGAGGGGACGAGGTGGATAGCGTCGAGGAGTACCGCTGGATGTTCGCGACTGAGTACCCCGCGGTCGTCCGGACGGTCTACCTCATGCTGCACGACTACTCTCGCTCGGAGGAAATCGCCCAAGACGCATTCGTCCAGCTTCTCCGGCACTGGAACAAAGTGCGGCGCTACGAGGCCCCGGGGGCCTGGGTACGACGGGTCGCAATCCGACTCGCGACGCGTGACGCCAAGCGCGAGCGGCACCGTGCCGTGTTGACTCGCAAAACGATGGTCCAAGATCGGGTGGAACCGGCGCCAGTCGCAACCATGGACCCTGATCTGGCTGCTGCGATCAGGAGCCTCCCTGCCCAGCAGCGAGCTGTGGTCGTGCTCTTCTACTTAGAGGATCGGCCGATGGAAGAGATCGCCGAGATCGCTGGCTGCTCGATCTCGACCGGCTGGGTCCATCTGCATCGCGCCCGCAAACGACTCGGCACGTTGCTCTCCGAGGAGGTGACCAACGATGTCCATTGATCGCCGTCTGCGCGAGGAGTTGCGGGCATCCGCCGAAGCGCTGACCCCCGACCCGCTCGTCGCCCTGCGCACCGTCGAACACAAGGCCCGACGACAGCGGCGGCGAATCCTCATCGTCCGGCTGGCTGCCGCGGCAGCGGCCATCGCACTGATCCTGGTCGGGCTGCCGTGGTCAGTGACTCAGCTGCGTGGGCCCGTTATCGGCACCCCTGCGGCAACACCGTCGGCCGCACCGAGTGATTCGGTTCTCCCGGAGGGCACATACCGAACCCCGGAGTTGACCCGCAAACAGCTGATCACCGCGGCAGTGAAGCGTGGCTTCACCCAGGCTCAAGCCGAGCAAGCGTTGGCGCGGGACCGCATTGACCAGACCGCGACCTTTACCCTCAAGATCGAGCACGGGCAGTGGACCCAATCCTTCAACTATGACCGTATCCGTGAGGGGGTCGGTTTTGAGGCAACCTACAAGGTCATCGACCACAGCACAGTCCTCGTTACCGAACCGGGGGGCTACGAGACTGTCTTCGAGTACGCGCTGGAGGGGAATGCCATCCGGATCAGTTTCAAGAACGCCGATCCACAGCAGCTGTGCCAGAACGACGCCAAGTGCCCGATGGGCGTCATCGTCTGGGAAAGCGCGCCGTTCAGCCGGGTCTAGTGGTCACACTGCCTGCTGGGGGCAGGCAGAGTCGCGTGCCGCTGGCGCCTGCGTCACAGATCACACGCGGGCTTCCCGATCCACACGCTCGCCTCAGACCCTCGTAGAGCCCACATGACGGCCGAGCAGCCGGGCAATGCTATGGGGCGATCAAACCGGGCCCGGTTTGTCGACGTGATCATTGTGGGCGCCGGCCTGTCCGGCATCGGGGCAGCTTGCCGACTTCGACAGCGACTCCCAGAACTGGACTTCTTGATTTTGGAAGCGCGGGACGCGATTGGCGGCACCTGGGACCTCTTCCGCTACCCAGGCGTGCGCTCCGACTCCGACATATACAGCTTCAGCTATCCCTTCCGGCCCTGGACGAAGCCCGGCGTCTTCGCGTCGGGGGAAGAGATCTGCACCTACATCGGCTCCACCGCCGCCGAGTATGGAGTCAAGGAGCACATCCGCTTCGGCTGCCGCGTCACATCGGCCTCCTGGTCGAGCGGGAGTGCCGCGTGGACGGTAGAGGCGCAGACGAACGAGGGCAACACTCGCCATAGCTGCAACTTTCTCTATCTGTGCACTGGTTACTACGACTACGACACGAGCTACCAGCCCGAGTACTCCGGGCTTGCTGAGTTTTGCGGCTCCTTCGTAGCGCCGCAGTTCTGGCCGAGTGACCTGAACTGTGCTGACCGGAATGTCGTGGTGATCGGCAGTGGAGCCACTGCCGTGACGTTGACTCCGGCGCTCGCCCGAGCGGGCGCGCGGGTGACGATGCTTCAGCGCTCTCCTAGCTACATCGCTGCCTTGCCGTCCGTTGGGTTGCGCCCATGGTTCGGCCGTTTGCTGCCCCAGCGCGCGTCGTATCGTCTCCGACGACTCGACGCCATCCTTGGACAGCAGATTTTCTGGGAGTACTGCCGGCGCCGACCGGCCCGGGCGACAGAGGTGCTTCGAGGGGCGGTCGCCACGCAGATCGGCTGGCCGGTTGTGGAGCGGCACTTCACTCCCCGCTACCGGCCGTGGGACCAGCGCCTCTGCATAGCGCCCGACGGAGACCTCTTCAGCGCAATTGGGGCAAGAACCGTCACGGTCGTGACTGATCAGATCGATCGCTTCTTATCTAACGGTATCCAGCTCGCGTCTGGTCGGAAGTTGCGCGCCGATGTCATCGTCAGCGCCACGGGACTCGTCCTCCGACCCGCCGGAGGGATCGCTCTGCAAGTCGATAGACGACGCATCGACCTGGGCAAAATCATGACCTACCGGGGGATGATGCTCGACGGGGTTCCAAATCTCGTCTACACGATTGGATATGTGAACTCATCGTGGACGCTCCGGTCCGACATGATCGCTCGCTGGGTGTGCCGATTCCTGCGGTATCTTCGACGGCGCGGATACGGAAGTGGAACGCCTTCAGCGAAATCAGTCGAGCCGGACAAAGGGTTGTTGCCGCTTAACTCCGGTTACTTGCGGCGGAGCCTTGGGATTTTTCCGCGGCAAGGCACTCGGGATCCGTGGCGGATTCGGCAGAACTACTTTTTGGAGTCGATCTTGTTCCGCTTGGCTCCTTTCGGTTGGCAAATGGTCTTCACAAGACGCCCAGAGGAGTCAAGGTGAGTGGTGCGTCGATGTATTCTGAGCCGGTCGGCGTGTGATGAGCAGGCTACCTCCGTACCACTTCCGCGGCGGCCTTGCGGTGGTGACAGGGGCCGCGAGCGGCATCGGTGAGCAGTTAGCGAAACAGCTCGCCATCCGTGGTAGCAATCTGCATCTCGTCGACCGCGATGAGACGCGGCTGGCCGCAGTAGCCGACCGTATTGCACTGGACAACCCGGCGGTGACGGCGCGGATCGCCATTTTTGATCTTGAGGCGATTGAGAACCTTTCCGAGCTTGCCGAGGACGTGATCAAGAATGGCTCACCCACCCTCCTGGTGAACAACGCCGGCGTTGCTCTCGGCGGTCAGTTCCATCAGCTGACATTGGAGGAGTTCGACTGGGTCCTTCGGGTCAATTTCCGCGCCGCCGTGGGTTTGACCCACAACCTCCTGCCGGCCCTGATTCGCTCCCCAGGAAGCCATGTTGTCAACGTTTCCAGCGTCTACGGGCTCGTGACGCCGCGGGGTCAGTCGGCGTACGTAGCCAGTAAGTTCGCCCTGAGGGGATTCAGCGATGTGCTGCGCCTTGAGCTCTTCGATCATGGCGTCGGGGTGACGACGGTTTTTCCCGGCGGGGTACGAACACGAATCGCCGCGAACTCGCGCCGTGCCGCCCGAGTTCCGATCCAGGAGTTCGAAGCTGGCCGCGATTGGGTGGCGGCTCGACTGACTTACCCGCCCGAGAGGGCCGCCGCCGAGATCCTCGCCGCGGTTCAGCGACGACGGCCGCGGGTTCTGATCACGCAAACCGCGCAGTTCCTAGACCTGATCGCCCGCCTCGCTCCCGCAGGGCAGGCAAAGGCCCTGGAACGCATATTCGGTCGGGACCGCCACCGACACCCCCCGAGACATACCGCTTTCCGCATCGACCACGCACCCGGCCACCGTGATCCGCAATGATTAGGTGGCACGACCCAGCGCGGCTCAGTTCGGCGTCATCCTGAAATCGGAGAGAAGGACCCGCTGCCGATGTCGATAAGCAGGCCAATGCTGCGGTGGCGAGTGCCGCCTTGATATCGGTCAGCGTCTCCGTTCCGTTGAGCGGGCCGTCGAGCACTGCCATCCGCCGCTTAGTGTCCACCGGTCGCAATTGGCCATGCATGAAGGCCCGCTCAGCCCATTCCACTGGCCTTTTGGGGGCCGCCTACCGAGACGCGTTCCAGCGGAACCTTTGTCACACCTGGAAGCGGACGAGCGGCCAAACTCGAGTGATCGGTAGGGACCCGGAAGCCCACCGGTGATGCGGGCGAAGCCCAGCGGCTGTCGGTAACTTACGTCCCGGATGACCGTCCTTTGAAAACGCCCGATGAGGGTGGCCCCGGCGGACGCCTTATAGGGCCCGCAATCCCTAGGCGAGTAAGCCCAGCCGAGTACAGCTGGCCGTTTCTAAGCCGGCGCCTTCTCCTCTCTCGACAGCCGCGGCTCATTCGTGCTCCGATCTGTGCCGCGCGTCGCGGGCGCCCGAAAACCTTAATTCATCTAACCGCGACCCCGAAGCTGGTCACGCCTCGGATGCGCCTTCAATACGGCGTTGAGGCACAGCGTTTGCCGCCTTATTGCTGCCAAGAATGGTCGGAAGGCTTTGGATCCGTTGCAGCGGGGTCTATTCGCTTAGTTTGGCTATGGGTCTGACCACCATTTTGACCACCATTTGGGTTCGTCCACAGAAATACGCCTAAGTGCAAAGCCGTTATTTTCAAGGAAAATTGGACATCTAAGGACGTCAGTGGACACGCTGCCGATGTCTGGGGGTCAAGAGTCATGAGTTCTTGTCATGCCGCTGCCACCGTGATGATCTTGCCCATGATGATGATCTTGTGCCGCGTCAAGGCCGTGTCTCTAAGTTGGTTTCCTCCTGGATTCAAGATCGATGGTCTGCTGTGGTCCACAGTCAAATCGATTGTGGGTGAAGACTGTGACGACCACCTTGTACCGATCTCCCGGCACCAACGTTTGCCTGAGTGGCGAGCTCGGTTCGACCAACCCGGTCTGAATAGCTTCCGCGGGTATCTAGTGCCCTAGCCGAATGCCCCGCCGCCGCGACGACCACACTCACGCCGCTTTGGCGCCACCGGCCCGCTGGCCAAGCTCTGGGGGCGACGAGGGGGCCGACGTCACGAAGCGGCAAGCAGGTGAACCCTGTTGAGGATCCACTGCAAAGCTTTGCTGCTTACGTCGGCCTACGAGCGCAATCACCACAAGCCCAGCTACCACTGCAACGGCACCAGCAACAAGCAGTACCGAGCCCCAAAATCCAAGCGCAATAGCCACTACATCCGAGGCGCCCACCCGGCCGCTCAGAGCCACGACGAATTCGCCGACACTCTCGGCGTGTCTCTTCGCGCTCGCTCCAATGACACCAACAGCCACGCCTGAAAAAACCAGCCAATCAGGCAACTGATTGGTCTCCCGCCGCACTACCTGGCTCATCGATCCTCCGAGGGTCGTGTGTGGATCAGATCGGCGCAGGGGGGAACCCACCCCGAACACTACTGAGCCGAAAGGCCTCGGCGTGCAGATTCCGCGTCCTTCGCTCTTCCTACGCAGGCAGCAGTTTCTGGCGTCAGTCGATCACGACGGGCGGTGCCTTCAGGCCGTACGTGTCTGGGGCTCGAGCCGGGTCAGCCTGAAGATCGGAAAGATGCGATGTCTTGGTCTCGTAGTCCGCGTACCAGCTTGTCGTGCCTGCGCCACAGCTCACATGAGCTCGTCGCCTGTCAACTCCGTCGCCTCGACGGGAAGGTCGCGATGCCAACCTCGACCCTGATGCGCGCGGATTTGAGGAAATGGACAACGTCTTGTACTCCCATAATGGCTGGCGGACCAACGCGTGCCGGCTGATCTGAAAGTCCAGGCTGGGTTGGCGTGACGGTCAATCCGATGATCGTTGTCCGCGGTCACCGCGCGACCTCGTGGGCGGCAGGACAACCCGAGGATGCCGGCACGACCGCACGCAAGGCCCGGTCGAGACAAGTCAGTCCTTGGACCCTAAAGAGGTCAGGACGCAAGTTGGGACGCGGGGCTGGTTCAGTGGGATACGACTCGTCTGCTGCCACCTCCCGGGAGCGTGGCCGACTGGGTGGTCAGCCGCCGCACCGGCGGACGCGATCGTCGCGGCGAGGGTCTGCATGAACCGGCGTGGACTGTTGCCCGCGCGAACGAGCACGACATCGCGCAACAGCAGCGGATGGGTCCGCAGTCCGGGCCGGGCGAACGGGCCGATGGCGGGCAACGTGTCCGGCCTCCATGAGGACCTGCTGCCGGTAAACCAGGCCGCACCGACGAGCCCAAGGCGACTGCCCCCTCCATCCCCAGCGAATCGCCGAGGGCCGAGAGTTGCTCCTCGGTTTTCTGTTGTTCGCCTCATCGAGCGGCCCGATCGGTCCGGCGAAGCGTGTTTTGCCTACGGCTCCTGAAACGGACTGGTCCGGTCGCACTTCTCCTCATCTGCTGCTGAGGAGGATCGGCGAGGGAGGAGCTAATCATCACTGGCCAAGCATTGAGCCGCCTGACGAAAACGGCCCGAACTTGCACCGGCAGGGCCACGCTCGAGCATGGATGCCACTACCCCGAGTCAGGGATCTACGCTGGCTGACATGGCGTCGGACGTGCACGCCAACCGCATGGGATGGCCGAGTTTCGTGGCGGTCACCGACCCACCCCTCCTGCTGGCTGGGCTCGGCTTGACCCATCCGAACGACGTGAGCGGGGCCTCGGCGAGGTGGTGGACGAGCCGGAACATCATTCTGGTTCCGCTGTTCCCCCTGCTCGGGGTCAGTCATTGGATCCTGCTTCACGGACGGCCGGGCGTGATCGCGTGGATCGGCCGGGTTGCGGCCTTCTTGTACATCGCGCTCTACGCCGTGACTGACCACATCGCTGGCATCGGCACCGGCGAGATGATGCAGCAATCTGGTGCATCCAGCACCTCGGAACGTCCCGAGATCGGCTGGCTCTTCGGCGTCGCCAACGATGTCGGCGGCGCAGGTGCGTGGGCCTTGGCGTTGGCGGCGGTCGCGACCGCGGTAGTGGCAGTTCGCGACGGCGGTCGGCGGGCGCTACCCGGTGCCCTACTCCTGGTTGCATCGAGCGGCTACTTCGCGATCGCCGGAGTTCACATCTACTGGCCGCGCGGAGTCCTCACGATGCTCGTGATGGCCGTCGCCTTCGGTTGGGTGGCCTTGACAGTGCCTCCGTCCGGGTTGGTTCGGCAGCCGACCGCCTACCGGGCCGCGTTTCGGGAGGAACGTGCAGCACACGGGGAAGCGGATGAGCGGCCGGACACCAGTGATCCGTAGGCCGGTCGTTGACTGGTGTCGGGTGGAGTGAGGTACGGGCGCAGATCCTCGTGGCGGATCTGTCCTGGCTCGGCTAGCACGTGGCGGGCCCAATTGGCGCTCGAGTCCCTCGTCGACCCGGTGCGGAGGGAATGAGGGCCCAGCACGCAGTTTTGCCGGCGCTGCGAGACTTCCGGGTGCCGGGCGTCCGGGTGTGCACTCCAGCAAGCCGAATCCGTCGAGCCCAGCCAGGCCGCTGTGGCAGAGTCGCTACGTGACCAGCGCGCTTGAGGATCTGCTCGCCCGCCATGTCGAGACCGGCACCATTCCGGGTGCGGTCGCGCTGCTCGGGAGAGGCGAGGACGTGGAGGTGGCGGCCGTTGGCGTAGCCTCCGACGACGGTCGGCCCATGCCGGCGGATGCGATCATGCGGATCCAGTCGATGACCAAGGTGATCACCTCGGTCGCCGCGCTCCGCCTGGTCGAGTCGGGGCTCCTCGGGCTGGACCAGAGCGTAGAGGAGTGGCTTCCGGAGCTCGCAAACCGGTGCGTACTGCTCAGCCCCACGGCTGCGCTGCAGGACACCGGTGCCAGCCCGCCGCGCTATCACGCTTCGCCACCTATTGACTAACGCCTCCGGCTACGGGATGGCGGTGACCGATTCGCCGCTCCAGCGAGCGATGGCGGCGAACGGGACGGAGGCCGGAGCCGAGCCGCTGACGCTGGGAGCAGACGAATGGGTCGCCCGGCTGGCTGAGCTTCCGCTCGCGTTCCACCCGGGCGAGGGGTGGCGCTA
>JBKPAB010000188.1:0-10017 GCA_046726195.1 Actinomycetota bacterium
CCAGTTCCACCCGGCTTCGTGGTCGTCACCGACGCATACCGCGCGTACCTTGCCGAACACCAGCTGGCCGACAAGATCGCCGCGCTCGCAGCGCCGACAGATGATCCGGCCGCGTACGACGATGCCTCGGCACAGATAAGAGCACTCTTCAGCAAGGAGGTCTCAGACACCCTCCGGAACGAGATCGCCGAGGCGTACGCGACCCTCGGCGAGGACGTGCCTGTGGCTGTTCGCTCGTCAGCGACTGCGGAGGATCTTCCCGAGGCGAGCTTCGCGGGCCAGCAGGACACCTACCTCAATGTCTGCGGTCTGGATGATCTGCTGGTCGCGGTCGGCGATTGCTGGGCTTCCCTTTGGACCGCGCGAGCGATGGCGTATCGGGCGCGGCAGGGCATCGATCCAGCCACGGTCAGCCTCGCCGTTGTTGTTCAGCAGATGGTCGACGCCGAGGCGGCGGGCGTCATGTTCACCGCCAACCCGAGCAATGGACGCCGCGACCAGACGGTGATTAGCGCCGCTTGGGGCTTGGGGGAGTCCGTAGTCAGTGGGGCGGTCAACACCGACAATGTCGTGGTCCGAAAACCAGACGGCACGGTTCTCACCAGCGAAATCGCCGACAAGGCCGTGATGACCAGCTACGCCGCGCAGCGGACCGAAGAGCGGTCGGTGCCCGCCGAGCTTCGCAGACGCCCGGTGCTAACCCAGGCCGACGCAGCTCAGCTGGCCGATTACGGAACTCGCATCGAAAACCACTACGGCGCCCCTCAGGACATCGAGTGGGCGCGCGCGGACGGAAGGTTCTGGATCCTGCAGGCCAGGCCGATCACCGCGCTGCCCGAGGTTGAGGCGCCCATGCCGACGGACTGGACCGTGCCTGAGCCCACCGCCATGTACGTCCGGGGCAGCATTGTGGAGCAGTTGCCCGACCCACTCTCACCGCTATTTGCCGACATGATCGACAGCGCGGTCACCCGCTCCCTGCAAAGCTTGTTCGCAGAGGTCCTGGGCGAGGACGTGATCAGGGACGCTGACGTCGGGCTTCCGACGGTCAACGGGTATGCCTATTACCGCTACAGCCGTTCCGGGTTCGGGCGCCTCATGTGGAAGAGCCCGAAAGCATTTAAGGAGCTGCTCGGCGGAACGATGAGCGGTCAGCGACGGTGGCGCAACTACTCTCATCCGCGCTACCGCCGGATCGTGAGCGACTGGAACGCACGCGACCTGACCGCGATGACCACCGAACAGCTGATTGCCGGCGTGCGGGAGCTGGTCGACGCCGCAGCCGAGTATTACACGGCGGTACAGACCGTCATTCCGGCAGCCGCTACGAGCGAAATACTGTTCTCCTGGTTCTACAACGCGGTGGTCCGGACCAAGGACGATCCGCCCGCACTGGTGTTCGTACTCGGCTTTGACAGCGAGCCGATCAGGGCAGAGAAGTCCCTCTACGAACTCGCAACGTGGACCCGCGACCATCAGCTGGCCGAGTCGCTACTGAAGCTGCCATCGCAGGAATTCATCGAGCGGGCGGCCACATCGGATGATCCAGCGTGGCATGAGTGGCACACGCGTTTCCAGGCTCACCTCAGCGCGTACGGGCACACCGTCTACAACCTGGACTTCATGAATCCGGTTCCTGCCGATGATCCGGCTCCGCTGCTGGAGACCCTGCGGTTCTTTGTAAGCGGGAAGGGTGTTGATCCGTACGAGCGGCAGCGGCGGCTCGCGGCTCGCCGAGAGGAGGCGACTGCTGGCGTCCTCGCGCGGCTCGATCCAGTGCGCGCCAGAGCCTTCCGCAGACTGCTGCACTGGGCGCAGACCGTCGCGCCCATCCGCGAGGACGCGCTCGCTGATGTCGGGCTGGCCTGGCCGCAGGCACGGCGCATGCTCCTTGAGATCGGTCGGCGACTCCAGCAGGCCGGTGTGATCAACGAACCCGGGGACGTGTTCTGGTTGCAGCTCACCGAGATTGACGAAGGTCTGGGCAGCCTTGCTGATCGGGTGGAGCAGCGTAAAGAGCTGTGGCGCGGTCAGCTCAGGGCGACGCCGCCACAGTTGTTACCTAAAGGTAGCTGGGGGGACATGTTCCGCAGATGGATGCCGGCGGCATCCGAGGAGCAGA
The DNA here is from genome assembly GCA_046726195.1 of Actinomycetota bacterium. Lineage (GTDB taxonomy): Bacteria > Actinomycetota > Actinomycetes > Propionibacteriales > Propionibacteriaceae > Microlunatus. Next base: position 2,123 of record JBKPAB010000188.1, read on the forward strand.
CCGGCGATCTGATCAAGGGCATCGCGGGGAGCATGGGAACCGTCACCGCGCCGGCTCGAGTCCTGGGCGGGCCGCAAGACTTCGGACAGATGCAACCCGGCGATGTGCTGGTGGCCAGCATCACTACGCCCGCGTGGACCTCGCTGTTCGCCATGGCCTCCGGCGTGGTGACCGATATTGGAGGACCGCTTAGCCACAGCTCAATCGTGGCGCGTGAATACGGCATTCCCGCTGTGCTGGGTACAGCCGTGGCGACCCGGCTGATTCGCAGCGGTCAGCTGATCAAGGTGGACGGCGACGCGGGCACGGTCAGGTTGCTTGACGGCCAGCAGCCTCCGGAGGTTGAGCCGGCGACCAAGAGCTCGCCGCGCCGCAAGATCATTGCCGGCGCCACCGTTGCCGCCGCGGCGGCGGGGCTGACAGCTTGGCTGGTGCGACGCGCGAAATCGCGGCGCTGAGCGAGCAGCTTAGAACTTCGATGTGCCCTGAGCTTGTCGAAGGGCACGATTCGACAGGCTCAGCGCGACGCCTTCAACCCGGCGACTTCAAGCTCATTGGTGATGCGCTTGGCGATCTCGAGGGAGGCGGTGGCTGCTGGGGATGGCGCGTTCAACACATGCACCTGGCGGGGCGCCCGCTCGTAATAAAAGTCATCGACCAGCGTTCCGTCACGGTGCAGAGCCTGAGCGCGTACGCCGGCGTGCGTTGGCACCAGGCAATCGTCAGGAAGATCGGGAACGAGCTCTCGCAGGCTCGCGAGAAACCTCTTCTCAGACATTGAGCGGGCGGCCTCCTCGACACCGGTCCGCCAGTACCGCTTTCCCAATCTCCACAGGCCGGGCCAACTGAGGCTGTCCAGTATGTCGCGGGGGTTGATCTTGAGCTTGGTGTAGCCTTCGCGAGCCAAGGCGAAGATTGCGTTCGGCCCGGCATGGACTGATCCGTTGATCATGCGTGTCAGATGCACACCCAGGAAGGGGAACGCCGGATCGGGGACCGGATAGATCAATCCCTTGACCAGGTACGACGTCTCTGGTGTCAGCTCGTAGTACTCACCTCGGAATGGGATGATCCGCACCACCGGCTGCAACCCAGCCAAGCGCGCCAGCCGATCACTGTGCAGCCCGGCGCAATTGACGAACTGGTCCGCCCGGAACTCGGTGATCTTGGTCGTGACGGTAACCGCATCACCTCGCGACGCGATCCCGACAATGCGCTGGCCAAGACGGATCTCACCACCCGCCTGCTCAATGTGGCGTCGCAGTGCAGCGCAGATGCCCCGGAAGTCAACGATTCCCGTCGACTCGACGCGCAGCGCGGCTACGGCCGAGGCGTACGGCTCGTACTCCTTGGCCTTCTCAGAACTGATCATGCGGCATGGCACGCCATTGGCCTGACCGCGCCGATGAAGCTCCTGGAGTGCGGGCACCTGCGACAGCTCAGTCGCGACAACGAGCTTGCCACAGATCTCGACCGAGACGCCGTTCTCTTCGGCGAAGCGCCGAATCGAGCTTGCTCCAGCCGTGCCGAGCTTTGCCTTGAGGCTGCCTGGCCGGTAGTAAAGCCCTGAGTGGATGACACCGGAGTTGTTGCCGGTCTGGTGCTGAGCGATCCGGGACTCCTTGTCGAGCACCGTGACCGCGTGTCCGCGCCGCGTTAGCTCGTAGGCGGTCGCCAATCCGATGATTCCAGCCCCAGCGACAATCACGTGACTTCCCATTGGCCCATGTCTACCAGTGGGTTGCTGGGTCTGCGAAAGCTCACCCCTGGAGAGTGATGTTTTGCGGAAGCGGACCGCGTGATAATCGGCCGAACCCAACCGGCACGGAGGTTGATCGAATGACAACCGCGTCACCGCACTCCAGACCTGGCCTCAAACGCAGGTCCTCAGTCAGGGCTCGACGCGGCACAAAGAGGCGCTTCTCGCGGCCAGGGTCTCGGCTGGCGGAGCGATGGACGACCATCGAGGACGTCGACGTCTTCTACCGCGAGTCGCATCACCCGCCCGATGCGCCGGTCATGATGCACTTGCATGGGTTCGGGCTCTCGGGTCGTTATCTCCTGCCAACCGCGGAGGAACTCGCCGACGAATTCCACATCCTGGTGCCAGACCTGCCCGGGTTCGGCCGGAGCGGTAACGCCATCGAACCCCTCACCGTACCCGAGCTCGCACATGCAGCAGCCGCGTTCTTGGACACGCAAGGCGTTGAGAAGGTCACTCTCGTCGGGAATTCGATGGGCTGTCCGGTTATCTGCGAGTTTGGGTACCTGTATCCCCAACGGCTCGAGCGTGCCATTTTGGTCTCGCCGGCCGGCGGTATCAACAATCAACCGTTCCGGCGGGCGGTACGGCAGCTCAGCCATGATGGTCTCCGGGAACCTGTCCGGTTGTTGCGTGTGGCCGTGCCCGACTATCTGCGATTCGGCGTTCCCAGCACTTTTCGCATGTTCCGCGCGCTCACCCAGTACCCAGCACTGGACCGGCTGCTCACTTTGGACGTGCCCACCCTGGCAGTGGCCGGGACTCGCGATCCATTGATGCCACCCCCAGCGCGCATCCGGGAGGTCGCGGAGCAGATTGAACACCGCGTTGTCTTCGTCGCGATTGATGGAGCGGCCCACGCGATCAATTTCTCTCACCCAGGAGAGCTGGCCAACGTCATCCGACAGTTCATGGCCGATCAGCCAATCGTCGACGACCCCAACGCTCCCGGAACCGCACGCGCTTTCGAGCTATATCGCGGAGTCCATGCCCCCCGCGCACAGAACGCAAATTGACTGGAGCTCACGAACCGTTGAGCCCTGCGGTGAGGGCGGCGAGCTGGTAGGTCCGCCCGAGCGCCTGATGCGCTACTTCGACTGTGCGCTCACGATCAGCTCTCTCGGCCGCTGGCACGGCTGCCTGAATCTCGGCCCGCAGCCCATCCGAGGAGGCAAGTTGACGGGCGGCCTCGGCCGGATCGCCGCGCAGCATAGCGAGGGTCGCGAGCTCGTCGCGTACGCTCGCCTCTCGCCATCGATCGCCCAGCTTGTGATGCTCGGTCAGGCTTGCGAGCTGCATTCCGAGCGCGCGTTCGGTTTCACCTCGTAGCCGGGCCACCACACCGAGCTGGTTGAGCGTCCAGGCGATTCCCTCCCGGAATGACAGGTCTTCGCACAGGTCGAGGCACTGGCTGAGCAGCAGCCTGGCCCCAGTCAGGTCCCCTCGGTAGCGTGCCGTGGTGCCCAAGTTGATCAACGCCCAGATCACTCCCTCCTGGTCGCCGAGTTCGCGCATCCGGCGCAGCACATCGGGGCCCAGGCTCTCAGCCGTGTCGAGGTCTCCGCTCAACCAGGCCAGGAAACACAGAAAGTTGAGCTGGACTGCGGCATCATGATCATCACCGGCTTCTTGAGCCAGTTTCAGCGCCTCGCGATGGAGCTCGGCCGACTTGTCGTACCAGCCCTGCTCACGGGCAATCGCGCCAAGCCTGCCAATCGACCAGACCAGGCCCGCGCGATCACCAGTCGCGGTAAACAGCGCTCGCGCCTCCTCGACGAGCGGTTTAGCCTCTGCGTAGTCGCATTGCAGAAACGCCAAGGTTCCGGCAAGTACCAACACGGGTGCCCGTAGCTCGCTGGGCGCGTCCGGCCAAGCACGCAGCGCCCCGGCAGCCCAGCGCCGACCGTCGGTATACCGCCCTCGCAGGTAACACCAGCGCCCCAGGGCAGCGACGGTGCGCAATGCGATCTCTGGTTCATGCTGGATCGACCAGGTGATCGCGGGGCGGATGTTCCCGACTTCGCGGTCGATGATCGACAACCACTCATGTTGATCATGACCCGTCAGCCGGGGCGCTGCTCGCTCGACAAGATCACGGTAGTACTCGGCATGGCGCCGATGAATGATCACTCGATCGGGGTGCAAAGCGAACTTGCTGCGTGCGTACTGCCTGATCAATTGCAGCAGCCGGAAGCGGGCTTGGGTACTGCCCTCATCCTGGCGTACCACCAATGACTTGGATACCAGTGAGGACAGCACATCGACAACCTCGATCTCGGTCAGGCCAGCGCCGCACACCGCGCTGACCGCGGAGCGGGCGAAGCTGCCGTCGAACACCGAGAGTCGCTCGAAGATCAACTGTTCGGTGGCGCTCAACCGCTGATAGGTCCAGCCCACCATGGCGTCGACTAGTTGCTGTTCACCACCGGGACCGGGAGCCTGCAGAATGCTGAGTTCGTTGTCGAGAGTGTCGGCCAGCTCATGGACGGTGAGCACATTGGTGCGGGCGGCCGCCAGTTCCAGGGCCAGCGGCAGCCCGTCAAGCCGGTGGCAGATGCGAATGATGGCGTCGGCAGCGGGCTGGTCCAGCCGGTTGTTGATCAACGAGCGAGCCAGGAACAGCTGACACGAGGGGATGGTTGCGAGCTGATCAGCGGGTGTGCCAAGGGCCGGCAGCTGCAGCGGACCGATGGGCAAGGCCTGCTCGCCCGCAACGCCGGTGAGGTGCCGACTCGTGATCAAGATCGTCAGCTTTGGCGCGCCGGCCAGGATGGCTCGGCACAGCTCGGCGCAGGTCGTCAGGTGATGTTCGGCGTTATCGATCACGAGCAGGCTTGATAGCGGCCGTACGTGGTCGATGATGTCCTCGACCGTGGCCTTCGGCGAGCCGCGTACGCCTAACGCTCCAGCCAGTGCGCTGAGCACGGTTGACGGATCATTGAGGGTTCCTATTGGCAACCAGTTCACCCCGTCGGGGAACCGCGCGGGCTGCGTCGCCGCGTAGCAGACGGCAATTCTGGTCTTGCCGACTCCGGCCGGTCCCAGCAGCGTTAGCAGCCGGGTGTCATCGCGTTCGATGATCTCGGCTACTTCGCGGAGCTCGCTATCCCTGCCGATCGGATGGTCGGCAAAAACCGGAAGTGATGGGGTCGCGGGCTCGTGGAGGTTGATTGATGCGAACAGCGCGGAGCGGTCGGATTCGGGCAGCCGCAGGCCCTCGGCCAGCAGCCGCATTGTGGTCATCCGGGGCGAGCGGCGGCCGCGCTCCAGCAGCGAGACGGCCTCCGGGCTCAGTCCGGCGCGGGCGGCGAGGGTCTCCTGGGAGAGGCCGGAGCGCCTCCGCAGCCGCCGCAACTCCTCGCCGAATAAGTTCATCTTTTCCTTGCTACGTTGGGAAATCGTGTTGCCAGACCTACCTGACTTGGACCACCTCAACGGCGTCGATAATTCGTCATTGTCCGTCTGCTGTTCGTGGTTGCACAATCGCCGCCGTGTTCAAGATATGTGAGGTCGGTCTTGGGGATTAGGCCGGCCACGGGGGAGTCCAGCCGATCTCTGCGCCCTTGCAGGAGGGTGGCAGCGGTGTGGAGCTTGGAGGGTGTTGGTCAACCGGGGGCCCGCTTGGCGTAGCGGGATGGCCGGCACCCTCCGACATTTTTTTTGTGATTGCTCGCGCAGAATCGCGCGGGAGCCCCTGTCTTCCTCACTCGCTCGCAGACAACGCATGCGTCGCATGGCGAGAGCGCTCACCGAGGCGTTGTCTGCTCGCTCACTCGTCCAGACAGGGGCGCGCGATTCTCCCGACGCTCGCAATCAGTGGCGCGACTCCGACGCTCGAAGCGCGCAAACGCGCGATTCTCCCGACGCTCGCAATCAGGGGCGCGACTCCGACGCTCGAAGCGCGTGCGCGCAACTCAGACGCTCGCAATCGACGCCCTAAACTCGGCTCCAGTGGATTTCTGGGAAGGCTGGCCTTATCCGGTCGCCGTTGCCGCCTTGTTCGTTGTGGTGATGCTCCGCGCGGGCGGAACGTACGCGCTTGGGCGGGCGGCCCATGCTGGCGTACGCAGGAGCCGGCTCTCTCGCATCATGGCCAAGCCTCGGTTTGCCCGGATGCAGCAGTTGGTCGCCCGATGGGGAGCGCCTGTGGTGACACTGTCGTTCTTGACAGTCGGAATTCAGACGCTGGTTAACCTTGCGGCCGGGGTGTTGCGGATGCCACTGCGCCGCTACCTGCCGGCGCTCATTGTGGGCGCGATCCTCTGGGCGTTTCTGTACGCGACGGTGGGATTCGCGAGCTTCGCTGCGTGGCGGCGGGTGTATGAACTGTCGCCGCCAGTCGCCATCACCATCCTCGTGGCCCTACTTGCCGGGATCGCTGGCTACATCATCTGGCAGGTACGGCATCGCCATGATTCCGAGCAGCGCGCGCCCGCTAACTTTGGGGCGTGACTAGCCCATTCGCGCCTGACTTGTGGCACGCGGTGGAAGGTTTCGACCTCACCGACATCACTTATCACCGGGCCAATGACGCCCCGGTGGTCCGGATTGCCTTTGACCGACCCGAAGTCCGCAATGCCTTCCGCCCGCATACGGTCGATGAGCTGTACGCCGCGCTGGACCACGCCCGGATGTCCTCCGATGTCGGTGCGGTGCTGCTCACGGGGAACGGACCGTCCCCGAAGGATGGGGTATGGGCGTTCTGCAGCGGCGGCGACCAGCGGATCCGCGGCCGGGCCGGCTATCAGTACGACCCGGATGCAAAAGGCGATCTCGCGGCACTCGGACGACTGCACATTCTTGAGGTGCAGCGGTTGATTCGCTTCATGCCGAAGGTGGTAATCGCCCTCGTCAACGGCTGGGCGGCCGGCGGCGGGCACAGCCTGCATGTGGTTTGTGACCTGAGCCTGGCCAGCGCCGAGCATGCCCGCTTCAAGCAAACCGATGCCGACGTTGGCTCGTTTGACGGTGGCTTCGGGTCGGCGTACCTGGCGCGGCAGGTCGGGCAGAAGGTGGCGCGGGAGATCTTCTTCCTTGGTGAGACTTATTCTGCTGATGACGCGTACCGGATGGGGATGGTCAACCGCGTCGTGCCGCACATCGAGCTGGAGCGTGTCGGACTGGAGTGGGCGAAGGTCATCTGCAGCAAGAGCCCGACTGCCCAACGGATGTTGAAGTTTGCGTTCAACGCGATTGATGATGGGCTCATCGGCCAGCAGGTGTTCGCAGGCGAGTCGACCCGACTGGCGTACATGACCGACGAGGCCGTCGAAGGCCGCGACGCCTTCCTCGAGAAACGTCCCCCCGACTGGACACCTTTTCCCTACTACTACTGACTCGGCACCGGACTGTGCGGCGCCACTCAGCTGCGAGCGTCGGGTATCGCGCTCCGCGACGTGCTGAGGAGGAACGAGCGGACACGCTTTTCGTCTGCGAGTGACGACGAAGTAGGCGCGTCCTGAGCGCGATGCGCGAGCAGCGCCGGTGGAGCTGGCGCTAAACGACCCCATAAAGCCTGTCGCCGGCATCGCCGAGGCCGGGGAGGATGTAGCCGACATCGTTGAGCTTCTCGTCAAGGCTGGCGAGCACCAGGGTGCAAGGGACGTGCAGCTCATCGACCAGCTTCTCGAGCCGGGCGAGGCCCTCAGGAGCCGCGATCAGGCAGATGCAGGTGATGTGATCGGCCCCCCGCTTGACGAGGAATTGCACCGCAGAGCCGAGGGTGCCGCCGGTAGCCAGCATGGGATCGAGCACGTAACACTGCCGTCCGGTCAGGTCCTCAGGCAGCCGTTCCGCGTACGTGGTCGCCTCCAGGGTCTGCTCGTTGCGAACCATTCCGACAAACCCGACCTCGGCAGTCGGAATCAGCCGGGTCATGCCCTCGAGCATGCCGAGGCCCGCCCGGAGGATCGGTACCACCATGGGCCGCGGGGGCGACAGCTTCACCCCGACCGCAGTCCGTAGCGGCGTCTGAACCGTCCGCAGCACGACGCGGACGTTGCGAGTTGCCTCGTACGCGAGCAAGGTGACGAGCTCTTCGGTGAGCCGCCGGAAGGTAGGGGAGTCGGTGGTCACATCCCGCAGCACGGTGAGCTTGTGAGCAACAAGCGGGTGGTCGACGATGCGTAGTTCC
>JBKPAB010000189.1:0-4468 GCA_046726195.1 Actinomycetota bacterium
CGGGTACACCTGGGTCGATGTCGCCGTCGGGTCTGCTCGCGTGCGGTTCGTGAACACCCATCTGGAGTCCCAGAGCTCTCAGCTGGCTCGCGCCCAAGCCGAAGAACTGCTGAACGGGCCAGCGGGAGACACGAGCCTTCCGACAGTGATCGCCTGTGACTGCAATTCCAATCCCGCCAGTATCGCGGCACGTACTGGCCTGCCGCTCGGATCCGGCGCGGCGTACCGGCTGATCACCGACGGTCACGGATTTAGCGATCTCTGGTTGCAGCAGCCGGGCCGTGATGATCCGGGCAACACGGCGTTGCTGAGCGAGCTTGTGAACGACGATGCGGCCGACTTCGAACGCCGCATTGACCTGATACTGGCAAGGTCCGCCTCCCCAGGACAGATCGTGGCGAACCGAGTGGAGGTCACCGGCGATGAGCTGAGTGATCGAGACCCGGTGAGCGAGCTCTGGCCATCAGACCACGCCGGCGTTCTCGCAGAGCTGCGAATTGGTTGAGCGTGGTGCTTGACGCACTCTCGCCCCAACGACGACGCCTGATACTCGGCGTCGGCGGCGTGATGCTGCTGTTGATCATCACGGTCGCCGTCATCGCGGCTGTCCGAGTCGCAGTCAGCTCTACCGATCCCGTCCCGCAAACAACTCCTGGCCCGGTGCTCTTGGTCTCCGGGTACGGCGGGAACGTCGACTCGTTGCAGCCGCTGGCCGCTGCCTTGCGCTCCGGTGGGCGTTCGGTTGTCATCGTCGAACCGCTGGGCGACGGTACGGGTGATCTTCGGCAGCAGGCTGGGCATCTCGCGGAAGTGGCCGAGCGGGTACGCGAGAATGCTGGGGCTGCGTCGGTGGATGTCGTTGGCTACTCGGCCGGCGGTGTCGTCGCTCGGCTATGGGTGCGCGAGGAGGGCGGCGCTGAAATGGCACGCCGGGTCCTCACGCTTGGCTCACCGCACCACGGAACGAGCCAGGCCGCGCTCGGCGCCGAGTTCGCGGGCGGCTGCGCTGCTGCGTGTGAGCAGCTGGTTCCCGACAGCGACCTGTTGCGTCGACTGAACGCCGGCGATGAAACACCGGACGGCCCACTGTGGGCGACCGTGCGGTCGACCACTGACCAGGTCGTGACGCCCGTCGACTCCGCCGCGCTGTCGGGAGCGCTGAACATCGTCGTGCAGGAAGTGTGCCCACGCTCCACGGCAGCTCACGGCGACTTGCCCAGTGACCCTGTGGTTCTCGCCGCTCTCAGCTCCGTGTTAGGCGTTGCGGCGCCGCAGGTCCCTTCCGATGTCACGTGCTGATCTTCAGTCGTCAATATCCTTCGTGCTGAAGTTCGCCCAGGCAGCGAGCGTGAACACGGTCAGATAGCCGAGCTGGACGGCGAGCCCACGCGTCACATCTCGCCACAGGATCGGGTCGCGGAACAGGTCGACAAAAGCCAGCCAGTGCCGGGTCGGCAGGAAAGGATGTAACGCACTCGCCGCATCCAGGCCCAGCAACACGGTCGAGGCGACGAGCAGGCCAATGGTTCCGAGCGCGGCACCGATCGAGGATCTCGTGAGGGTGGAGAAGAACAAGGCGACCGCCGCGACGCCGAGCATCGAGATGATCACGTATCCAAGCGCTAGTCCGGTTCGCCAGGTCAGTTCCTGCTGGGTGAGCGTCGAGCCGCTCAGACTCGTGGTACCGGTAGCCGGCGCCTCTCCCAGCAGCAGGCGACCCTCGGCATAGGAGACCACGGCCACAACGAACACCGCTAGCAGTACGAAGGCGACGATGGTGACGAGCTTGGCGAGCAGCAGGTGGGTACGCCCGACCGGCCGGACGAGAAGGTAGCGCAGCGTACCGGTCTGACTTTCCCCGGCAATGGCATCGCCGCCGAGGACGGCCACGGCGATCGGGAGCAGCAGCGGCAGCACGACCCCAAGCGCAGCGAGCGGGAAGAGTGTGCCGTCGCTGAGGACGGCTGACAGGAACGGCGGACCGGTACCGGGACGCGGACCAAGATCGGTAATCGCCAGTAAGACCGCAACCAGAGTCGGAAGGGCGACCAGCATTCCGATGATGAGCCAGGTCCGCGGCCGGCGCAGCATCTTGATCAATTCGACGACGATCATGCTCGCGTCTCGGCGTCGAGGACGACCTGCTCAAGGGTCCGGCGATAGGGACCTATCTCGTCCACGCGTACGCCTTCACCAACTAAGTAGGCGTTCAGCCGGGCCGGATCCTGGCCGCGTACCAGTAGCCGGTCACCTGTGGCCGACGCGATATAGGCACCGAGCAGGGCAGTGCAGCGGGCGGCGTCTGGGGTGCGGACCGCGACGAGGCCGGTCGGTTGTAGCAGAGTGTCCAGCTGCTCCTGGAGTATCAGCTGGCCGCCGCGCAGCACGCCGACGTGCGTACACATCTGTTCGATCTCAGCAAGTAGATGGCTGGAGAGGAAGATCGTGGTGCCTTGGGCGTTCAGCTGCAGCAGCAGTCGCCGGATCTCCTGACTGCCTTGTGGGTCCAGTCCATTGCTCGGCTCGTCCAAGATCAGCAACGGCGGTCGCCGCATCAGCGCGGCCGCCAGCCCGAGCCGCTGGCGCATGCCCTGCGAATAGGCGCGGACCGGTCGGCGATCGGCGGGATCGAGCCCAACCTGCTCGAGCGCGACACCGATGCGATTCCGGCGCTCGTGACGCGGACTGCGGTCAGTCCCGGTCGCATCGAGCAAGGCGAGGTTCGCGCTTCCCGACAGATGCGGGTAGGCCGCGGGGCTCTCGATGAGCGAGCCAATACGTGGCAACACGTTTTTGCGAGCAGCCGGCATCGGCATCCCGAGCACCTCGGCCTCGCCAGAGGTCGGCAGCACCAGCCCCAGCAGCATCCGTACCGTGGTGGTCTTGCCCGAACCGTTCGCGCCCAGAAAGCCGTACACATCGCCCGCCCGGACCCCCAGGTTGATGCCATCGACGGCGCGCAGGTCGCCGTATCGCTTGGTCAGGCCACGCGTCCGGATGACATGCCCGTTTGCCATGGCTGCGTTGGTCGTGGCGGTGCTTGTCATTGCCGCTCCAGCAGCTCGGTCGCTGCGTGCTGCAGGGTCTCAGTGGTCACCGTGCCCGCCAGCACGAACGCGCCGCGTCGGCCGCGAAACGGTGTGATCATTAATCCGACCGGACCGACGGGTGCCAGGATCCCAACATCAGTCAATTGGGTGGTTCCGCGATCCTGGAGCTGACGCCACAGCGGCCCTGCCACTCGACCGCGCAGCGGGATCGCGATCAACATCGTCGGGCCGCGGCCGTAGATGCCAACGGCCCCGGGATCCTCGCCATCGCGCGATTCCAGCCCAGCTAGCGAGGCGGGGAGATCGAAAGGCGCGAACGCATTCGCCGCCGCAGCGACATCAACAGCCTGCTCGTAGGTGACGCGTACACCTTCGGCTGGGGTGAAGTCAGTAGCCGTAGCCGGGGGCGCGCCGAGGGAGAGTTCGCGAAGCGTCGTGGTGAGTACGGGGCGTCGCTCGCCAGCGCCGTACACCGCCACCCGCAACGGCAGCCCGCTGCCAGGCTCGGCCCAGATATCGACATGGGCGACGGTGCTGGCCGGCTCCTGCGGCGTGAGTCGCAGGCCGGGCGCGTCAACCCCGGCCACCCGCCGAGCCGGCAGCCGGCTCAGCTCGTTCTCGCGTACCCCCTGCAGCAGCGATCGGCCGAAGGTGGGCGGCAGCAGGTCGGAGGCGTCGGGCAATCTGATCTGCGAGACGGGCGAATATGTCGCGGTTTGCGACTCGAAGACCCAGCGAATTGTGGAACCACCCTGCCGGAACAGGCCGGTCTCGCCGGTGCTGCGGAGACGATCGACTCGCCAGTCATCTGGGTTGCGCCACCACACGCGGAGCCGGGTGTCCTCTCCGAGCAGTTGCACCAAGGTTGCGAAAGATTCGCTGTCGGGCACTTGCAGCGTTCCAGCGGTCTCCACAAAACCGGACCATCCAATATCGCCGGACTGCTCGATCCGTCTGGCCAGCTCAGCGGCAGAGAGGGCAGAGGGCGCGGCCGGTTGGGCGCTCATCAGGAGCGGCGTCGCGACGAAGGCAGCCGCGGTCAGGAGCACGACCAGCCAGCGCGCTGACATGGCGCCACTGTAGGTCGGCCGCACTAATGCAGGGCCGAGCGCAACCCTGCCAAGACGTTAGAGCGCTCACCCCGAAGCCGGTAAGCCTGCTGGTCAAGGTCCAGAGCCGTACGTCTTCCACCAAAAACCGCGATAACGAGCGCCCAATCCGGTCTCAGGCGTACGTCTTCCACCAAAAGCGCGAAAACGAGCATCCGAACCCGGTCTCAGGCGTACGTCTTCCACCAAAAGCGCGAAAACGACCCACCGGAGCCCTCAGTAGGAAATCTACCAGGGTGCCGACTATAGTCGGTGAATACCGAGTAAAGTCGGTATCTGTCAGAATCATCGGGAGGCAGGGGTATGGAC
>JBKPAB010000190.1:0-5215 GCA_046726195.1 Actinomycetota bacterium
TGCGGTTAACACCACAGCGCACACCATCCGGCCCGCGTTGGAGTTCATCAAGACCAAGCCCGGGGTGAGCACTGTCTCGAGTGTGTTCTTGATGTGCCTGGCCGATCGGGTGCTGGCGTACGGCGACTGCGCGGTGATCCCCGAACCAACGGTCGAACAGCTGGCCGACATCGCGATCTCCTCTGCCGAGACTGCGCAGCAGTTCGGCATCGAGCCGCGAGTTGCGATGTTGTCGTATTCGACCGGCACCTCCGGCTCGGGAGCGGAGGTGGAGAAGGTGCGAGCCGCTACGGCGTTGGTTGCTGAGCGGGCTCCCGATCTGCTGCTCGAGGGTCCGATCCAGTACGACGCGGCGATCGATCGGGAGGTGGCGCGTACCAAGCTGCCGAACTCACCCGTCGCGGGGCGTGCCACTGTGTTCATCTTCCCGGACCTGAACACGGGCAATAACACCTACAAGGCGGTGCAGCGCAGCGCGCACGCGATAGCCATCGGTCCGGTGCTGCAAGGCCTGCGGAAGCCGGTTAATGACCTGTCTCGGGGGGCGCTGGTGTCCGACATTGTGAATACCGTGGCGATCACCGCCGTGCAGGCGCAAGCCCTCAGCCAGTCTCAGCCTGCGGAGCCAGCGGCCGCGGGGAGTCCGAGGTGAGCGAGCCGCCGGTCCTGGTACTGAACGCCGGATCCTCATCGCTGAAGTATCAGCTGGTCGTACCGGAAACGGCGGAGGTACAGGCCAAGGGCATTGTCGAGCGAATCGGGGAATCAGGCAGCCCGGTTGCTGATCATGTCGCTGCTCTGCAGGCAATGGCAATGGATCTCGTGGCGACAGGCGTTGATCTTGATACCGTCGGGCTGCGTGCGGTTGGTCATCGCGTCGTACATGGCGGGCCGGACTTCTCCGATCCGACGATCATCGATGAGGACGTGCTTTCCGAGATCAAAGACTTGATTCCCCTTGCGCCATTGCACAATCCGGGAGCGGTCTCTGGTATTGAGGCAGCCCGGGAAGAGTTCGATGTGCCGCACGTTGCGATCTTCGACACCGCATTCTTCAGCAGGCTGCCCCTTGCGGCCGCAACCTACGCGATTCCTCGTGATCTTGCACAGAACTATCGGATTCGCCGCTATGGCTTCCACGGCACCTCACATCGCTACGTCTCCCGGGCAGCGGCGGAGCTGGTAGGCCGTGATCTTGGTGAGTTGAACCAGATTGTGCTGCATCTGGGGAACGGTTGCTCGGCATCGGCGGTACGCGGTGGCGTGGCAATCGAGACCTCGATGGGCTTGACGCCGCTGCAGGGTCTGGTGATGGGGACCCGCTCTGGCGACGTCGATCCGGGACTGCATACCTTCCTACACAATGAGCTCGGGATGACGATTGCCGAGATCGACACGTTGTTGAACAAGCAGTCTGGGCTCAAGGGCATGGCCGGCGTCAACGACTTCCGCGAACTGGAGCAGCGCCGAGCCGCCGGGGACGAAGCTGCGCAACTGGCGTTTGAGGTGTACGTGCATCGGCTCAAGCACTACATCGGCGCGTACCTGGCACTGCTGGGCGGGCTGGATGTGTTGAACTTCACAGCAGGCGTCGGGGAAAACAACCCGGCACTGCGGGCGGCGGTCGCGGAGGGTCTCGACGGTCTCGGGTTCCGGATAGATCCGGAGCTGAACAACGTACGCTCCAGGGTCGCGCGGGTGATCTCGCCCAACAACTCACCTATCACGACCGCAGTCATCCCCACCAACGAGGAGTTGGCGATCGCCCAGGAGACCGCCGCCCTACTCAAGTCACGCACCGACTGATCAGCGCCTGTCGGCAACCTACGTTAACCCAGGTTTCGAGCGGTCTGCACAGGTTGCAACGTGTGCAGACCGCTTGAAAACTACGTGAACGTCGGTTGCGTGACACACGAGCCACGGCGCATAAGGTGAGCGCATGGCCACTGCGCTGATCACTGGGGGTACGTCAGGCATCGGCGCCGCGTTTGCGCGAGCGCTGGCGGCACGCGGCGATGATGTGGTGTTAGTGGCGCGCAAAGCCGATCGGCTCTCTGATATGGCAACGGAGCTGAAGGAGCGGTACGCGGTCAGCGTGGAAACGATCGTCGCGGACCTGGCGGTGCGCAGTGAGGTCCTCGGGGTCGCGGAGCGGCTCGCGAGCGTCGAACAACCGATCGATCTACTAGTCAACAACGCCGGCTTTGGAGTTCGGTCGAAACTCACGACCGCAGACACCACTCCCCACGAACACGCGATCGACGTCATGATCAGGGCGGTCCTGATACTCAGCGCCGCCGCCGGACGGGCTATGCGGCAGCGCGGAGCCGGCACCATCATCAACGTCTCGAGCACCGCAAGCTTCGTGACCATGGGCAACTACTCGGCGATCAAGGCCTGGGTGAGGTATTACACCGAAGGCCTGGCGAACGAGCTGCGCGGCACCGGAGTCAAGGTCACCGCGCTGTGCCCCGGATGGGTGCGTACCGAATTCCACGAGCGGGCCAACATCAACATCGCCCCGATCCCCTCGCTCATGTGGTTGGACGCGGACCGCGTGGTCGCCGACTGTTTGGCAGACGCCGCAGCCGGAAAGGTGATCTCCATCCCGTCCAAGCGCTACCAGCTGATGATCACGATCTGCGAACACCTGCCGCACCGTACGCTGCGTGCGGTATCGCGCAAACTGACTGCCAGCCGCCACTAACTGCCCAGGCCACCACCATCCGCGTTGCCGACGCCAGCGCCCTTCCTGAGCCTGTCGAAGGGCTCAGGGCACAGGAATGCGCGCTGAGCCTGTCGAAGCGTGCCCTTCGACGGGCTCAGGGCACATGCCCAAGGCTCAGGGCACATGCCCTCGCTCGGGTTAGGCTAACGCTTATGTCGAGCCGGAGCCGCTACACTTCGCGATTGCATGCCACGGCTCGATTTGTGGCGCAGCGGGGCCTGCTCAAACCGCTGGTGTGGCGTTTGGTGACGGTGACGGTGCTCGGCGAGCAGCATCTGAAGAACCTCACTCGGCCATTCGTGGTGGTGTCCAACCATGCGAGTCACCTCGATGCTCCACTGATCCTCGGAGCCCTGCCACGCAAGCTCGCCCGCTACGTCGCCGCCGGGGCAGCCGCCGACTACTTCTTCGACGTGGTGTGGCGCAAAGGTCTGACCTCGCTGTTCTTCAATGCGTTCCCGGTGGACCGCTCCGGCCTTCGGGGGCGCCACGGCCTGGCCACCAAGCTGCTCGACGACGGCGTACCGCTGCTGCTCTTCCCGGAGGGCACGCGCTCGCGGACCGGTGAGATGGGCGCGTTCAAGCCGGGAGCCGCAGCGCTGTGCATCAGCCGGGACGTACCGTGCCTGCCGGTCGCGATCGTCGGTGCAGCCGAGGCCATGCCTTACGGTCAGAACTGGCCGAGCAGCGGCCGGCTGCCGGTCTATGTCACCTTCGGGGAGCCGATGCGGGCCGAGGACGGCGAGACGGTCGCTGAGTTCTCCGAACGTATTGCCAAAGAGGTGCGTGGGCTGATCGACTACGCCACCACCTACCGCGCCAGCCAGGCCTAGATCTGCTCACCTCTTAAGCGAAGGAGAACCACAGGGATGCCCGACGTCAAACACATGAAGTGGTGGGGCTGGGGGGTCGAAGGAGTGAGCTTCCATCACGAGGACAAGCCGGGCTTTCGACCCTTCGCGCTCAACGCCATCGATCTTGACGTGAACACCCCGCCAGTCGCGCCAATGTCGCTTGACGATCTGCCGATCCCGGCGCCCATGATCACTGATCAGCTGTTGGGTGAGCTGAACGATGCAGTCGGCGCCGAGAACGCGGTACAAGATGATCTCGACCGGATCGTGCACACGTACGGGAAGAGCTTGCGAGACCTACTGCGGATCCGGGCCGGCGACATTCCGCGGGTACCAGATGTCGTTGTCTATCCCGGCAGTGAGGCTGAGGTGCAGCTGATCGTCGATCGCGCGGTGGCGGCGGATGCCCTGATCATTCCGTACGGCGGAGGCAGCAACATCGCCGGCAGCCTCCATGCTCCCGAAGATGAGACCCGGCCGGTGATCTCAGTTGATCTTGGTCGACTGAACAAGGTGATCGACATCGATGAGGAGTCCGGCCTGGCACGTATTCAGGCGGGCGCTCTGGGCCCGGACCTGGAGAAGCAGCTGGGGGCGCGGGGCTGGGTGCTTGGCCATTATCCGGACAGCTTCCCTCACAGCACGCTTGGCGGCTGGGTCGCTACTCGCTCCTCGGGCATGCAGTCGGACAAGTACGGCGACATCTCCGACATCGCGCGCGGCATGCGCATGGTGATGCCAGGCAAGGTGCTGGAGGTTCGGCCGTTGCCGCACACCTCGACCGGCCCGAGCGTACGCGAGATGGTGCTTGGGTCCGAAGGTCGGCTTGGCGTGATCACCGAGGTTACGGTGCAGGTGCACCGCATCCCCGAGGTACGGGTGATCTTGGGATATCTTTTTCCCTCCTGGGAGGCTGGACTGGCCGCCATGCAGGAGATCTCAACCAGCGACGCGCATCCCTCCATCACTCGAGTCTCCGATCCTAACGAGACCGCATTTTCCTTTGCAACAAAGAAAAAGACGAGTCGCATCTCGATCTCGTCATTGATCAGCAAAGGCATGATGAAGGTGCTCGAGCGACGCGGTTGGGATCTGGACGAGGTTTGCCTGTCCTTCATCGGCTACGAGGGTGGCAAGGCGCATGTGGCCAGGCAGAAGAAGATCGTCAAGGACATCGTGGGAGAGCACGGCGGGATCTTGGTGGGCAAAGGCCCGGGCGTCCTGTACGACCAGAAGAAGTTCGACATACCGTACCTGCGTGACTTCATCCTCGATCGCGGCGCGGTCGGCGACGTCTGCGCAACTGCGGCTCCATGGTCAAAGCTGGTGCCGCTCTATCGGAATGTAATTGCGGCGGCCGACAAGGTCTTTGCGCAACTTGGTGTCAAGGGCTTCATCTTTTGCCATCTCTCACACTCCTACCACTCCGGCGCTTGCCTGTACTTCACCTTTGCCTTCAGACACAACGGCGTTGACCCGCTGGGACAGTACGAGCCGGTCAAGAACGCCATCCAACAGGCGTTCGTCGACTCAGCCGGCACGCTGTCACACCACCACGCGGTGGGCACCGAACACGCCGCGTGGCTGGAGCAGGACATCTCCGCGCCAGGCGTCCACATGATCGACGGACTCT
>JBKPAB010000191.1:0-3859 GCA_046726195.1 Actinomycetota bacterium
GTGCTCGATCGGGCCGCGCAGTCAGCCCGGATCCAGCGCCGCGCCGAGCGCGAGGTCAGCCTGGAAGCGCAGCTGACGCTGCTGCGGCATCGGGTTGATCAACTAGAACTTCGGCTGGCCGCGCTGGAACGTCAGTCGGACCCGTCACGTTGATCATCCCTGCTCCATCACAAACCAAACACCGACTGCCGGGACTTCCCCGTCATTGCGGTAGCGGTGCGGAGTCGTCGACTCAAAGCAAAAGGAGTCTCCGGCGGCCAAGGTGTGCTGATCAAAACCCAAGGTCAGCTGCAGCTCGCCGCTGATCAAGTAGCCGTATTCGGTTCCGTTGTGTCGCATCAGCCGGCCCTCGGTGGATGAGGCGCTCCCGGGCCGGTAGGTGACCAGCAGGAAGTCGACGTGGTGATGTGGCACCTGACCTAACCGTTCCCAGGTGACCCCCGACTCAAGAGTCAGCAGTTCCCGGTCCTCGGGGGTTACATGCGGGCCGACGCCCTTGGCCCGGTCGGTGCCGAAGTATCGCAAGGCTGTCGTTCCAGCTGCCGCAGGCAGCGCCACCGGTTCCTCGAGCTCTTCGGCATCGAATAGGTCCTCCAACGGCAAATCCAGCGCCGACGTGATCGCGTACAAGGTGCTGACCGACGGCTGGCTTTTGCCGGTCTCGATCTGCGATATGAGGCTCGGCGACACACCGATATCACGCGCGAGCGCACGGATGGTCACGTCGCGGCGGGCCCGTTGGGCGCGGATCCGTGGGCCGATTGGTGGCACCTTCGGCTCACCCATGTGCGCTCCCTTGTATGTGCCCTGAGCTCTTGTATGTGCCCTGAGCTTGTCGAAGGGCACCGAGATCTAGTCAGTGCTACTGAACAGGCGTAACTTATATTGAACACCATCGAGGACGTGGGGTGGCGCAATGACGATCCGCACGTATGGGCCCAACGCAGTCGACTGGGAAGCTCGAATCGACGTCGACCGGCTGCGCACCGACCGGCTCGACCGGCTCAAGCAACATCTCGAAGCCTCCCAACTTGGTGCGCTGCTGACTTTCGACTTCTCCAACATCCGCTACATGACAGCCACCCATATCGGCACGTGGGCGATGGACAAGTTGATTCGTTTCGCGCTGCTGCCTCGGGGAGGTGAGCCGGTGGTCTGGGACTTCGGGTCGGCGGCGAAACATCACCAGCTCTATAACCCGTGGCTCGACTACGACCGAAAGCCGGGCGCCAGAGAGCTCTCCGATGCGGCCAAGGCCGGCCAATCCGGAGCACGTGCCGGCATCTCCACGCTGCGGGGCGCGTTCCATCCCGACGCCGGCATCGCGCAAGAGGTGGCCCGGAAGGTCTCGTCCGTGATGCATGAGCACGGACTTACCACAGAGCCGGTTGGTGTCGATGTGATCGAGATGCCGATCTTGGCCGCGCTCCAGGGGGAGGGACTCACAGTCGTCGACGGCCAGCAGGTGTTCCTGGAAGCACGCCGGATCAAGACCGTTGACGAAATCGCGCTGCTGGCTCAGGCGTGCTCGATGGTCGATGCGGCGTATGAGGAGTTGTACGCCTTCCTGCGGCCCGGCGTACGCGAGAACGAGTGCGTCGGCCTGGTCAGCAAGGTCCTTTACGACCTCGGTAGTGAATACGTGGAGGGCGTCAATGCGATCTCCGGGGAACGGTGTTCGCCGCACCCGCATGTCTACAGCGACCGCCTCGTCCGGCCAGGTGACCCGGCGTTCTTCGACATCTTGCACAGCCACCTCGGCTACCGGACTTGCTACTACCGCTGCTTCGCCGTGGGCAGCGCGTCGCCGGCGATGCGGGACGCCTACGTCCGCTGCCGGGAGTACATGGACATGGCAATCGCGGCGGTCAAGCCAGGCGCCACAACGGCCGACATCGCATCACTCTGGCCGACCGCAGAGGAGTTCGGGTTCGCCAACGAGGAAGCCGCATTCGCACTGCAGTACGGGCACGGTGTGGGGCTGGCGATCTGGGAGAAGCCGATTTTCAGCCGCTTAGTGTCCCTTGATCATCCGGAGGTGCTGGAGGAGGGCATGGTGTTCGCCCTCGAGACGTATTGGCCCGCCTCCGACGGCTGGTCAGCAGCCCGGATCGAGGAGGAGGTCGTAGTGACCGCCGACGGCTGCGAGGTGATCACCAAGTTCCCCGCAGAAGAGCTACTCATCGCCGGGCAGCGGTACTGGACCGTGGGCGGCGAACTGCCAACGCTGCGCGAGGCGCAGTCCCACCTGAACACCTCGGCGGGCAGGGGAGAGCGGTGACGGTTTCGGCTGACGAGTCCATCACGGTGGACGCCGGCCGACTGCTCGAGTGGTACGAGCAGATGGCGTTGATCCGGCAAACCGAAAAGGCCGCGTACGACCTGTTCATGTCGGGCCTGGTCAAGGGCACGACCCATCTGGCCGCCGGGCACGAGGCTGTTGCGGTCGGTTCCAGTGCCGCATTGCGCGATGACGACTACGTGTTCGCGACTTATCGCGGACACCACCATGCGATGGCCCGCGGTGCCACACCGGCCGAGTGCCTCGCGGAGCTCATGAGCAAGGCAACGGGCCTGTGCGCCGCCAAAGGCGGTTCGATGCACCTGACCAAAGCCGACAAAGGCATGCTCGGCTCGTACGCGATCGTCGGCTCGCACCTGCCCATTGCGGCAGGTGCCGCGTGGTCGGCCAGGCTGCGTGGTACAGAACAGGTAGCCGTCGCCTTCTTCGGCGACGGCGCGACCAATATCGGCGCCTTCCACGAGACGCTCAACCTCGCCGCGGTCTGGAAGCTCCCGGTGCTGTTCGTCTGCGAGAACAACCTTTATATGGAATACACCCCGATCTCGCAGGTCACCTCTGTCGAACACCCGGCGGCGGATCGAGCCGGCGCGTACGGACTGCCGGCCGAGCTCATCGACGGTAACGATGTGATCAAGGTCCACGACACCCTGAAGGTGGCGGTCGACCGAGCCCGGGCCGGTGACGGCCCCACGATTGTCGAGGCGCTGACCTACCGCCACTACGGTCACAGCCGGGCCGATCCTGCGAAGTACCGTCCGGCCGACGAAGTCGAACGCTGGCTGCAGCGGGACCCACTACTGGTCGCACGCGAGCGGCTGACCAGCCTGGGAGTCAGCGCAGCCGACATCGACGCAGCCGACGCCCGCGCGGCGGAAGTCGTCAAGGCAGCTATCCAAGAGGCCAAGGACGCGCCATATCCCGACCCGGCCACGGCGCTCACCGATGTCTGGGCAGACGGCGGTGCGGCATGGCGGAATTGATCACCTACCGCGAGGCGGTTTCGGAGGGAATCGCGCGCGAGATGCGTCGCGACTCGCGCGTGGTCTGTCTCGGCGAGGACATCGGTGCCGCCGAGGGCGTCTTCAAGACCACAACCGGCCTCCTCGCCGAGTTCGGTCCGCAGCGCGTGTGGGACACACCGATCTCCGAACAGGCGATTGTCGGTGCTGCGCTGGGTGCCGCGATGACCGGGATGCGGCCGGTCGCGGAGATCATGTTCTCCGACTTTTTCGCCTGCTGCTACGACTACCTCGCCAACGAGATCCCCAAGATGCGCTACATGACGGGTGGGCAGGTCACGGTCCCGCTGGTGATTCGCACCGCCAATGGCGGCGGCCTTGGGTTCGGCGCGCAGCACTCCCAGGCGGTCGAGAACTGGGTCTTCACTGTCCCTGGGTTGAAGATCGCCGCGCCAGCCACACCAGCGGACGTGGTGGGCATGATGGCGTCTGCGATCCGTAGTGACGACCCGGTCATGTTCTTCGAGCACAAGGGTCTGTTCGCGAGCAAGGGAAAGCCCGCACCTCCCGATCATGTGGTTCCGCTGGGTGAGGC
>JBKPAB010000192.1:0-2657 GCA_046726195.1 Actinomycetota bacterium
AGCATGGGCTCCGCGCTCCCTCGGCCGCTGTGCTCGACACGATCGCCGCGACTCTCGGCGTTCCGCCGGAGACACTGCGCCCCCGGCCGCACGACGATGATCATGGTCAAGAGGACGATCAAGATCACGAAGCAGAACCTCTGGCTGACGGCCATACCTCACTAGTTGCCGCAATCTCCGCCGACCCGGGGCTGACCGCGCGGCAGCGCCGTGCCCTCATCGAGATTTATACCGCGATGACTGAAGCCACCGCTGGTCGACGTAGTCGGCGAAGCTCCTAGTGATTCCTTTGGTCGCTAGGGCTGCTCGCCTAACCTCCGGGCGTCCCCGGGGCAGGCGGATCGGCGGGTTGGGTCTGGCGATAAACCGGGTTGATCTTGTAGGCGTGCTTCTCCAGCTTCAGCGCCTCCTCGCGAGCCTTAGCCAACTCGTCGGGGCTGAGCTGGACAACCTTGGTGAGAACCAGGGTCTCAGCCTCCGGATCACCGACCGCGCCGACCCGGACGTTGCCGACTCCAGGGGCGTAGAACTTGCGCTGGTGCCCGCCTTCCGGATCGAGCGGACTCCACTCGTCAGTGATCATCACGTCTTCGTAGCAGCCCGCCGGTACGCAGGTCTGCTGTTGCATCTTGAAGGTCTTCGCACAATCGAGGAACTCAATATCGGGCGACCAGCCTTGGAGATATTCCGGTGCTCCCAGCTGCGGATCCCCCGCCATTGAGTTGCCCGGCTCAGCTTTCGCCAGACCGGCAAGCCAGACGTCCGGAGCGGCACTGAACTTGCCCTCCTCATACTCCTCGGGGTACTCACCGAGGTTCCAGACGTTCCCTGTGTTGTCCTGTGCTTCAAACCTCAGCTCGGCCTCCTGGAGCACACCTTCGTTGATGTCTTTCTCCAAGATGACCACGGCGCGTACGCCGTTGATGACCTTGGTCAGGTCGGTGATGGTCGTCACCACCTCGTGCGGCAGCAGCCCCCCGCCCCGATCGGCTTCACCATTTAGGGTGAGCTGGGTGCCGGGAATCAGCGGACTCCATTTGTTGTCGATCTTGGTCGGCTCCGGGAAGTTAAAAGAACTGAACTGAGTCACCGGATCGCAGGGCGGTTTCTCGGGCTCCTCACCGTATGCCGCAGCAGAACTGGCGAAAACCAGTGATGCAGCAAAAAGCACAATCAGGCTGGCAGCTCCGACTCGTTTGCTGGGCATTGAGCCCCCTTTCTCAGCGCAGGCTACGAACCCAGTGGCCGAGATGTCTCGGAGTCCCAATTCCCTAGGCGCAAGGCTAGATGAGAAGAACGTGAGAAGTCGATGCGCAATTGTGTAACGGTCCGCCCGCTACTTCCACATATGGAGGCGCACTGTCGTCCCGGAACCGGTGGAGCGTAACTGAACGAGATCACACTTCCGGTTGGCGGAGGACAGCCCGTCGCGGTCATTGGATACGACGGCTCGCCGTCCCGCCAGCACGTCGTCGATCGTGGTGGAATCGGAGACTTCGCAGATCAAGGCTTGGGGCAGGTCCCAGACTCGGATCGTCCCATCCACGGCGCCGCGCCGCAGGCTGCACGCGGCGAGCCGCCGCGATGTGGCAGCGAGGTCGGTCACCTTGTCCGACCAGAGCCCGGCGCCGTACGCCTCCAGGGTCACGATGTTGAAGACGCGGTCGACACTCTCCCGGGTGAAGGTGTACTCCGCCGGTTCTGCACCGAGGTCGGGAAGCTCCGCGCTGAACATGGCTTCAACGTGTGCCCGACCGCCGTACTGGGAGTTGCCGTGGTAGCGGTCCCCTTCCATGACGGCCGGGTGGCTACGATGGGCCTCTTTGATGACCGACGCGTCAAGTCCTCGAAGGTCGTACGGGCAGATCAGCCACAGCGGAATCTTCGGATCGACCGCCACATTGAGCAAGGCCTCATCTAATTGGCATTCCAGGATCTCTTCCGGACGCCGACCCGCCCAAATGGGTTCGCCAATGCCGCGTACCGGACGGCCGTAACCCGAGTGTTGATCAACAAACTTTTGCCAAGCGGGAATGATCCGGGCAGGATTCCGGCCCAACTTGGCCATGTCGACGAATTTCACCTTGCGAGCCTGTGAGCCGATGCTGTCCCGCAACCAGTTGGCATGGCGTCTTACGACTGCAACCATGACAGCCTCGCCTGCGGCCAGCCCATCTTCGACGAACGGCGCCAGGACGGAGGCGTAGTCGTCTGGGTCGCGCCACATGAACGCTTCGTGCCGATAGCTCTGTTGCGATCTTGGTGGTGCTGCTTGCGGCATAACGTTCCTGAGGCAAATGGCGACTGGCGTCGGTAGGGGGTCCACGACACTGGTGCGGCCGCATCTCGGGGCTAAGGTGCTTGCTCGCGAGTTCGGGGGTACTTTACCGAAGCCCTCGCCGACCGCCAAAACCCCTGTGCCGCGAAATGGACAGTTTGTGACGTACGACCCCGGCTGACTGTGGATTCTTTGCAGTCTTGCCCAAGATCTTTTTTCGGAGGACTCGGGATGGTGTCCAACAAAGCAAAGTCTCCTGGGTGACCCGTTTGTCCCCGACCACGCGCGGGTAGGAGATGACGAACCGAACCCAAGAGGAGTCAAATCATGACGACAACGGCCCGAGACCTGATGACCAAGGGTGCACAGTGTGTCAACT
>JBKPAB010000193.1:0-5868 GCA_046726195.1 Actinomycetota bacterium
GACTTCGTCGGCGTTAGCCGGTGACTCACCGACCTGGGCCCGGTTCAGCATGTCGGTCAGCTGGCGGATGCGAGCCTCTTGGTGCGCCTGCTCCTCACGCGCGGCGTGGTAGCCCCCGTTCTCACTGAGGTCACCTTCTTCGCGCGCCGCGGCGATCTTCGCAGACACTGCGGCACGTCCTGGCCCGGAGAGGTAATCAAGCTCTTTCTTGAGCTTGTCGTACGCCTCCCGGGTCAGCCAGATTGCCTGGGCGGAGTTTTCAGACATCCCACAAGGTTATCAAGGGCAGGCCAAATCAAAGTCAGATGACAGTGCAGCCTCTGATCACCACCGTGGTGGCTCGTCGCAGCGTGGTGAGCACGAGATCGACTTCAACAAGGCGCTCCGAGCTGGCTGCTACGGGCACTTGCTGCTCCCCAACCGGCTGGTGGTCCGCGGCTTGCGCGAGCACCCGGCACGTCACTGGCACGGTGGGATCGCGCCGCTCGACAGACACTGTGGCTGCGACCGAGCTATCAGAGACGACTTGAAAAGACACCACCTGAGCTGCGACATCGGGCCGCGAATGCCTGAGCGCCGTCCAGATCAGCCACGTGAGGGCAAGTACAACAGCGACGCTGATCAAGCCCACCAGCAACGGACGTGGCATCCGCGACTTGGGATAGCGGCGGCGCAGCCGCTCGGCAGCATCGGTCACGAAGCCAACCTATATTTTGCGCTTCTCGCGCCGAGCCGCTCGAGACTGCGAGCGTAGGCGAGGCTCCCACAATCCCGATGCGGAAACGAACGTGCACGTTCGTTCCCACTCGCGAGACACACGTTGCAACATGTGTATCGCATCAGGAACGAATGTGTACGTTCGTTCCTGTCTCGGGGAACGGGAGGCTTTGGCGTCTCACATGTTCTCGGTGGCAGCATGACGGCCATGTCTCGTCCCGCGCTCCGGGTCGACGGTCATGGCGATCGTCTGAGGTTGCTAGAGGTACATGCGCACCCCGATGACGAGTCAAGTCGGGGCGCTGCGACGACCGCCAAGTACGTGGCCGAGGGAGTGGACGTTGTCGTCGCCACGTGTACTGGCGGTGAACGCGGCTCGATCCTCAACCCGGCTATGGACCGGCCCGACATTTTGGCCAACATAGCCAACATCCGGCGGCAAGAAATGGATCGCGCCAGAGAGATTCTCGGCGTCAGGCAAGTGTGGCTGGGCTTCGTGGATTCCGGATTGCCAGAAGGCGATAATCCGGCGCCGCTGCCCGAGGGCTGCTTTGCGCGCACGGACCTCGCCGTCGCCGTTGCTCCGTTAGTCAAGCTGATTCGGTCATTCCGACCTCATGTCATGACCACCTACAACGAGAACGACGGCGGATACCGGCATCCGGACCACATCATGTGCCACAAGATCAGCGTTGCGGCCTTCGACGCGGCGGCCGACCCTGAGGCGTATCCCGATCTGGGCGAGGCCTGGCAGCCGCTCAAGCTCTATTACTCATTTACCTTCCATCGCGAGCGTACGGTGGCCCTGGATCGGGCGATGGTTGCACGCGGCCTCGAGTCGCCGTACGCCGAGCGGCTTCGGGAGTGGCCCGAAGACCCTAAGCACACAGCTCGAATCACCACGCGGATCACATGCGCCGAATATTTCGATATCCGTGACCGCGCATTGCTCGCGCATGCGACCCAGATCGACCCAGACGGGCCTTGGTTCGCAGTACCACTTGAGGTGCACAAGTCATCCTGGCCGACCGAGGAGTGGCAGCTCGCGCGCAGCTTTGTCGCCACGAGCATCCCTGAGGACGATCTCTTCGCAGGAGTCGCCGAGCCGGCGACGAGTAGAGTTTCAGCATGATCCTTCTCGAGGCCGACCCGAATGCGGTCACGCCCGGTTGGATGCCCCTGCTCGTGACGCTCCTCCTGGCAGCAGCCATGGTGTTCTTGTACTTCAGCATGCGTAAGCAGTTCCGCAAGATCCGCACGCCGGATGACGCTACGGACGAGGCTGCGGACGACGCCGAAGACTCTGCATCACGGCCTCCGCCCGGTACGCCGAGCCCAGGCTGACAATCTAGCGGGATGACTGGCCGCAACCGGCTCGCTTCGGCTACCAGCCCTTACCTGCTTCAGCACGCCGACAACCCGGTGCACTGGTGGCCGTGGTCGGATGAGGCGTTTGCGGAGGCAGCCAAACGGCAGGTGCCGGTCTTCCTCTCCGTCGGGTATGCGGCGTGCCACTGGTGCCATGTCATGGCGCATGAATCCTTCGAAGATCAGCAAACTGCGTCCATGATCAATGATCACTTCGTTGCGATCAAGGTTGATCGCGAGGAACGCCCGGATGTTGACGCGATCTACATGCACGCCACACAGGCGCTGACCGGGCAAGGTGGCTGGCCAATGAGCGTGTTTCTCACTCCGGACCGCCAGCCCTTCTACGCCGGAACTTACTTTCCGCCCGCGCCACGCCATGGCCTGCCCTCCTTCACGCAGGTGTTGCGAGCTATCAGCGATGCCTGGCGGGATCGGCGATCGGAGCTGCTCGTCAGCGCCACCGAGATCGTCCGCCAGCTATCGCAGCCTGCGACACTTCCCGACTCTGGCGAGCTGACTGAAGCGGACTGTGTGAAGGCGCTTGGGGCGCTGCAGCGGGAATTCGATGCGACGTACGGCGGCTTTGGGCGGGCGCCCAAATTCCCGCCATCGATGGTGCTCGAGGCGTTGCTGCGAGACGGCGGCGACCCGGCGATGCTGATGGTCGGACGAACCCTGGAGGCAATGGCACGAGGCGGCATTTACGACCAAATCGGTGGCGGGTTCGCGCGCTATAGCGTCGACGCCGGTTGGGTGGTGCCGCACTTCGAGAAGATGCTGTACGACAACGCGCTACTCCTCGGGGCATACACACACTGGTGGCGCCGCACCCGCAATCCGCTGGCCGAGCGCATCGTCGTCGAGACAGTGGAGTGGCTGCTGCGCGAAATGCGCACCGAACAGGGTGCCTTCGCGTCGAGCCTCGATGCTGATTCCGAAGATGATCACGGTGAGCTCAGGGAGGGTGCCTACTACACCTGGAACCGTGATCAACTTCGGGCCGCGCTCGGGGAGGAAGCTGCGGCGTGGGCGGCCGAGGTTTACTCTGTGACACCGACCGGCACCTTCGAACACGGCGCCTCGACCCTGCAGCTGCTGTCCGATCATGATCAACCCCGATTGGCGGAGGTGCGCGACCGGCTCCGAATCGCCCGTGAGCAGCGCTCCCGGCCCGGGCGGGACGACAAGGTCGTCGCTGCCTGGAACGGGCTACTGGTGGATGCACTGGCCCAGGCCGCAATGATCTTCATTCGGCCGGACTGGTTAGAGATCGCGACCGAGGCGGCCGAGCACGTCTGGCGGGTTCACTGGCGAGACGGACGGTTGCGCCGGACCTCTCGCGATGGCATTGCTGGCCCCGCCGCGATTCTGGAGGACTATGCCGCGCTGGCCCTTGCCGCGGTGCGGCTCGCGTCGATCCAGGCAGCACCGGCCTGGCTGAGCCGCGCCGAGCAGCTGCTCGAGGTGATCATGGAGCAGTTCGACGATGGGGGTCGCGGCTTCTTTGACACCGCCGCTGATGCCGAGCAGTTGTATGCCCGGCCCCAAGATCCGACCGACAACGCCACTCCGTCCGGCCTGAGTACCTCGGTCCATGCCTTGCGTCTCATGGCGGAGCTGACCGGCGAGGACCGCTATGCTGACCGCGCAGACCGGGCAGCCGCAAGCGCCGCGGAGTTGGTGCGGCGGGCGCCGCGGTTTGCTGGCTGGCTGCTCGCCGACGCAATCAGCCAGACCTCGGATCGGCGGCCCGTCCAGGTCGCTGTAGTGGGACCCGATGAGCCGGCTCGAGCTGAGCTGGTCCGCCTCGCGCACCAGCTCGCACCTGCGGGATCGGTGGTGGTGCCTGGTACCCCAGACCAGCCGGGCCTAGCGCTGCTGGCCGACCGGCCGATGATCAACAACCAGCCGACGGCTTATGTCTGCCGGCACTTCGCCTGCCGGCTCCCCGTCACCTCCGCCGAGGACCTTGCGCTCCAGCTGGAGTCCACTGACACAGCAACCTAGCGACCAAGGGTCACCAGGGCTGTACTCAGGTTTTTCACGCTGTACATGGCATGCACGCCATGTAGAGCGTCAATATCCCACGCAGCGTGGGATGTTGACGTAGCTGGGAGCGTCGAATCTTCTCCTGCGCGAGCGGTCCCAAATCAAATTGTGATCATGGCGATTGCCGCGTAGTGGCAGACGAAGCCTGCGATGGTAGCGGCGTGGAAGATCTCATGGAAGCCGAACCAGCTGGGTGAGGGATTCGGACGCTTTCGGGCGTACACCACTGCGCCGATGGTGTAGCAGGCGCCGCCCGCCGCCAGCAAGATCAGCACTAGCAAGCCGGCGGCCTGGTAGAACGGCCCGAGCCAGCCCAGGGCGGCCCAGCCCATCACGAGGTATAGCGCGGTATAAAGCCGGCGCGGCGCCGATAGCCAAAACAAGCGGAAGAAAAGCCCACCCAGCGCCGCCGACCAGATGAGCGTCAGCAGGATGACCCGGGAAGCCCCGTCGAGCAAGATCAACGCCAGCGGCGTGTAAGTCGCGGCGATAAACACATAGATATTGGAGTGGTCCATTCTGCGGAGGATTGCGTGACCGCGTACTCCCCAGGTTCTCCGGTGATACAGAGCGCTGGTGCCAAACAGCAGCACCGATGCAGCAAGGAACACCGCCCCGCCGACCACGCCAGCAGGCGTTGCCGCAAGGCAAACCAGGACAATGCCTGCGGCCAGTGCCAGCGGAGCCATGCCAGTATGCAGCCAGCCGCGGAGTCGGGGCTTGACCGCGCCGAGCACATCAGTCAGCGAAGCCTCGGTGTCGCGATGAATCCGGGACTGGGCGGGGCCGGTCTTCCCCAACGTGAATGGCGGGCAGAGCTACTCCTTCCGAGGCCGAAGCCCGAAATATATCCCACGCTAAGTTACCGGTCGGTAAGTTTAGGCCACGGCGTGGCAGCGGCCAGAACCAAGGTTGTGCGCCGCAAGACGGACGTGGCGGCCGTCGCGGGATACGCTGCCAGTTGTGGTACGTCTCGATCGGCTGCGCGAGTTCGTGGATCGTCTGCACCCATCAGGGCTGTTGTATGCGACCTATGAGCATCGGCTGATCGCGGAGCTCGACCGCAACAGACTGCCGCGCCACGTCGCCGTACTCGCCGACGGGAATCGTCGTTGGGCGCGTGCCAACGCTCCGGGGCAACCACTCGTCGCGGGTTATCAAGCTGGGGCCGACAAGCTCAAAGAGTTCGTTGGGTGGTGCGACGAGATCGGCATCCGGGTTGTCACCTTGTGGGTGCTCTCGACCGACAACTTGTCTCGCAGCAACCGTGAGGAGGTTGAACCATTACTCGGGGTGATCGAGCAGATGGTCAGCGATCTGGCTGCGACTAGGCGTTGGCGAGTCCATCCCGTCGGGGCGTTGGATCTGCTGCCAGCTCGGTCGGCCAAGCGGCTGAAGTTGGCAGAGCACGATACCGCCGAGATCAACGGCATGTTGGTGAACATCGCGGTCTCCTACGGCGGACGGCATGAGCTGCGCGATGCTGTGCGTTCCCTACTTGCCGAACATGCAAAGAACGGGACTTCGATCGACGAACTCGCCCAGACCCTCGACATCGAACACATCGCCGAGCACCTCTACACCAAGGGCCAGCCGGACCCGGATCTGATCATCAGGACCTCGGGTGAGCAGCGGTTGTCGGGATTCTTGATGTGGCAATCGGCACACAGCGAGTTCTATTTCTGTGAGGCCCTGTGGCCCGACTTCCGGAAGGTGGACTTCATCCGTGCG
>JBKPAB010000194.1:0-34924 GCA_046726195.1 Actinomycetota bacterium
ACGGATCGCGCCGCCGCCGTGCTAAGGAGGAGTGAGGGGACACGCTCTTCGTCCCCGAATGACGACGCAGTAGGCGGCTTGCCAAGCGCGATCCGCGCGGAGCGAGCTTGGCGAGCGGAGCAATCAAAATGGTCTGGGTGATCGTGTTCGTGGGCATCGCACTCGCGGGCCTCATCATGCTCATCTGCTACGCGGTGTGGCTCGCGCACAAAGCGAGCGACCTCTTCAGCGAGCTCGACATGCTGGCCACGAGGGCGGACGAATTGGCCGAGTTGGTAGCGCAAATCAATGTTCCGGGGCCCGCGTTCCAGCCCGACTGGCGGAGCAATCGGCCGCCGGTCGCGATCTCTGCAGAGATTGATCAGGCATCCGCGACGTAAGATGACTCCGAGGCACCCCGCGTGCAGGAAAGAGGAATCATGACTCCGCTCGTACTCGGTCTTGGCGTCCCGGAACTGTTGATCATCCTGGCCGTTGTGCTGCTGTTGTTCGGCGGCGCCCGGCTGGCCGGCCTGGGCAAGAGCACCGGGCGTGCGCTACGGGAGTTTAAGGAGGAGACCAAGGGTCTCAAGTCCGACGATAGCCAGCAGCAGCCGTCCAGCACCGCACCCGGCACCCCCACGCCGGCGGTGACCGATTACCAGCAGCCGCCGCAGGCCAACCCACCGCAGCCCCCCAGCGGCGCTAGCTACCAGCAGCCGCCTCGTGCCAACCAAGATCCCTCGGCGACCGACGTTCGTAACGACACCTGACCCCACCCCTGCGTTGCCGTGTCTTTGACGATCAAGGGCCGGCCCATCCACTTCAGCTTGAAGTGGCTCAAGCCGCCGCCCGTGCCACCCGACGGCACGATGACTCTCTTCGAGCATCTCCGGGAGCTGCGCTACCGACTGGTCGTCGCAATACTCGCGATCATTGTCGGGATGATCGTCGCCTGGTTCTTCCGCGACCCGCTGATGATCATCCTAGAACGGCCGTATTTCGAAGCTATTGCGGACCTGAAGGCCAAGAACCCGGACGCGGATACGTCTTTGGTCAACATCAATCTGACCTCCCCGCTCACGTTGGCGTTGAAGGTCTCAGCGCTCGCCGGGGCCCTCCTCACTGCACCCATCTGGCTGTACCAACTCTGGGCGTTCATCGTGCCCGGCCTGCTGGCTAAAGAGAAGAAATGGACGCTGATCTTCATCGCTGTTGCGACTCCGATGTTCGTCGGCGGCGTACTGGTCGGTTACATCGTCTTGCCCAAGGCCATCACCGTGTTGCTGAGCTTTACTCAGAGCGGTGTAACGAACCTTCAGGACATCAACGCCTATCTGTCGTTCCTGCTGCGCCTCATGGTGGTCTTTGGGATCGCCTTCCTGATTCCGCTAGTGGTGTTGGTTTTGAACATCGTCGGGGTGGTCAAAGCCACGACTCTTGCGAAGTACCGCACGTTGGTGATCTTCGGCACCTTCGTCTTCGGCGCCATAGCGACGCCCTCGACCGATCCGTTTTCGATGCTCGCCCTTGCCGCGCCGATGACCCTGTTGTTCCTCGCAGCAGAGGTCATTGCACGCATCCTGGATCGTCGCAAGGAACGGCGCGCGGCGCTGGCGGGCGATGATTTGATCATCCGGAAGAGCGTCGCAGACGACAAGGTGCTACGTGAACTCGCCGAGGGTGACGGCGAGGTCGAGCCCCCGAGGTGACGCGCCACATCAGGCTGGTGGTTAATCCCTCCGCCGGGAAAGGGCGTGCACTAGAAATCCTCCCGCAGGTCGCTGGCAGGTTACGCGATGGTGGAGTGGACCTGCAGATCCTGCTGAGTCGTGACTTTGCCGAGGCGCAGTCCATGACCCGCCGCGCAGTTGCTGATGGCGTCGACGTGCTTGCGGTGATGGGCGGCGACGGGATGATGCATCTCGGGGTCAACACCGCTGCATCCGCGCACCTGTCCGGTGGCAGCCACACCACACTCGGCCTGATCCCCGCTGGCACCGGCAACGACTTGTGCCGTGGCATCGGGCTCGATCCGCGCGATGCGGTGGCCGCCGCGTCCGTCATTGCCGCGGGACACACCCGATCCATTGATCTCGCGCTTGTGCGCGACATCTATGTCGGAGCGGTACTTGCCACCGGCTTCGACGCCCTAGTGAATCGCCGGGCCAATCAGCTGCCGTGGCCACGGGGCTCGATGCGGTACGCGGTGGCCACCATGGCCGAGCTGCGGGTCTTCACGCCTCTCCACTACCGGCTGACTCTCGACGGCGACGTCCGCGAGCAACAGGCCATGCTGGTGGCCATTGGCAACACCAGCTCGTACGGAGGCGGGATGCTCATCTGTCCGGATGCCGACCCGTACGACGGTCTACTCGATGTCACGATCATTCATCCGGTGGGTCGGCTCAAATTGCTGAGGCTGTTCCCGGAGATGTACTCGGGGAAATTCGTCCGCGACCCATGCGTGGAGCGGTTGCGCGTTCGCGATTTGACGGTCGACGGACCCGGGCTGGTCGGGTTCGGCGACGGTGAGCTGATCGGCGCGGCTCCGTTGCGGGTCTGCGCCGTGCCGCACGCGCTACCGGTCTTTGTTCCGCACCGCTAGCTTGGGCCGCATTATGGCCGACTCGATCGACCCCGAGACCCTCCGCCCCGCCGAGGCGTACACGCGGTTCCGACAGCGGCAAACCTCACCGTTGCTCGCCGCGTTCGCTGACGGCTACCCGTTTGGCTTCGACGATTACCAGCGCGAGGCGTGTCGCCATCTCGAAGCCGGGTCGGGTGTGCTCGTGGCTGCACCCACGGGAGCAGGCAAGACGATCATCGGGGAGTTCGCGGTCTTCCTGGCGCTGAGCAATGGCCGCAAATGCTTCTACACCACGCCGATCAAGGCGCTGTCGAACCAGAAGTACGCCGACCTGGTTCGCCGGCACGGCGCCAGCAACGTTGGACTGCTCACCGGCGACACCTCTGTCAACTCGGAGGCGCCCATCGTGGTGATGACCACCGAGGTGCTGCGGAACATGATCTACGCACGATCGACAACCCTGGCAAACCTCGGCTACGTCGTGCTCGACGAGGTCCACTACCTGGCGGACCGCTTCCGCGGTGCCGTCTGGGAGGAAGTGATCATCGGCTTGGCCGAATCCATTCAACTGGTCGCGCTCTCCGCAACGGTAAGCAACGCAGAGGAGTTCGGGGAATGGCTTTCAGAGGTGCGCGGAGAGATGGCGGTCGTGGTCTCGGAACGACGGCCGGTGCCGCTGTATCAGCACGTTCTGGTTGGCCACACCTTTTATGACCTCTTCGCTGATCTCGCGCCGACCGTTCGCGAGATGCCCGGCGAAGTTAAACCCGAGGTGAATCCGGCGTTGATCAAGATCGCCCGGGAGGAGTCGAGACTTGTCCGAGACGATGCCCGGCGTCCGCGCGGCAGGAGCGGTCGCGGCAAACGAACTGTGAATTACGGCAGCGGCTCGCACGGCGGCGCGGCTCACCGTTCTCGCTACGCGGGTACCGGCCGCGGACCCCACTCACTGCGGGTGCCGAGCCGTCCTGAGCTGGTGGAGCTTCTCGATGATGGGGAGCTCTTGCCGGCCATCGTCTTCATCTTCTCCCGCGTGGGCTGTGATGCCGCGGTCCGGCAGTTGCTCGAGTCGGGCGTTCGGCTCACCACAACAGCTGAGCAGCAGCAGATCGCGGCAATCCTCGAGCGGCATGTCGCTGGACTGTCCGACGGCGATCTGCGGGCGCTCGACTACGACCTCTTTGCCGAGGCTCTGGGCCGAGGAGTTGCCGCGCATCACGCCGGCATGCTGCCCAGTTTCAAGGAGTGTGTCGAGGAAGCCTTCGTTCGAGGGCTGATCAAGATTGTCTTTGCTACCGAGACATTGGCCTTGGGCATCAACATGCCGGCTCGGTCGGTGGTGTTGGAGAAGCTGGTCAAGTTTGACGGCGAAGTCCACGCGGACATCACGCCGGGGGAATACACCCAGCTGACCGGCCGGGCGGGGCGCAGAGGAATCGATGTGGAAGGCCATGCCGTCGTGCTCTGGCAACCTGGATTGGATCCGCGCGCCGTCGCCGGCCTGGCATCGCGGCGCACTTATCCGCTGAAATCCTCGTTCTCCCCGACCTACAACATGGCTGTCAACCTTGTGGCGACCGTAGGGCGGGACCGTGCGCGGACTCTGCTCGAGCAGTCCTTCGCGCAGTTCCAGTCGGACCGTTCGGTGGTGGGGGCTGCGCGCACACTCGCCAGGAACGAGGAGGCGATCAAGGCCTACTGGGCAGCGGCAGTATGTGAGCTCGGCAACTTTGCCGAGTATGCACACTTGCGGGCTGAGATCGCCGATCTTGAGGCGTCAGCCGCTCGGGAAAGGCGGTCGGACCGCCGGGCCGAGGCGCTGCAGGCATTGTTGATCTTGAAGCCGGGTGACATCATCCGGGTGCCTAGTGGCAAGAGCAAAGGCTGGGTCGTGATCATCGACCCCGGCGTACGCCATGATCATCAGGCGCCACGGCCACTGGTGCTCACCGAGGATCGCCACGTGCGGCGGTTGGCGCTCACTGACTTTTCTGCACCGCCCCTGGTGGCTGGCCGCGTCAAGATCGGTAAGCATTTCAACCCCAAAGACGCAGCCTCACGGCGGAATCTGGCCGCAACGTTGCGCGCCAGGTTGAGTGAGATCGATCTTGACTCCAAGCGCCGTCGCGACGTTGGTTCCGACCCTGAGATCCATGCGCAGATCGAGCAGCGTCGTGCGGCGTTGCAACGCCATCCGTGCCACCGTTGTCCCGATCGTGAGGTCCATGCACGCTGGGCGGAACGGGCGCAGCGGCTGGAACGGGAGAGCGCGCGGCTGCAGGCCCGGATGAACTCTCGGAGCAACACTATTGCCAACCACTTCGACAAGATTTGCCTGGTGCTGGAGTCGCTCGGCTATCTCACTGGAGAAGGGGGGCGTGAGGTAAGCGAGCACGGCAAGATGCTGGCGCGCATCTATGCGGAGCTGGATCTGGTGACGGCCGAGTGCATTCGTGGCGGTGTCTTTAATGGGCTGACCCACCCGCAGCTGGCCGCTGTCTTGGCGTCACTGGTGTTCGAGGCACGGCGGGCCGACGACGCGGGTCGCCGCCCGCGGATGCCGGATGGGAGAACTAACGCCGTGATGATCGAAGTACGCCGGATCTGGCATGAAGTGTCGCTGGTGGAGCGGGATGCCCGGCTCGAGCGAGGACCCGAGCCGGATATCGGCTTCAGCGAGGCGGCATACGGCTGGGCAGCCGGCCGGACACTCTCAGCAGTGCTGTATGGCAACGCCTTCACGGCCGGCGATTTCGTCCGCTGGGTCCGGCAGGTTGCGGATTTCGCCGGCCAGATCGCTGACGCCGCCGGTCCGGGTGAGCTCCGGGAAACTGCTCGACTGCTGGTGCGCTCGATGCGCCGCGGAGTGGTCACCTATGCACCCGAGATGGACGCCGACGAGGGCGACGACCTGACTGGTGCGGATCTCCCGTAGGCAGCCCCTCCAACCGCCCCCCTCCGCGGTTGCTGAAACGAACGTGTACGTGCGTTCCCGTCAGCTGGCCTGGCTGACCGTCGACATATTGAAGTCGGGCACTCTGATGGCCGGCATCATCGTACGGTTGAAGTAGTCGTTCCACTCTCGGCACAGCGTCAGCTCGGCAGCGCCAATCTCGGTGATTCGGCCCAAGAGCTCGATCGGTGATTCGTTGAAGCGGAAGTTGTTGACGGCCCCGACCACTTCACCGTCCTCGATGAGATAAACCCCGTCGCGGGTGAGGCCGGTAAGCAGCAGCCGTTCTGGGTCGACCTCGCGGATGTACCACAGACAGGTCAGCAACAATCCACGTTTGGTGGTTGAAATCATCTGCTGCAAGGTGCCCGTACCGCCGCCGTCCATGATCAAGTTGTCCGCAGGTGGTGTTGGCTGGGCTCCGGTCCGCGCAGCGTGCCCGCGATTACGGATGAGCTCGTGCAGCACCCCGTTGTCGATCCAGGTCGTCGCGTTGATCGGCAGGCCACCATCGAAGGCCCAAGAGGTGTCGTCGAGGGAGTTGGTGAAGTTGACGAACGGGATTGTCTCCAAACCCGGATACAACGGATCTGATCGCACCGTGATCGGGAGCTTAGAGAATCGCTGGCCGATCTTGGTGGCACCATCACCAGCCGCGTAGACGTTGCGACCGTCTTCGGCATCGCGCGCATTGGCTGTCCAGTACGCATAGATCATCAGGTCGGCGATGGCGCCGGGCGGCAGCAGAGTCTCGTAGCGTCCGGGGGGCAGGGCAACCTTCCGTTGAGCCCAGCCCAATCGGGTGCTGAGTTCCTCGGCGGCCTCGGCAACATCGACATCGAAGAAATCTCGGGTCGTCCGGCCTAGCCATGCCGAAGCTTCGCGATCGGCCGTCTTGGCGTTCAGCTCAAGCCGCCCCGTTGGCTGTACGCCGCGTCGCCGCAGACCCGTGCTCGTGCCCAGGTATATCGTCTCCACGGCGTGCTCGGCGAAGCCAAAGAGCAGGTGCCGCGCCGCCTCAGCACGTTCGAAAGCCAAGCCCAAGCCCTTCGCCACGTGATCAAGCACTTCAATGCTCGTAGTCTCCGGCGGATCTGGCCATACATCGTTGTGGTCGTAGTTATCGACGATTGGCACCGCGTCCTCAGCCGGCCGCCCATTACGCGCGAACTGTTCGGCCGCTGCTACCACGGCGCTGACTTCAGCCGCTGTGGCGATCTCCTGGGTAACGGTGCCCGCCGCTGCGCCCCCCTCGACTTCGGCGATCGCGGTGACAGTGAGTCTCCGACTCCGCATCTCCCCGTTGGTGATCAAGGCATTGTTGGCCCAGCGCAGGTTGGCCTCGGTGCGTTCGGTCACCCAGCTCACGCATGGCAGGGTCGCGCCGCCGAGCGCTCGCTCCACCAGGTCCTGCGGCGGAACGTTCACTGCTGACCTCCCTCGGCCTGGGTGTTCAGCACGTTGACCCGGCGGAAGAGTGCTGACGGGCAACCATGCGACACCGGCGCGATCTGCCCTGGCTGCCCTTTGCCGCAGTTGAAGGCACCACCGAGGAGGTAGGTATCAGGATTCCCAACCGCTTCCATCGACCGCCAGAAATCGGTCGTGGTCGCCTGATAGGCAACATCTTTCAGCTGGCCTGTCAACTTGCCTTTGTCGATCTTGAAGAACCGCTGTCCGGTGAACTGGAAGTTGTAGCGCTGCATATCGATCGACCACGACTTGTCGCCGACAATGTAGATTCCTTTGTCCACATCCGAAATCAGTTCTTCGGTGCTCGGACCGTGAGGCGCGGGTTGCAGCGACACGTTCGGCATGCGCTGCATCGGGATATGGCCCGGTGAATCCGCGAACGCGCAGCCGTTGGAACGACCGAATCCCTTCTCGGCAGCCATCTGCCGGTTCAGCTGATAGCCGACCAGAATCCCGGCCGAGATCAGATCGAACTGCTGCTGGCCGACTCCTTCGTCGTCATACCCGATCGTAGCCAGACC
The DNA here is from genome assembly GCA_046726195.1 of Actinomycetota bacterium. Taxonomy (GTDB): domain Bacteria; phylum Actinomycetota; class Actinomycetes; order Propionibacteriales; family Propionibacteriaceae; genus Microlunatus. The sequence continues at coordinate 7,517 of JBKPAB010000194.1, forward strand.
ATGATCAACTAGGCGATCACCGGTTACGTTCATCACCTCGCTGCCGTACTGGAGACTGCCGAGTTTGTCAAAGGTTGCAAAAGACGTGCCGGCGTACGCGGCCTCGTAACCGAGTGCCCGATCGAGTTCGGTGGCGTGCCCGATCGACTCGTGAATGGTGAGAAACAGATTGCTGGGATCGATGACAAGGTCGTAATGGCCGGCCTCAACAGAGGGGGCGGCCACATGCGCGGCGAGCAGCTCGGGGATCTCGGCCACCTCGGCATCAAAGTCCCAGCCACTGCCGGTCAGGTACTCCCAACCTCGGCCGGTCGGTGGCGCCAACGTACGCATCGTCGCGAAACCATGGTCACCGACACTGACCGCGGTCAGCTGGGCCTGCAGCCGCACGCGCTGCTGGGTCGTGCTGGTGCCGGCGAGATTCGCGAAGTACTTGTTCTCCTGAACGTAGGCGAGCATCGCATTCGCGTGACTGACGCCCGGCGCGGCGAGCAGCGCTTCGTTGAGTCCGAGCACGCGATCCGTCTTGGTTGTTTCATCGACCTGGAAAGGGTCCACCTGATACGCGGAAACCCAGGTGGCATTGGCGTAAACATCCTCATCGGCCAGCTCGACGGAGGCCGGAGTCAACGGACGGGAAACCTTCGCAGTAGCAACGGCCCGCTCGACCAGCCGAGCCGCCGAATCGGCCGAAAGGGCGATATCGGCCGCGAACCCCCACACGCCGTTATGTACCACGCGAACCGACAAACCCAGCACCTGGCCATCGGCGGTCGTTTCCAGAGCATGATCACGGAAGCTGCGGTAGGCCGACCGCAGCCGCTCGACGCGGAGTTCGGCATGACTGCAGCCCAGGTCCTTGGCCTTAGAGAGGGCGGAGTCGCTCAATGTCTGCAGAGGCAGCGCGAGGAAGCTTTCATCGAGCTGGGGCATGATCGCCAGCGTAGTGCTGTGTCTCATGGCCCGCTCCGTGTTTGATTGCTGCGCTCATGGCGTTCGCTCCGCGCGGATCGCGCTCTGGAGTCCGCCTACTTCGTCGTCGCTAGCAGAGGAAGCCCCCTCTCACCTCTGCAGGAACGCACGTACACGTTCGTTCCAGTCGCGATGCAAACGTTGCAACGTATGTGAAGCGAAGGGAGCGAACGTGCACGTTCGTTCCCGCGCTGGGTTGTAGCGGCGGTGCTCACTCCAGGCTCAGCACAGCGGGGGCCGCGATCCGGGTTTGATTGCTCACTCTGATGTGCTTTCACGTCATGTGACGTGCTGCTCGATCTACAGTGTTCGTCGTGACGGTCGCTGTTCGTGTCATCCCGTGCCTCGACGTACACGGCGGTCGGGTGGTCAAGGGAGTGAACTTCGTCGCTCTGCGCGACGCGGGCGACCCGGTAGAGCTCGGAGCCCTCTATGACGCCGAGGGAGCGGACGAGCTGACCTTTCTGGACATCTCAGCATCGGCAGAAGGTCGGGAAACAACACTGGAGGTGGTGCGGCGGACAGCCGAGACGGTGTTCATCCCGCTGACAGTGGGCGGCGGGATCAACACGGCCGACGACGTCGACCTCCTGCTGCGCGCCGGAGCGGACAAAGTGGCCATCAACACGGGGGCGATCCGGCGGCCCGAAGTGATCGGGGAAATCACCCGGCGATTCGGCAACCAGGTGCTAGTGCTTTCAGTTGACGCTCGCCGCGCGGACTGGGCGCCGTCTGGCTTCGAGGTGACCACGCATGGCGGGCGGACGGCCGCCGGCCTGGATGCTGTCGAGTGGGCTCGCCGCGGCGCCGAGCAGGGAGTGGGTGAGATCCTTCTGAACTCAATGGACGCCGACGGGACTACCGGCGGCTTCGACCTGGAAATGATCCGAGCCGTACGCGCCGTGGTTGACGTACCGCTCATCGCTTCAGGTGGAGCAGGTCAGGCTACGCACTTTCCGCCGGCGGTCGTCGCTGGCGCGGATGCTGTGCTGGCCGCGACCGTTTTCCATTTCGGCACGCTGCGAATCGCCGAGGTCAAGGCGGCACTCGCGGCCGCTGGTTTTCCGGTACGCCGACCCGCGCCGGTCCCGACAGCGAGACACTGAGCCCGTGTCCGCACCGAGAAGGATCGTCTGGCTGCCGTACGCCAGCGTTGAGGAAGCCGAGCGGCGACTCGGCGGAATCCCCGATGGCATTGACGTTGCTGTCTATCGCGCGGACGGGGACAGCTGGCCCGACTCCATTGCCGAAGTCGAGTTCTACGTCCTGCCTTATCTGAAGGGCGAAGAGGTCCTGGACCGGGTCGGTGAGATGAAGCGGTTGAAGGTGATACAGACCCTGACCGCCGGTGTAGAGAACTTCTTGCCCTATGTGCCGCCCGGCGTGATCTTGTGTAACGCGGCCGGGGTGCATGACACCAGCACCGCCGAACTGGCCGTGGCCCTTGCGTTGGCAAGCGGCCGGCATCTTGATCACTACGCGCGCAACCAGTCGAGCGGCATCTGGGAGTCTCGGCTCGGCATTTCGCTAGCCGATCAGCGGGTCTTGATCATCGGTTACGGCCACATCGGCGCCGCTATTGAGCGTCGCTTGGTCGGCTTCGAGGTTGCGTCGGTGACTCGCGTTGCGCGCCGGCCGCGTACCGAGCCGGTGCAGGTGCACAGGATCGAGGACCTGCCGGAGCTACTGCCTGACGCCGACGTGGTCTTCCTGGTGGCACCGCACACCCCGCAGACCGAGGGCATGATCGGCAGTCGCGAGCTGGCTGCGCTGCCCGACGGAGCCGTACTGGTCAACGTCGCCCGCGGCAAGCTCGTCGACACAGAGGCACTGCTGGCCGAAACCTCGACCGGGCGGATCCGGGCCGCCCTCGACGTTACCGATCCCGAGCCACTGCCTCCTGAGCACCCGCTGTGGCGTACTCCCGGGGTGCTCATCTCACCTCATGTAGGTGGACCGAGCACGGCCTTCTTTCCCCGCGCCGACAGACTTATCGCAGCCCAGCTGGCTCGCTTTGCCGCCGGCAAGGAACTGGAGAACGTGATCACATGACACCTTTCGAGATGCCCGAGGCGCAGGCCGTCGATCCCAACTGCATCTTCTGCAAGATCGTTTCTGGCGAGGTGCCCTCGCGCCGGATCTACTCCGACGATCGGGCTGTGGCTTTCCTCGACATCGCCGCGTGGCACCGCGGGCACTCGCTGGTTGTGCCGAAACGGCACGTACCCGACGTCCTCACTGGCTCACTGTCTGAGATCGCTCCCGCAGTGGATGCTGTCGCGAGACTGCTGAAGCACCGGCTGGCCGCTGATGGGATCAATCTGCTGCTTTCCGCCGGCGACGCAGCCGGGCAGGACGTCTTTCACATGCACATGCACGTCGTGCCGCGCTACGCCGACGAACCCGGTTTGCGACTACTGATCAACCCCGGGGCCGCACCAGACGGGGAGTTGGAGTCGGTCTACCGGCAGATTCAGGCGGGCGCGTGAGTCTGCCGACCCGTTCGGCACCGGCAACGTCCCTCCCGATCAGCCGGCGGTTGGCTCGTGCGGCGGCTGAGTTCCTGCCGCCCATGGCTGTCGCATTGTTGATCTTGCCCTACATCATCCAGTTCGGGAAGTTGATCCCCTGGCAACCCTCAACGATCGATCTGCAGGTCTACGTCTATGCGGTCAGGGACATGCTGGCCGGCAAGGACATCTTCGACACCACAACACCGTTCTGGAACCTCTACTTCATATACCCGCCGATTGCGGCGATCTTGATGACGCCGCTGGCCTTCGGCCCCTACGTGTTCTGGCAGGTCCTCTGGACCGCCGGCCTGGTCTGGGCCCAACAGTCGGTACTGAAACGCTGTGGCGCACCACGAGGCTGGAAGCTTGGACTCATCGGCATCGCGGTGCTGCTGGCAATGGAGCCGATCCGTACCACACTCGGGTATGGCCAGGTGAACACCATGCTGATGGCACTGGTCGTTGCCGATCTGCTCCCGGATGCTCCAGGGGAGCGGCGTCGCATCCCACAGGGCAGCCTGATTGGCTTAGCCACGGCAATCAAGCTGACGCCGGCGCTGTTTGTGGTCTTTGCGTTCTTGATCGGCAAGAGTCGAGTGGCCATTACAGCGATGATCAGCTTTGCAGTCTTCACCGGAATTGGCGCGATCTTGCTGTTCGGTGAAACGCTGATGTTCTTCAGTGGCCTGGTCGGTGGCGAGACGCGCACCGCCTCACCGCTGTATGCGGGCAACCAGTCGTTGCTGGGGGTGTTCTTCCGGCTCGGCGACACCTCGCGTACTACCACCCTGGCCGGACTGGCGGTGTCCGCGGTCCTGGCGGTGCTGGGCTGCCTGGTCGCCGCGCACTGGTGGCATCACGGCGAGAAGGTCTTCGCCGTCGCACTCGTGGGACTCACCACCTGCCTCGCTTCCCCGCTGTCGTGGACCCATCACTACGTCTGGATCCTTCCCATGGCGATGGCCGTGCTGTCATCGGGTGTGCCCCGCTGGGCTCGCTACGTTGGTGGCTTCTGGGTGGTCTGGGTGTGCCTTTGCCTGCCGCTGGCCGTGCTTCCGTACGGCGGCGGACGAGAGCGGCAATTCGACTTCCTGCAGCAGCTTGTCGCCAATCTGGGCCCGATTTTGGGTCTGATCTTGGTTATGGGTCTTGCCTGCCAGCTCGTCGTCACGGCGCGTGCCAGGCCGGCTCTCGCCACCGGCTAGATTGACCGCCATGACCCAGCAGAGCGCTGCTACCGAGAGAACCGACCCAACTTCCGGCGACGGCATCGACATCAAGCCGCGGTCCCGAGTGGTCACCGACGGCCTGGAAGCCACAGGGTCGCGTGGCATGCTGCGGGCGGTCGGCATGACCGATGAGGATTGGGCCAAACCGCAGATCGGCGTCGCCTCCAGCTGGAACGAGATCACCCCGTGCAACCTTTCTCTAGACCGGCTTGCCAAGGCGGCCAAGGACGGCGTATTTGCCGCGGGCGGCTACCCGCTGGAGTTCGGGACCATCTCGGTCTCCGACGGCATCTCGATGGGCCATGAGGGCATGCACTACTCCCTGGTGAGCCGGGAGATCATCGCCGACTCGGTGGAGACGGTCATGCTGGCAGAGCGGATGGATGGCTCGGTGCTGCTCGCCGGATGCGACAAATCGCTGCCTGGGATGCTGATGGCTGCCGCTCGTCTTGATCTTGCTGCGGTCTTCCTCTATGCCGGGTCGATCATGCCGGGGCGGATACGCGACCGTGAGGTGACGATCATCGATGCCTTCGAGGCCGTCGGTGCCTGCGTCAGAGGGCTGATCAGTCGAGCAGAGGTGACCGAGATCGAGAGGGCGATCTGTCCAGGGGAGGGCGCGTGCGGCGGGATGTATACCGCGAACACCATGGCGAGTGCCGCCGAAGCGCTGGGCATGTCGCTGCCCGGTTCAGCGGCGCCCCCCGCTGTGGATCGGCGCCGTGACGGTTTCGCGCGTAAGAGCGGAATGGCGGTTGTCGAAATGCTGCGGCGTGGCATCACCGCGCGCCAGATCCTTACCAAGGAGGCATTTGAAAATGCGATCGCGGTCACCATGGCCTTCGGAGGCTCGACCAACGCTGTGCTGCATCTCCTGGCAATCGCCAACGAGGCCGAGGTCGATCTAACCCTTGACGATTTCGTACGCGTCGGCCGCAGGGTGCCTCACCTGGGCGACCTGAAGCCCTTCGGCAGGTACGTGATGAACGATGTTGATCGCGTTGGGGGAGTGCCGGTGGTCATGAAGGCGCTGCTCGATGCCCGCCTGCTCAACGGAGACTGCCTGACAGTGACCGGCAAAACGATGGCGGAAAACCTCTCCGACATCGCGCCGCCCGACGTGGACGGAACCATCGTCCGGGCTCTGAACAACCCGATTCACCCGACTGGAGGTATCACGATCCTGCATGGCTCACTGGCTCTCGAAGGCGCAGTGGTGAAGAGCGCGGGTTTCGATACCGAGGTATGGAAGGGCACAGCCCGGGTCTTCGATGGCGAACGTGCAGCGATGGATGCTCTCGAGGCCGGCACCATTACCCCCGGCGAGGTTGTCGTCATCCGCTACGAGGGGCCGAAAGGCGGGCCTGGGATGCGGGAGATGTTGGCGATCACCGCCGCAATCAAGGGGGCAGGGCTCGGTAAGGACGTCATGTTGATCACCGACGGTCGCTTCTCCGGCGGGACCACCGGCTTGTGCGTCGGCCATATAGCTCCTGAGGCGGCGGACGGCGGCCCCATCGCCTTCCTCCGGGACGGCGATGAAATCGTCCTCGATGTCGCAAACGGCTTACTCGACGTGAGCCTCGATATTGCCGAACTACAACGCCGTCGCGAGGCCTGGGTCCCAACGCCGCGACCGGCACCCCGCGGAGTGCTGGCCAAGTACGTCAAGCTGGTTCGGTCGGCCAATGTGGGTGCCATCTGCGGCTGAACGACACTAGTGCCTTGATCTGCGCTAGGGGTTGAGGAACAGTCGCTTGAAGCCCAGGGCGCGCCACGGCCGCCGGCCCCACGCGAGCAGCTGGCCCCTGGCGATCGGGCCCCACTGCGAGATGCGGCCGTACAGCAGCAGGAGCAGCGCCACCGGCGCAGCCAGGATGTGGCAGTCGACGCTCGCGTGCCCTGGCTCCTCCAGCCATGCGACCCCCTCGGCGAAGCGGATGACAACGCGAGGACCCCCTCGAATCCGCAGGTCGTACCCGCCGGTATGAGCACCGGCGGTGTCTGGATTGACATATGCGGGAGCCAAGCGCAGCGCGGCGGGCAGTGCCAGGCGGGCGTCATCGGCGGCAATCTGCCACCGACGGCCGGTGGCCTTGGCGATGTCGTACCCGTGCACCAGCAGCTCGGCTAGGTCGATGCTGGTGACCCCGACGAGGTCGAGCGACATGCGACCCTGAAAGTACGGGCTGGGCATCGGATGGTCAGGGGAAAGCTTCGCGCTAGCCGCCAGGAAGTCGCTGACCTCAGTGAGCAGCATGGAGGCCAGCGCGTCCGGGTGTCGCTCAGGCTCAGTGGTCACTGCCAGCGCATTAAGCTCCCCGGCACCGCGCTTTGTGCCTGGCACCGCGGTTGCACCCTCCGCCCAGGAAACCGCCATACCCTTGGCTACGAGCGCCTCGGTCCGCTGGACCATCACCACGTGCGCGGCCGCGTCACCGACCGTCCATATCGATTCGGGAATCGTCGCGCGTGTATCTGGCAGCGAGCGCAACAAATCCGCCAATCGGTCGGCCGCTCGGCTCAGCGCCGTCCGTGTCTCGGGCAACGCACTCGCCGACGAGGACACGGCAATATTCTCAGCCGCAGCCCGGCGCCTGTCACCGGGTTCCGGCGCTCGCTACCGTCGATGGCGTGGCTGAACGCATGTACACCGAACACGCGGCACCCGGCTTCCCGAGCGGCACCGCCTGTTGATGCCGCTGATGCAGTCGGATGATGCGTCTGATGCTAATCTTAGGGAATGCGCACGACTGTTTCGATTGACGATCAATTGCTCGAAGCTGCGAAATTGCGGGCCCATCAGCGTCACCAGACATTAGGGGAGTTCATCCAGAGCGCGATTCAGCACTATCTCGGAACAGAGATAGATGAGCGGGAGGCCCCGGCCGTGCCGGTGTTCAGACGCGGCACTGGACTGGTTCCGGACGTCGACGCCTCCTCAAACCGCGGATTGCTAGATGCGCTCGATGAGGCGTAATCGCGGACATGTTTGTCACCGACGTCAACATCCTGGTCGCGGCGTTTCGGCTCGACCATCCGCACCATAGTGTCGTGCGTCCCTGGCTAGACAGACATCTTGCCGCCGTCGAGTCCTTCGTGGTCCCGGACCTGGTGTGGGCGGGATTCGTCCGGGTTGTCACGAGCAAGCGAATCTTCACGGTTCCCGCGACCATCAACAATGCGCTCGACTTTGTGGATGCAATCCGCGCCCAGCGCAGCTATATGCCCTTGCCGCACTTGCCCAAGGTGCTTGACCTTTTTAGTGCTGTGTGCCGCACCCAGCAGGTCAGCGGGAATCTCGTAACCGATGCTTACATCGCATCTGTCGCGCTGAGCCTTGGCGCTCCGGTCGCAACGCTTGATCGGGACTTCCGCCGATTCGAGTCGCTCAAGATTGTTGAACCTAGTGCTAGCAGCTAGCTCGATCGGCGAGTACGGACAACGGGCCCTCCGCCCTTCGCTACCGTCGAGCCGTGAGCGTCCAAATCGAAGCCGAAGAGCGGCGGGCCCGGCTGGCCGACCGACACCGGCTGCTGCCGCGCACCCGGACCGACGACCTGCCACAGATCGCTGACGATCTGGTGGCGCTGCATTCCAGCGACCCGGTCACTGTGTATTTGTCGGCAATGGCGCGGATGGCTCATCCCTCGATAACGGCGGTGGAACGGGCGCTGTACACCGATCGGAGCCTGATCAGGCATCACGGCATGCGCCGGACTCTCTGGGTGGCCACCCCGCCAGTCGTCCGGCTCATGCACGCGGCGGCGACTCGCGACCTGCTGGCAACCGAGCGGCGGCGCACCTGCCAGCTGCTGGCGAAGAGCGGAGTGGAGAACCCCGAACAATGGCTGGCCAATGCCGAGGAGCAAGTGCTGGCAGACCTCCGGGTGCACGGGCCGAGTACAGCCCGTGAGATTGGCCAGCGCGTCGCCACCTTGCGCCAGCAGCTGCAGCTGGCACCCGGCAAGGCGTACGCCTCAGTGCAGTCGGCGCACACTCGAGTGCTCTACATCCTCGGCATCACGGGCCAGATGCTGCGGGCCCAGCCAAGCAACTGGATCAACGGCGCTTACCGATACGTCGACGCGGAGACCTGGCTGCCCGGCGGACTCGGTGATCTCGAGCCGCGGCAGGCGGCCGCGGGGCTAGCCGGCTGGTGGTTACGGCGGTTCGGCCCGGCAACGCCGGCTGACCTGCAGTGGTGGATGGGCTGGACGATGAGCAAGACGAAGCAAGCGCTTGCCGACTGCGGAGCGGTGCCAGTCGAGCTGGACGTTGGCACAGGTTGGCTGGCGGTTGATGATCCGCCTCTCGGCCCCGTCGAGCCTTGGGTTGCAGTGCTGCCGGGGCTAGATCCGACGATCATGGGTTGGAAGCAGCGCGAGTGGTATCTGCCGAGCGCGTCGCTGGAGGTGTTCGACAGCGCCGGCAACGGCGGCCCGAGTTTGTGGGTCGATGGGCGGGTGGTCGGAGCCTGGGCGCAGGCCAAAGATGGCACGATCCGTACCCACTACTTCGAAAGGGTTGCGGCTGCCCGGCGGCGCGAGATCGACCAGCGGATCAATGAGCTGAAGTCCTGGATCGGCGACACCCGATTCACGGTGCGGTTTCCCGGGGACATTCATGCCCGGCTGCTCGGAACCCGGACCGTGCCAGGTCCTGCTACCCAACGGTCACAGAGCTAGTGTCGTGTCGCCGGCCGCTGTGAGCACTGACGCTCGCTGACCGCCTACTCTGGCGGGATGATGGCGGGGGCAGGAATGGCGACCCTGCTTGTTGTCCTACTCACCGGCTGCCAGGCTGCTGGCGACAAGCCGCAGCCCTCGCCGATTGCTTCGTCGTCCTCGCCTGCACGTAGCTCCGCCAAACCTGATGCCACTGCCACAGCTGCCTCGCCAGCGGCGCACCCGATGCCCTTGGCTCTGGTCGTCAACGCCACCCGCCCAGTGGCCGACGTTGCGCTTGGCGATGCCCGCCGAGTGGTCAAGTCCGGAGGCACCGAGTGGTCAGCAGTTGGCCAATCCGGCGGTCAGATGCGAGTTCTCAGCACTCAGGAACGCCGAGCCAGCGAGGTGCTACGCGAGGTGCGGGCTAGCCGCAACGTGCTCGGCATCGTGCCGGCTGAGGCTGTGGACGCCCGCGTTCGGGTGCTGACGGTCGGAGGCCGGCATCCGCTTCGGGACCCCGGGCGCTATCCACTCCAAACTCGCTCGGCCCAGCCGGTGCCTGAGGTCACAACCCTTACCGCGGTCGGTGACATCATGCTTGGCCGCCGGGTGGGCGATCGTCACCGGGCCGATCCAGGTGTACCGCTGAGGCCGCTCGCCAAGCGGCTGGCTGCCGCTGAAATTACCGTCGGCAACTTCGAATCCACTCTGTCCGAAGCGGGGGCACCGAGGCAGGGCAGCGATTCATTCGCCGCCAGTCCGCGGGTTACGCCTGGGCTACGTACAGCCGGGTTCGACCTCATGTCGTTGGCCAATAACCACGTTGGCGACTACGGCGAGCGTGCCCTGCGGCAGACGCTCTCACGGTTCGCCTCGGCCGGTATCAAGACCGTCGGTGCTGGGCGGAATCTGACCGCAGCCCGACGTCCAGTCATCGTCGAGCGAGACGGCGTCCGGATTGGCTTCCTTGCCATCGACTCCATCGGCGAGACACCGGCCGCAACCCGAACTGGACCCGGAACGAATCGGCTAAACATGCCACCGCGTACCGGTCCTTTGGACCGTTCCCAACTCCAGCGGATCACCTCCGACGTCCGCGAACTGAGCAAGCAGGTAGACGTCGCGGTCGTGATCACCCACTGGGGCACCCAGTACACCCATCGTCCCGAGCCCAGCCAGCGCCAGGCTGCACGAGCTCTTGCCGATGCCGGCGCGGATCTGGTGATCGGCGGGCATCCGCACTGGGTTCAGGGATTCGAGATGGTCGGGTCCACAATCGTGGTTCATTCGCTCGGCAATTTCGTTTTCGATATGGATTTCCAGACCAAAACTCGGGAAGGCATCTTCTTGGAGATTGTGTTGTGGGGCGGCGTGGTGAAGGCGGTCGAGCCGGTGCCGTATCTGATCGACGGCGCCTTCACGCCCCGCCTTATCCGGGGCGAGCGGGCGCGAAGCATCCTCACCGATGTGTGGCGCAGCAGTCGCGGACCGTTCGCCCAATGAGGAAGTGAGCTGCGGTCAGTTCAGAGACTGCAACCACGCCCACACCGTCCGACCGACCCGATCGAGCTGGCGCCGGTCGACGACACGTGGCACGTCGCCACGGGAGTGGTAGCCGGCGTAGGGGATACTGCCGACGCGGACGGCGGGAACGCCAGCCTTCGCATACGACCAGTGATCACTCGTGTAGTTGGTGCATGATCGCGTGGCGATCTGGTCTCGGCGCGCCGCCGCCCTGATCGCGTCCTGGAGTTTGTCGCCCCGATCAGTTGCGGTACAAACAGGCACATAGCTGGCGCGTACGCCCACCCGATCCAAAGACACCATCGCCTGAACAGCGCGACGCTCCGAGCGCGAGAGATCGGCAACGTGCTGACGTGAGCCGAAGTGGTGCATCGCGTCGCCGCTGCCGCGCGGCTCTTCGGCACCGAAGGCAATGAACTGCACTGGAAGCGCTGCTGGCTGCTGGCTTGCCATCGCCGCCAACTGCAGCATCACCGCGATACCAGATGCGTTGTCCTCAGCGCCCGGCGCGACTGGCACGGTGTCCAGGTGCGCGCCGATCACCACATGCGGTTCCTTTGGGTCAAAACCCTTCGGTTCGGCGATCACGTTGAGGGAGGTGCCGCGGCGTACCGGCGTACCCCAAGAGTTTCCTGCCGGTACCGGTACCTTCGCCCGTCGCACGTCGTAGCCGAGGCGCTCGAATCTGGCCTCGACAAAGTCCGCAGCTGCTAAGAAGTTGCGCGAGGTCGCTTCCCGCGGGCCGATGTCGGAAGCCAGATGGACGATGTCGCGAAGTGCGGCGCGCGCGTCCATTGTGGGTCTCGGTGCCGTTGTGGGCTTGGTCGCAGTGGGCCTGGGGGTGGCAGGTGTAGTCGGTGTCGGGGCCGTTGGAGTCGGATGCGCACTCGTCGTTGGTGTCGTATGGTCATCCGCTGCGGAAGAGCCGGTGGAGGGGGAGCCGGGCACTGGAGAACAGCCAAAGGTGAGGAGAGCGAGGCAGAGCGCGGCGCAGACACGGCGCATTCCAAGACCATACGCGAGCAGCTGAAAGATGAAGGCACGCGTTTACTAGGGCATCCGAGCGTCCTTCCGGATCGCAAGACGCACAACCTTGCCGAATTGGTCTGCTGCCGCGAGACGGTTATTGTTACGCCGTGCGCATTGCGGGAAGCATTCTCCTCGTACGCCAGCGTGTCGGCTGAGCAAAAGCTCAATCCGACGCGCTCCCTCGCCTGCCAGCGGCAGCGGGGGTTTTTTGTTGGCGCGAGGACCTGTGTCGTGCAGGCGTACATCCACAACATCCATCCATTGGGTGGGATGGTCAGGGCAAGGAGACCCGAGAATGGCTGACAACGACAGAGCAGATGAGCTGACCGGAGCGCAGTCCCTGGTCAGATCGCTCGAGCGGGTGGGAGCAGACGTCGTTTTCGGGATTCCAGGCGGCGCGATCCTTCCTGCGTACGACCCACTCTTCGACTCCGAAAAGGTCCGGCACATCCTGGTGCGACACGAGCAAGGTGCCGGCCATGCTGCCGAAGGGTACGCGATGGCTACCGGAAAGGTCGGCGTGTGCATGGCGACCTCTGGTCCAGGAGCGACCAATCTCGTGACCCCCATCGCCGACGCACACATGGACTCCGTCCCGATCGTGGCCATTACCGGACAGGTGGGCAGTGCAGCTATTGGTACCGATGCCTTCCAGGAAGCCGACATCCGCGGCATTACCATGCCGATCACTAAGCACAGCTACTTGATCACCAAGCCGGCAGACATCGCTCCGGCAATAGCATCGGCATTCCACATTGCTGGGACGGGCCGGCCGGGACCGGTGCTGGTCGACATCACCAAAGATGCCCTACAGGCGAAGACCCGGTATGAATGGCCACGCCATTTGGATCTCCCGGGCTACCGTCCGGTGACTAGGCCACACAGCAAGCAGGTCCGGGAAGCCGGCCGGCTGATCGCCGAGTCACGCCGACCCGTGCTGTACGTCGGCGGCGGAGTTGTGAAGGCTCGGGCCTGGTCGGAGCTCAAAGAGCTCGCTGAGCTCACCGGCATTCCAGTGATCACCACCCTGATGGCTCGCGGAGTGTTTCCAGACAGCCATCCGCAAAACATGGGCATGCCAGGCATGCACGGCACAGTCGCGGCAGTCGGGGCGCTGCAGCGCAGCGACCTGCTGATCGCACTGGGTACCCGCTTCGACGATCGGGTTACGGGTCAGCTAGCTACCTTCGCACCGCTGGCCAAGGTGATCCACGCTGACATCGATCCGGCCGAGATCTCAAAGAATCGCGTCGCTGATGTTCCCATCGTCGGCGATTGCAAAGAGGTGATCTTGCAGCTGATCGGCCTGCTCAAGCGCGATCGGCGGCCGGTGATCGACGAATGGGTCAGCTATCTGCAAGATCTCAAGCGACGGTATCCAACCGGCTATGACGAGCCCGACGACGGCAGCCTGTCGCCGCAGTATGTGATCAAACGGATCGGTGAGATCACGGGCACCGACGCCTACTATGCGGCAGGCGTCGGGCAACATCAGATGTGGGCAGCACACTATCTGCCCTGGGAGCTGCCAGGACGCTGGCTCAACTCAGGCGGCCTGGGAACCATGGGATATTGCGTGCCCGCGGCCATGGGTGCCAAGGTCGGTCGGCCCGACAAGATCGTGTGGGGGATCGACGGGGACGGCTGCTTCCAGATGACCAATCAGGAACTCGCCACCTGCGCCCTGGAAGGGATCCCCATCAAGATCGCGGTGATCAACAATCAGAGCCTCGGCATGGTACGGCAGTGGCAGACGCTGTTCTATCAAGGCCGCTACTCCAACACAGATCTGAACACTCACCGGATCCCGGACTTCCCGAAGTTGGCGGAGGCCATGGGATGCGTTGGCCTCCGAGCGGAGGAGCCCGCCGACGTTGACGCCGTGATCGAGAAGGCCAACTCGATCAACGATGTGCCCGTTGTGGTCGACTTCGTCGTACACAAGGACGCCATGGTCTGGCCTATGGTGGCCGCTGGTACCAGCAACGACGACATCAAGGTCGCGCGCGACATGGCACCGGTCTGGGATCAGGAGGAGTTGTGATGGCCGCTGCGCCCAACACTCACATCCTGAGCGTGCTCGTGCAAAACAAGCCGGGCGTCCTGGCGCGGATCGCCAGCTTGATTGCCCGGCGGGGCTTCAACATCGAGTCGCTCGCGGTCGGGCCAACCGAGTCACCTGAGATGTCGCGAATCACTCTCCAGGTGAACGTCGAGGACATCTTCCTCGAGCAGATCATCAAGCAGCTCAACAAGTTGATCGAGGTGCTCAAGATCGTCGAGCTGGAGGAGAGCGCGGTTCGTCGTGAGCTCGTCCTGGTCAAGGTCAAGGCGACCGCGGAGACTCGCAGCCAGCTGATCGAGATCATCGGGCTTTTCGGCGCCAAGGCGGTGGATCTCACCTCAGAGATCATCACCGTGGAAGCCACGGGGAGCCCGGCGAAGCTGGCTGCGTTGCTCGATTTGCTCCAGCCTTACGGGATCCGTGAGCTGGTACAGTCCGGCCTGGTTGCGGTGGGACGTGGCAATCGATCACTCACCGATCGCAACCAACGCAGCGAGCGGCTCAAGGCCGTTCGCGCCGGATAGGCGCGCCCTGAGCCTGGATAGATGCGCCCTGAGCCTGGATGGATGCGCCCTGAGCCCGGAGAGATGCCCCCTGAGCCCGGATGGATGCTCCCTGAGCCTGTCGAAGGGCGCCGAGGTCGCCACCAGATAGCACATGGCCGTGCGCTAACGTTCACCAGCACCACTCACCAAGGGAGATCACCAAGTGCCTGCAGAGATGTTTTACGACGGAGATGCCGACCTGTCGTTGATCCAGGGCCGCAACGTCGCCGTGTTGGGCTTCGGCAGCCAGGGCCACGCCCACGCCTTGTCGCTGCGCGACTCCGGGGTCGACGTACGCGTGGGCCTACCGGACGGAAGCAAGAGCCGGGAAAAGGCCGAAGCTCAGGGCCTCCGGGTTCTGGCGCCGTACGAGGCGTGTGAGGAAGCCGACTTGATCATGGTGCTGACGCCCGACCCGGCGCAGCGCAAGGTTTATGCGTCCGCGATAGAGCCGAACCTGGTGCCCGGTGATGCCTTGTTCTTCAGCCACGGCTTCAATATCCGCTTCGGTTACATCAAGCCTCCCGAGGGTGTTGATGTCGCGATGGTGGCGCCTAAAGGTCCCGGCCACCTCGTCCGTCGCGAGTACTCCGAGGGGCGCGGCGTCCCTGTTCTCGTTGCGGTAGAGCAAGATGCGTCCGGCAAGGCTTGGGACTTGGCACTCTCGTACGCGAAGGGCATTGGCGGACTGCGCGCCGGCGGTATCAAGACGACGTTCACCGAGGAGACCGAGACCGACCTGTTCGGTGAGCAGACAGTGCTCTGCGGTGGTGTTTCGGCGCTTGTGACAGCGGCTTTCGAGACGCTCACCCAGGCTGGCTACCAGTCCGAGGTGGCGTACTTCGAGTGCCTGCACGAGCTCAAGCTCATCGTCGACTTGATGTATGAGGGCGGCATTGCCAAGATGCGCTGGAGCGTGTCCGACACCGCCGAGTATGGGGACTACGTCTCGGGCCCACGCATTATCGATGCCCACGTCAGGGAGAACATGAAAGGCGTCCTCGCTGACATCCAAGACGGCTCATTCGCTGCTCGTTTCATCGCCGATCAAGACGCCGGTGCGCCAGAGTTCAAGGCACTCCGAGAAGCGGCTGAGAAGCATCCGATCGAGGCGGTGGGTCGCGAGTTGCGGGAGCTCATGTCGTGGGTCAAGAGTCACGACGACGACTACGTCGAAGGCACAGCGGCTCGGTGATCTTGGTTACCGAGACCTGATCACCAGTCCGATGACGCGGGTGCCGTCCTTGCGAATGCCGGTGCCGATCAAGTAGAGCCGGCTGCTGGGCTCGTCGGACTCACTGAAGACATCATCGTTTGCCATGACGCAGGTGTGGCGCATTCCCTTGGTGCTCAGCGGGGCGGGATGTTCCGGGATACATTCCCCAAAACTCCGGTTGAGGCCGACCAGTGCTGCGTCGGCCGAGACCGATGGCACCTCGATCAGTGCCTCCATCTGGTAATCGTGGGTGGCGCGATAGGTCCCGGCGATCACCTGACTGTCATCGGGTAGGTCGAGGTCGCCAAAATATTCAACGTCGGCGAGAGTCATCGGCGAGCAGGTATAGCCGGTGAGATTGTTCTTGCATGTCGACCCGCGATCAGTGGTGAAACTGAAGTAGGGCACCCCCCAAGCCCCGGCGTACCGGGTAACTATCGCGAACGCGACCGCTACCGACCCAAGCATCAAGATCATGCCCAGGAGCACCCGGAGCGGCTTGTGGCGGTGGCGGTATGTAGGCCTGGGGGGTCTCCTGGCCATGGCCCTAGGGTGCCCCGACACTGTCGCCGACGTATATAAACCTGCGGCATCAATTTCATCACAATCGACGCAGCGAGCAGGCCGCCTATTTCTTGACGGCAATGACCACTGAGGTGTCCTCGGCAACCATTACGTCAACGCTGGTGAAGCGCTCGTCGGAAAGCCAGTCCAGACGCAGCGTGTCCACCCGACCTGCCTCGACCGGGGGCCAGGTTGGGCATGGTGTGAAGTCGTCCAGCACGATCATGCCGCCTTCGGTGAGCAGCTCGACGATCTTCTCGCGCGGCCAGCCCTTCGCGCTTGTTGCATCCATGAAGATCAACGAGAAAGGGGCATGCTCGGCCAGGCTGCTCCAGTCGGCATGCATGACGTCGATGTCGTCACCGGCAAACATGTCCATAACCCCGTGCGCCAACTCGGGGTCGAGTTCGGCGGTGATCACTCGGGTATGTTTCGGCGCTCCGCTACGCAGCCATGCAGCACCAACCCCGCAGCCGGTGCCACATTCAGCGATCGTGCCCGTTCGGGTCGCTGCCAAAGCGGCCAGCAGCCGGCCGGTTTCAGTGCGTGAGGCTTGCACATAACCGCGCTCCAACGACATTCGCAATGCCCTGATCACAAGCTCGGGAAGTTCGGGGGGAGCGCTCACTTCAACAGTGTGCCAGCGAGCGATACGGCAATTCCACAATGTGGAAGATTCCGGCTAAATAGATGGGCACGAGATAGTCGGACGCCCTACTATTTTCCTTGTCCCTATCCCGCGACTCACAAGAAAAGCCACTCATGTACGACATGTATCCGGACGCATGGACGGTCACCGCTGATCGTCAGCATCAGGTACCCGACGACCAACCACGTCGCCGGGCCCGTAAGGAACACTCGGTCGTACCGGCGATTCTCCAGGCCCGGACCCACAAGGTCGCTAAAGCCGCCTGAGGTTGATTACGCGAGACACGGATCGCGCGGCGCCGTACTGAGGAGAAGCGAAGGGACACGTTTCTCGTCCTCGAGTGACGACGAAAGTAGGCGACTACAAGGCGCGATCCGCGCCGAGCGAGCTTGGCGAGCGACGCAATCAAATCGCGTGCAAGGGTCCGGCGCTCACGATCGCAGCGTTACTAGATGATCTAGACACCCGTAGCGATTGCATCGCCAATCTGGCTTGTCGTTCGAACCTGGCCCACGCTGCGCTCAGCGATGTCGGCGACCACGGCCCTTTCGATCCTCGACGCTTCTTCGGAGAGTCCACAATGATCCAGCAACAAGGCGACCGAGAGGATCGTCGCGGTCGGATCGGCGATGCCTTGGCCCGCAATGTCCGGGGCCGACCCGTGCACAGGTTCGAACATCGACGGGAAGCGACGATCTGGATTGATGTTGCCGCTCGCGGCCAGTCCGATGCCACCCGTGACTGCGGCGGCAAGATCAGTAAGGATGTCGCCAAAGAGGTTGTCGGTCACGATGACGTCGAAACGCGCCGGGTCGGTGACGAGGAAGATCGTTGCGGCATCAACGTGCAAGTAATCGGTAGCGACTCCGGGGTATTGGGCGGCCACTGCGTTGAAGATGCGGTTCCAGAGCCCGCCGGCATTAACCAGCACGTTGTGCTTGTGAACCAACGTGATCTTGTTGCGGCGCCTGGTCGCGCGCTCGAAGGCGTCTCGGATGACGCGTTCGGCTCCGTACGCGGTGTTGATGCTCACCTCGGTAGCGATCTCCTGTGGTGTGCCGGAACGCACCAGGCCACCATTGCCGCAGTACAGGCCCTCAGTTCCCTCCCGTACGACAACGAAATCAACGTCTTTGCCGCCGATAACCTGCTCCGCGAGTGGCGTCGCCACGCCGGGATAGAGCCGGCTCGGCCGCAGGTTGACGTAGTGGTCGAAAGCGAAGCGCAGCTTCAGCAGGAGTCCGCGTTCCAGCAGCCCGCTTGGCACGTCCGCCGCGCCCGGCGCGGCGCCCACGGCGCCGAACAAGATCACGTCGGCAGCGCTGAGCTCGGCCAGCACCGAGTCTGGGAGGACCTCACCGGTGCGTTGCCAACGGCTGGCTCCGAGGTCATAAGCGGTAGGGGTGAAGACGCCAGGGCCCGCCACGGCATCGAGTACCTTGAGTCCCTCGGCGACCACCTCAGGGCCGATACCATCCCCGCCGATCACAGCCAGGTTGAAGGATCGGCCGGTCTGCAGACCAAGATCGTTACCAGCTTCGGTACCTGCGTGGCTCACCGGCGCATCGTAGCCGCAGCGGACGGCCTGCAGCGACGAGATCTCATGCAAGTGTCGCGAGCGTCGGGAATCGCGCGCCGCCGCACGGAGCCAGGCTGGCGCGCCGCTGTCCTGGACGAGCGAGCGACTGCGAGCGAGGAAGGCAGCGGCTCATAAGCGCCAGCCTCAGCGAGCGGAGCGAGCAATCTACACGGAGCGAGCAGAGGCGTTCTTTCCTCTGCGAGCGACGACGACGGCGGCGGATTCAAAGCGCGATGCGCGAGCGGCGCTAGAAAGGGGCGGTAGCGTGACCGGCAGCAACACCGTGCGGCCGCCTGCGCCGACACCACTACCGAAGGCGACTGATGTGAGACTTCCTTTCGAACTCCGGTCTAACCTCAACCCGCTCAGCGAGAGCGAACGCGAGGCAATTCTGGCGCATCCCGGATTTTGTGTGTACTTCACCGACCACATGGCGGTCGCAACCTGGACCGCTGCCGATGGCTGGCACGACTCGGCGATCGTCCCATACCGCGCGTTTTCATTGGATCCGGCAACCGCTGTATTGCACTATGCCCAGCAGGTGTTCGAGGGCCTCAAGGCGTACCGGCACGAGGATGGCACCATCTGGACTTTCCGCGCCGAGCAGAACGCCCAGCGGATGGCCCGCTCAGCTCAGCGAATGGCCCTTCCTGTACTGCCTGCCGAGGACTTCCTCTCCAGCATTGAAGAGCTGGTGGCTGCCGATGCCGCTTGGGTACCGGCGGCTCCGGAGCAGAGCTTGTATCTGCGGCCTTTTATGTTCGCAACGGAGGCATTTCTCGGCGTTCGCCCAGCGAAGCGGGTCACTTATTGCTGTATAGCCAGCCCGGTTGGAGCTTACTTCGCCTCCGGCGTGAAACCTGTCAACATCTGGATCTCTAGGATCTATTCGCGTGCCGCACCCGGCGGCACCGGCGCGGCGAAAACCGCTGCCAATTACGCCGCGAGTCTGCTCCCGCAGCAGCAGGCGGCTGAGCACGGGTGTGACCAGGTGATGTTTGCAGATGCCGCTGAGCATCGCTGGTTGGAAGAGCTTGGGGGGATGAACGTCTACCTGATTACAACCGACAATGAGTTGATCACTCCCGAACTGACTGGGTCCATCCTCGAGGGTGTCACCCGCGACTCGATCTTGACTTTGGCACCAGAGTTCGGGCTCACCCCGGTTGAGCGTCGGATCGAGATCGCTGAATTATTGGAGGGCATCGGGTCTGGCAAGGTGACTGAGCTCTTCGCCTGCGGGACCGCTGCAGTCGCCACTCCCATTGGCACTTTGCACGACGAGAACGGAAGCTACCAAATTGGCTCTGGAGAGAGTGGGGAGATGACTCTCGCTATTAGGCAGAGACTGCTGGACATCCAGTACGGTCGCGCGGAGGACAAGTACGACTGGCTCCGCCGCATCCTTTAATGCGCGCTGAGCCTGTCGAAGCGCGCTGAATCATGCACCCTTCGACGGGCTCAGGGCGCATGCTAACTAATGCGCGCTGAGCCTGTCGAAGCGCGCTGAATCATGCGCGCGAAATAGTGCACCCTTCGACGGGCTCAGGGCGCATGCTGTCAGCGGCTCAGGGCGCATGTTGTCAGCCCAATGGCTGCTTTCGCGACCATAGATCCTGTCCAGTTGGCGGAGCGACTGGCAATTTCGCGAGATCTAGGGAACACTGTGGCCATGCAGTTTCTGGCGGTGATTATCTGCTAGCGCGCTGAACATCGTCAGCGCGCGACCTCCTGTGTGCACACGGGAGGTTTTTTCATGCCAGGAAATGCCAGGACATCCGACAATCGACCTGAGGATCCGAATGTTTGCTCAGCCAAGACCCAAGCCGGCCGAGTTCCACGTCTTCGACACCACCCTGCGCGACGGCTCGCAGCAGGAGGGTCTCAACCTCTCGGTAACCGACAAGCTGGCGATTGCGTCTCTCCTCGATGAGCTTGGTGTCGGATTTATCGAAGGCGGTTGGCCGGGTGCCAACCCAACAGACACCGCGTTCTTCGCGGCGATGGCCGACGGGGCACTGAAACTGAGGAACGCCGAGCTGGTGTCGTTCGGGTTCACCCGGCGCGTGGGAATGAAGGCCGCGGACGATCCGCTGACGGCCGCGCTTCGGGACGCGCGGGCTCCCACGGCATGCATCGTGGCCAAGAGTCACGATCGGCATGTCGAGCTGGCGCTGCGCACCACTTTGTCGGAGAACCTCGCCATGATCGCCGACACCGTGCGGCACCTGAGGTCTGAAGGCCAGCGGGTCTTCGTCGACTGCGAACACTTCTTCGACGGATATCGCGAGAATCCCGCGTACGCGCTAGAGGTAGTGCGTACCGCGGCGGAGGCAGGCGCTGAGGTCGTCGTGCTCTGCGACACCAATGGCGGCATGCTCCCCCCATGGATCGGCGAAATCGTGACGGCCGCCGGAGACATCGGTGTCCCGCTGGGCATCCACACCCACAACGACGCCGGATGTGCAGTCGCGAACACCCTGGCCGCGGTGGACGCCGGGGTAATGCACGTGCAGGGAACCGTGAACGGCTACGGGGAGCGCACCGGCAACGCTGAGTTGCTCTCCATCGTCGCCAACCTTGAGCTTAAGTACGGCTGGCCGCTGCTTCCGGCCGGCTCGCTGCGGGAGGCTACTCGCCTCGCGCATGCAATCGCGGAGGTGACGAACGTGCCACCGAGCGCTCGTCAACCTTATGTTGGCCTGTCGTCATTCGCCCACAAGGCGGGGCTGCACGCCAGCGCGATCAAAGTGGATCCCAATCTCTACCAGCACATTGACCCTGCGCTGGTCGGCAACGACATGCGGATGCTGGTTTCCGACATGGCAGGTCGGGCGAACATCCAGATCAAAGGTGGGGAGTTGGGATTCGACCTCTCCGACCGCGAGCTCGCGGCTCGGATAACCGACCGGGTGAAGGACGCTGAAGCAGCCGGATACACCTACGAGGCGGCGGACGCGAGCTTCGAGCTGCTGCTGCTCCGGGAGCTCGGGCAGCTGCCCGAATACTTCCAGGTGCACTCCTGGCGCGTCTTCACCCAGTCAACACAGGGCCAAGAGACCGATACCGAATGCACCGTACGGCTCACCGCTAGGGGTCAAAGCCGGCGCGTGGTTGGGGAAGGCAACGGTCCAATCAATGCCCTCGACCACGCGATACGAAAGGCACTGCTTCCGGCTTATCCCGCTGTCGCGAAGTTCGAGCTCATCGACTACAAAGTGCGGATCCTTGATCAGGGTCACGGGACCGATGCCACCGTACGGGTGCTCATCGAAACCACCGACGGCCTCAGCGCCTGGACCACAGTCGGAGTTGGCCAAAACATTATCGAGGCGTCCTGGGAGGCCCTCTGCGAGGCTTACGTTTACGGCCTCATTCACGCCGAGGATGACGTCGGCGTTGAGGTTGAGGTCATGTCACTCGGTCGAGGATGAGTGGCTGCACCATTGGAGCGATGTCACCAATCTCATAAGCACCGCCCAGCGCCTCGCGAGCCCTCGCGAATCGCTCGGGTGTGTCGGTGTGCAAGGTGATTAACGGCTGACCAGCCCGTACGTGGTCACCGGGCTTGGCGTGCAGCTGTACGCCCGCGCCGGGCTGCACGGCATCCTCCTTGCGGGCACGACCAGCTCCCAACCGCCAGGCGGCCTCACCTACCGCCAGCGCATCCAGTGAGTGCAGGATTCCGTCCCGCTCAGCAGTGATCACATCGGTCTCCCGCGCGGCCGGGAGATCGGCATCGGGATCGCCCCCTTGGGCCTTGATCATGGAACGCCAGACGTCCATCGCAGCCCCAGAAGCCAAGAGGTCAGCGGGATCATGATCATCGCGGCCAACAGCAGCGAGCATCTCCCGAGCCAGCGCGATAGTCAGCTCGATCACGTCCGAAGGCCCTCCGCCCGCCAGCACTTCGACTGATTCCGCAACTTCCAAGGCGTTACCGGCAGTGAGGCCCAGGGGTGTCGACATATCGGTAAGCAGCGCAACCGTGATCACGCCCTCGGCTCGACCAAGATCGACCATGATTTGTGCTAGCTCGCTCGCCGATTCCCGCGTCTTCATAAACGCCCCCGAGCCAACCTTGACGTCCAGCACGAGTGCACTGGCGCCCTCAGCGATCTTCTTGCTCATGATCGAGGAGGCGATGAGTGGAATCGACTCAACGGTTCCGGTGACGTCCCGCAACGCGTAAAGCTTCCGGTCTGCGGGCACCAGCCCAGGGCCAGGTGCGCAGATCACTGCGCCAACATCGGAAAGCTGGCGCAGCATCTCTTCGTTGGTCAGAGAAGCTCGCCAGCCAGAGATCGACTCGAGCTTGTCCAGCGTTCCGCCGGTGTGCCCGAGCCCTCGCCCGGACAGCTGGGGCACCGCCACCCCGCAGGAAGCCACCAACGGAACCAATGGCAGCGTGATCTTGTCGCCGACTCCGCCAGTGGAGTGCTTGTCGACGGTCGGTTTGGGCAGTCCTGAAAAGTCCAACCGCTCACCCGAGTTGATCATGGCCCGAGTCCAGCGGTCCAGCTCTCGTCGGGTCAAGCCACAAAACCGCACGGCCATGGCGAAGGCAGACATCTGCTCGTCGGCGATCTCATCAGCCATATACGCAGCGATCAACCAGTCGATCTGGGCATCGCTCAACTCACCGCCGTCGCACTTCCAGCGGATGAGATCGACGGCGTGGAACGGCGATTGCGATGGGCTCGTGGCCGTGACCATGCCGGATAGGCTACTTCGGTGCGCATCGCCCGTTTCGCCGCCGGCGGCGACCCCCAATACGGCGTCGTCGAGCTTGCCGACGACGGTGGGCGCTACCCCGACACGGTCTCAGTTTTGACCGGTGATCCGATAGCTATGTCGGTGAAACTGACGGGGGAGCGCAAGGACCTAGATAGTGTTCGCCTGCTGGCACCGGTGATCCCCCGAAGCAAGATCGTCGCCGTGGGTCGCAATTACGCCGCGCACGCAGCCGAAATGGGCGACGAAGTACCGAAGACTCCGCTCACCTTCTTTAAGCCGAACACGTCGGTGATCGGGCCGGGGGAGCCCATCATCTACCCGGCCGCCACTGGCGAAGTGAGCTATGAGGGTGAGCTCGCAGTCGTGATCGGCCGCATCTGCAAGGAAGTGCCGATATCGCGCGTATCGGAGGTGATCTTCGGCTACACCGTGGGAAACGATGTCACCGCTCGCGACCTGCAAAGGACCGATGGACAGTGGGCCAGAGCCAAGGGCTATGACACCTTCTGTCCGCTGGGCCCGTGGATTACCACCCATCAGCGGCTCGATGAGGTCGCCGCCCTCTCTATTCGCACTACCTTGGACGGCGAGCTGCGGCAAGACGGCAATACCAAAGACATGATCTTCACGATCCCTGAGGTGGTGGCCTACATCTCCTCATACACCACCCTGCTGCCCGGTGATGTGATCTTGACCGGTACCCCGTCGGGTGTCGGGCCTATGCTGCCCGGGCAGGTGGTAAGCATCGAGGTCGAGGGTATTGGCACTCTCACCAATCCGGTCGCTGCCATACGACCGGAGGAAACATCCAGCGAGGCGGGGTAGTGGCTGAGGGCGAGACCAAGATCCGAGACGACGTGACTGTGCTCGGCGACCTGGCCCCTGAGCAGGTCCGCGTCCGGTTTCCTCCTTCGCCGACCGGCAATCTGCATGTCGGCAACGTACGCAGCGCATTGTTCAACTGGGTCTTTGCCCGGCATTACGGCGGGACTTTCGTGCTTCGGGTGGAGGACACCGACGCGGTGCGCAACCTCGAGGAGTCGTACCAGGGCCTCTACGACTCTCTCACCTGGCTCGGTTTGCTCTGGGATGAGGGACCGCTCGTTGGCGGGCCATACGGTCCCTATGTCCAAAGCCTGCGCGGGGACATCTATCGCGACGTGGTGAGGAAGCTGCTTGCGGCCAAGCTGGCCTACCGGTGCTTCTGTACCCGGGAGGAGATCGAATCGCGCGAGGCTGCGCGACCGGCTGGCTCGCCGTCAGGTTACGACGGGTTCTGCCGTAACCTCAGCGAGCAGCAGATCGCAGAGCTGGAGGCAATGTCGGTTCCCTCCGTGGTGCGCATGCGAGTGCCCGATGCCGACATCGCCTTTGATGACTTGGTCCGTGGGCCGGTGCGCTTCGCGGCCGAACATGTGCCCGATTACGTCATCGTGCGCAGCAACGGCGAACCGCTCTATACGCTCGTCAACCCTCTGGACGATTCGTTGATGAAGATCACCCACGTGCTGCGCGGCGAGGACCTGCTGTCGTCCACTCCGCGGCAGATCGTGCTCTACGACACGCTCGCACAGATTGGAGTCGGCAGCGGGCGGATCCCGACCTTCGGCCATCTACCGACCGTGCTGGGTGAAGGCAACCGGCGACTGTCCAAGCGGGACAAGGGATCCGGTCTGGCCGAATATCAGCAGACGGGCTACCTGCCGGAAGCGTTGTTGAACTACCTGGCGCTGCTCGGATGGGCGATCGCGGAGGACCGTGACGTCTTCACCATGGCGGAGATGATCGAGGCATTCGATATCCGGCGGGTGAACGCCAACCCGGCACGCTTCGACGCGAAGAAGTGCGAGGCCATTAACGCGGCCCACATTCGCATGCTCCCGCCAAGCGAACTGACCGAGAAACTGGTGCCGTTCTTGGCCGCGGCCGGGCTGATCAGCCAGCCTCCACTCGTACAGGAACATGACCGGCTCGCAGCAGCGACGCCGTTGATCCAGGAGCGCATCAATACCCTCTCCGAGGCAGTCGGGATGCTGGCCTTCTTGTTCCTGCCGGATGACAAGCTCACGATCGCTGCTGATGCCGGCCTGTCGGCAGACTCCATACCGACCTTGACGGCGGCCCATGAGGCGCTGGCGGCTGTGCCGGAATTCAATCATGCGAGTGTCGAGGCGGCCTTGCGGACCAGCTTGGTCGATCATCTGGGGCTGAAGCCACGCCTGGCTTTTGGGCCCGTACGGGCAGCGGTCACGGGAAGCCGGATCTCACCGCCGCTTTTCGAGTCGATTGAGCTGCTCGGTCGAGAGTCCACCCTCGCGCGCATCGCAGCAGCACTGGTCGAGCTGGGAGAGCCGGAGTTTGCCGGATCCACTTTGCGCCATGAGCCTGTCGAAGTGCGCCAGGACACAGGACGCTCCAGTCACGACCGGGCTGGTTTGCGTCCTGAGCCCTTCGACGAGCTCAGGACGGCGCCTGTCGAAGGGCGCCAGGAATCAGGACGATCAAGTCACGACCGGGCTGGTTTGCGCCCTGAGCCCCGGGCTGGTCTGCGCCCTGAGCCTGTCGAAGGGCGCCAGGAATCAGGACGACCGAGACCGTGACGAGGCAGAAGAAGTCGGAGGCCCCGGCTCAGAAAGGTTCCAGAGTTCGGAGCCGGTCGGGCAATCCCGCAGTGCGCGCGGGTCAGGCCGATCCGGTTGCCCGGGCTGCAAGCTCCCGCTCGGCCGCAAATCGCCAACCGTCGAAGCCGCCGGCGACCACGATCGAAGCGGGCGCCCTCCCCCCGGACGGCGCCGCCTACCCACAGATCCTGCGCGGCACGTGGTACGCGAGGTGGCGCTCGGTACTGGGTGTTGTCTTGGGCCTATCGCTCTTCGTCCTGGTGACTATGGTGGTCAGCCAGGCTCTTGTCATGGTTTTCTGGGCCACTACGGCCGGCAGCCAGATGTACCAGGACTACTCTGCGAAGGCCTTCGCGTTTGAACTGCCGCTCGGCATGTTGGCGGTGAACCTCGGCCTCGCCACGCTGATCCCAATCTCCTGGGGCCTGATGGCGCTGATCCATCAGATGCGGCCGCGCTGGCTGTCTTCGGTGCAGCCTCGGATTCGCTGGCGCTACCTGCTTGGGTGTCTGGCGATAGCCGCCATTGTGTTGAACGGCGTGATGCTGCTCTCGACGACGGTTGCCAAAGACCTCTCCTTGCAGCCTCAAGAGGGCCTACTGGGCTTCCTCGTGGTGATCTTGCTGACCTCGCCCATCCAGGCAGCAGCGGAAGAGATCTTCTTTCGGGGCTATCTACTCCAGGCGCTCGGCAGCCTGTTCGCACAGCCGTGGTTCGGTGTCATCGTCTCCGCGTTGGTGTTCGCGCTGCTGCATGGCACACAGAACCTTCCACTGTTTGCCGACAGGCTCGCCTTCGGTCTGCTCGCCGCGCTTCTGGTATGGCGTACCGGCGGCTTGGAAGCCGCAATTGCCGCGCACGTGATCAACAACGTGTTCGCCTATGTCGTCGCCGGCCTGACTACGTCGGTCGCCACACTCAAGGCCTTGGAGGGAATCGGCTGGGTGGACGCCGCGTTCGACGTAGGTGGGTTCGCACTTTTTGCCGCGCTGGCGTACGGCCTGTCACGTCTCATGAAGCTGCGCACCCACGTGGACCTCAGCAGCTGAGCGGCCCTCGGCTTCTGCAACGCCTAACCCGGTCATGAGTCGGCTTGGGCAGCGATTGCCGCCTACAGTAAGGTTTGTCCTCGTGCCCGCGACGGTTGCGACGGCCCGGCGGCAACGCCAGTGGGGTATAGGGTAATTGGCAGCCCGACTGATTCTGGTTCAGTTAGTCTAGGTTCGAGTCCTAGTACCCCAGCGACGCAGACGCTCCTGATTCGCCCTACCACAAGGGGAGTTGGTAGGCTTCCGCGGTCTCATCAACCAGATGATCATTCGCTAGGGCCCCGTTGTGTAGCGGCCTAGCACGCCGCCCTCTCAAGGCGGTAGCGCGGGTTCGAATCCCGTCGGGGCTACCGGTAAAACCGCCGCTGACCAGGCCTGATACCACCACCAGTCGGCGAGCATCTCGTCGGGTCGCCCGTCAGGGACGCGCGAGGGACGCAAGAACT